>DASZMD010000040.1:0-13003 GCA_035551955.1 Solirubrobacteraceae bacterium | reverse complement strand
GATCGCGCGGCTGGTCCTGCGGGAGATCGAGGAGCGGCTGCAGTTCCTGGACAACGTCGGCGTCGGCTATCTGTCGATGGACCGCGCCGCGGCGACGCTGTCGGGCGGAGAGGCGCAGCGCATCCGCCTGGCCACCCAGATCGGCTCCTCGCTGGTGGGGGTGCTCTACATCCTGGACGAGCCATCGATCGGCCTGCACCAGCGTGACAACCACAAGCTGATCGCGACCCTCGAGCGCCTGCGCGACCTCGGCAACACCGTGCTCGTGGTCGAGCACGACGAGGGGACGATGCGCGCGGCCGACCATCTCATCGACATGGGCCCCGGGGCCGGCGAGCACGGCGGGCACGTGGTGGCCGAGGGCACGGCGGCCGAGATCGAGAAGATGCCCGAGTCGCTGACCGGCCAGTTCCTCGCCGGCACGCGGGTGATCGAGATCCCCAAGCGCCGGCGCCGCCCGGCGGGGTACGTGACGATCGAGGGGGCCTCGGAGCACAACCTCCAGGACGTCAACGTCAAGGTGCCCCTCGGGGTGTTCTGCTGCGTGACCGGCGTCTCGGGATCGGGCAAGTCCACCCTGGTCAACGACATCCTCTACAAGGCCACGGCCAACCGACTGCACCGCGCCCGGCAGCGCCCGGGGACGCACCGCCGGATCACCGGGCTCGAGCAGCTCGACAAGATCATCTCCGTCGACCAGTCGCCGATCGGGCGCACGCCGCGATCGAACCCGGCGACCTACATCGGGCTCTTCGACCAGATCCGCGAGCTCTTCTCGAAGACCCAGGAGGCACGGGCGCGCGGGTACAAGCCGGGGCGGTTCTCGTTCAACGTCAAGGGCGGGCGCTGCGAGGTATGCCGCGGCGACGGCCAGATCAAGATCGAGATGCACTTCCTCCCCGACGTCTACGTGCCCTGTGAGCAGTGCCACGGCAAGCGCTACAACCGGGAGACCCTCGAGGTCCGCTTCAAGGGCAAGACGATCGCCGACGTGCTCGAGATGCCGATCGAGGAGGCGCTCGAGTTCTTCGCCCACATCCCCAAGATCCGCCGCCGGGTGGATGCGCTCAATGATGTCGGCCTCGGATACATGCGCCTCGGCCAGCCCGCCACGACGCTGTCCGGAGGCGAGGCGCAACGCGTCAAGCTTGCCGCCGAGCTCTCCAAGGTGGCCACGGGCCGGACCCTCTACATCCTCGACGAGCCGACTACGGGACTTCACTTCGCCGACATCCAGCGGCTGCTCGTCGTCCTCCAGCGCCTCGTCGACGGCGGGAACTCGGTGGTGGTCATCGAACACAACCTCGACGTCATCAAGGTCGCCGACCGCGTGATCGACCTCGGACCCGAGGGCGGCGAGGAGGGGGGACGGGTCATCGCCACGGGAACGCCCGAACAGGTCGCCGCCGTCGCCGAGTCCCACACCGGGCGATTTCTCGCCGACCTGCTTCCCGTGCGCGTCCGCCGGGCGCGCGGCGTGAAAACGGCGGCAATGGGGTAGTCAGATTTCGCCGGTGACCTAGAATTATCTAGCGAGCCGGAACCGCTGAGCAAAACGCGGAGGTTGAAGTCCTGGTACTCCTCGTCGTCCTAGTGTGCGTCGCGACCGCTGGGCTGCTTGTGTGGCTTGTGCTGGAGTTTTCCGGGAGCGGGTTCGAAGGTCGATCGAGGCCACGCCTGGGCGAGCTGCTCGGGTTCATCGCCCCCGCCGCCCCGGCGGCGAGCGGGCACCCGCACGCGGCGCCGGCCGACCCGCCCGCCCTCGAGGCACCGGTGGGGGCGCCGTCGCCCCTCACCTCGACGGGCTTCGACCCATCGGCGGCCCCGACCATGGCGATGGGGACGGTACCGGCGATCAGCGTGCGCCGGGCGGTCGCGGCGGTGGTGGCGCCGGCCACCAGCCGCTCGCACGTGGTCCCCTCCGTCGTGGCCCCCGCCACGAGCCGGTCGACGAGTCCGGCCCCGCCCGTGGCGAAACTCCCGCGGGTCGTGGCGACTCCCCCGGTCGCGCCCCCGCCGGCGGTGATGTCGAGCCCCGCTTCGGCGTCGACCTCCGCGGCTCGGACCCTCGTCAAAGCCCCCGACCGCCTCCCCGCCGACGGCGGCATCTTCGTCGGATCGCAGTCGCCGCGGCGCCCCGGATCCCTGGTCTCGCGCGTGCGCCGGCGCCAGGCCGCCGACCAGGAGCCCGAAGCGGCCACCCCCGAACCGCCCGTCCAGGAGGGCGTTACCGTGATCTCGCGTAATCCCAGGCTCGATCCGGCGCCCGCGCCCTGGACCCCCCCGTCCCCGCCCGACCGCGTCCCGCAGCCCGGTCCCGACTGGGGGAGCGAGACGCGAATCGAGATGAGCAACGGGGACGAGCCGCGGGATCTCGCGGCGGCCGCGCGCAAGACGGCGCTGATGGTGGGCTCCCGTGCCCGGGAAGCCCTCCTCGGCTACGGATTCCCCAGCGCCGAGGCCCCGAGAACGGGCGCGCCGTACGCGGGCGAGGAGCCCGCCCCCGGCCACACCGTCGTGCTCGAAGGCGATGACGTCGAGGCGTGGGTCCGCGAGCGCCTGTACGGCGGCCGCCTGCCCACCCGCTGAGCGAGCGGCACGCCGCGCCGCCGGGTACGGTTGCCCGCACATGGAGTCGGTCGCCGCCCAGGCGAGGCTGTGGGCGCAGAAATGGCGCTGGTACGAGCGCAACTCGCTGCCGTGGAACCGGGCCCGGATCCACTGGGAGCTGATGCGCCGGCAAGCCTTCGCGCGCTGGCCGCTCCACGGCAACGTCCTCGAGGCCCTGCGCGAGGGTCGCCTCGAAGTCGGCGCCCACACGCTGATGGAGCCCGGCGTGTGGCTCACCGCGCCCGCGCCGGCGCGCATCCGCATCGGGTCGGGCGTCTTCCTCAACCTCGGCGTGATGGTCGCCGCCCTCGACCTCGTCGAGATCGGTGACCACTGCATGCTCGCCAACGGCTGCTTCGTCACCGACGCCAGCCACCGCTTCGACGACCCCCACGAGCCCGTGCCCTGGCAGGGCTTCACGAGCAAGGGCCCGACCAGGCTCGGCGACAACGTGTGGTGCGGGGCCCACGTGGTGGTCACGAGCGGCGTCACCATCGGCGAGCGTTCGGTGATCGGGGCCAACTCGGTGGTCAATACCGACATTCCCCCCTTCTCGATCGCCGCCGGGGCACCGGCCCGGGTGGTGAGGACGATCGAATACGAGTAGCGGCGGGCGCGCGCCCGGCCATCCGGCCGAGCGCGCGCGCCAGGTGAGCGCTAGTTGCTGGGGACTCCGCTTGCCGGTGGGGCGGGCTGGGTGCCCGTGTACGGGACGATCGGGCTCGGCGGGTTCGGATGGGTGGTCAGGGGACCGCCGAAGAGGACGATCTTCCCGTGGCGGATCTGGCCGATCTCGACGCCGCTATAGCCGCCGTGCTGGGTCTTTCCATAACGGAAGGGGACGAGCCCGGGCCCGGCCCACTTCGATCCGTTGTTCTCGACCGCCTGGACGAGGGCTTGGCGGGTCAGGTTCTTGCCCGCCGCGCGCAGCGCCTGCACGAGCGTGTAGGCGTTGGCCATCCCGTACTCGACGTTCCCGTCGAACGGGGCGCTGGCGTCGTACTGGGCGTGGACCTTCATAAACAGCTGGATCCAGGGATTGCTGGTATCGCTGCTCGAGGGGACATACCCGTCGGTGATCGCGCCCTCGATCAGAGCGGTGCCCGAGGCCTTGCCCTTGGAGATCGACTTCAGGAGCGCCCCCACCGTGGTCGGGTCGATCCCCACGTTGGAGACCACGAGCTGCGGCGTGTAGCCGAGGGTGAAGGAGGTGAGCTGACCGATCGCCGTGTAGATCGGCACCGTGAAATCGACCAGCACCTGCGCGTGGGCTGCCTTGAGGGCGGTGATCTGCGGCGCCAGCGTCGTCGTTCCCGACTGATACGGCTGCTTGGAGACGATGTTCGCGGCCGGGACCTCGTCCTGGATGCCCGCCAGGCCGCCCTGACCGAAGTCGTCGTCCTGATAGAGCACGCCGATCCTCTTGCCGGCGAAGTGCTGCTTGATGTACTGCCCGAGGATCTTCCCCTCGATCGTGTAACTCGTCTGCCAGCCGAAGGTGTACGGCTGGGCGGTGCCGTTATCCCAGCACGGACACCCTGAGGCGACGAACATGTCCGGGACCTTCGACGCATTCAGGAACCCGACGACCTTGGTGTGGGTCGGGGTCCCGAGGCCCTCGAAGATACCGAACACGTTGTTCTGGAGCACGAGCTGATGGACGACCGACACGGTGCTCGCCGGGTTGTAGGCATCGTTCTTGATGATCAGATGGATCTTGCGGCCGAACACCCCGCCGTGGGCGTTGACGTAATTGAAGAACGCCTGCGAAGCCGGCGCGATCTCCGAATACCCAGGCGCCGCCGGGCCCGTCAGCGGCTGATGGGTCCCGAAGGTAATGCTCGTCGCGCTCACTCCTGGAGCGCTGCTGCCACTGCCGCCCGACGAACCGCAACCGACCACCACGAGCGCTAAGAACGTCAGCCCCACGATGGCCGGAGCCAGCCTACGACGACCGAACATATCCCTCTCCTCATTGGGTTTGATTTGCAGCCGCCGTACCGGGGCGGAGGCTGCGGAGACGGGCCGCCAGGGCGTTCAATGCGCCCTGGATGCCACTCGGCCAAACGAGCATCGCGCCGATGAGCACGAGTCCGTAGATCGCCAGCGTGAGATTGGCCGAGACGTTGGTGGAAAGCGAGAACGAGTGCGCGAGGTTGTTGGTCCAGCTCGGCAGGAGGACGAGCACCGCCGCGCCCCACACCGCGCCCGCGAGCGACCCGAGGCCGCCGAGGACGACGCCGGTGAGGAGCGAGAGCGAGAGCTGGAGGGGGAACGCCCCCGGGGCCGCGCTCTGGAGATAGACGACCGCGAGCAGGCCTCCGCCCAGTCCCGCGCAGGCGGCGCTGAGGATGAAGGCCAGGGTCTGCGAGCGCCCGACCCGGAGGCCGGCCAGGGAGGCGGCGATCTCGTCGTCGCGCACCGCCCGTAGCGCGCGCCCCACCCCGCTGTGGGTGAGGTTGTAGAGGACGAAGAGGACGACGACGGCGCCCGCGCACGCCACCCACGCCTCCCAGCGCTCGAGCGAGAAGTTCGCGCCCAGCCACGCGGGAGGGGAGGGAGGGTTGATCAGGAGCCCGTTCTCGCCCCCGAAGGTGCCGGGGAACTTGTCGGCGAGCGCGGGCAGGCCGACGGCGAAGGCGAGCGTCGCCCCCGCGAGGTAGGGCCCGCGCAGTCGGCTCGCCGCCGCCCCTACCGGGAAGCCGACGACCGCGGTCACGACCACGGCCGCCACCATGGCGGGGAACAGCGACCACTGCTCGTTACCGATGAGGAGGACCGCCGTGTAGGCCCCGACCGCCACCAGGGCGCCGTGACCGAGGGAGACCTGGCCGCTCACCCCCACGAGCATGGTGAGCCCGGCCAGCACCGCGAAGTAGTAGGCGCCCTCGGCGAGCTGAGTGTTGTTGTAGGCGCCGAGGAACTCGCTCGCCAGGCCCAGGATCACCACCGCGACGGCGACGATGGCCAGGGAGCGCAGGAGCGTGCTCCGGCCCAGCATGCCCGACAGCGATTTCACACGCGCCGGCCCTGCGTCGCCGAGAACAGGCCGGTGGGCCGGACCATGAGCACGAGCACGAGGATGGCCAGCGCGGCCAGGGGAACCAGGGCCGAGCCCTCGTAGCCCGAGACGTAGGAGAGGGCGAGCCCGAGCGCCATCCCGCCGATCACCGCGCCCGGCGGGCTGTCGAGCCCGCCCACCACCGCGGCGACGAAGCCGATGATGAGGATGGGGTCGAAGTTATTGGGTCCGAGGAACACCGAGGGCGCGACGAGCACGCCGGCGATGGCACCGGCCACCGCCGCCAGCGCCCAGCCGAACGTGAACATGCGTCCGACGCGAACTCCGAGGAGGCGGGCGACCTCGGGCTGGAAGGCGGCGGCCCGCATCTGGAGACCGAGCCCGGTGGCGCGGAACAGGAGCGCCAGGCCGAGGGCGACGGCGATCACCACGAGGACGATGAAGCTGTCGTTGGGAGCGAAGAGGACGCGCGTCCCCCCGATCTCGTAGCCGCGGATCGAGAACGCCGCCGGGAAGGAGCGCGGCGTGCTGCCCCAGATCATCCCCGCCACCGCGATCAGCAGCGTGTACAGCCCGAGGGCGACGATCACGGCGTTGAGGGGCGGCGCCGACTCGACCGGGCGGATGAGCACGCGCTCGGTGACGGCGCCGAGGATCAGCCCGGAGACGAGGGCGACGGCGAAGCCGAGCCAGTAGGACCCGGTCCCGTTGATGACCCCCGAAGCGATGTAGGTGGTGATCATCAGCATCGCTCCCTGGGCGAAGTTGATGATGCGGGTGGCGCGCCAGATGAGGACGAGGGCGAGCGCCACCGCGGCGTAGATGGCACCGGTGGAGATGCCGTTGAGGGTGAGGTCGAGGAACTTGGTCATGTCGCGCTCAGAACCCCAAGTAGGCGTGGCGCAGGCGCTCGTCGGAGGCGAGGGTCTCGGGCTCCTGGTCGGCGACGACCCGGCCGAGGCTGAGGACGATCCCCCGGTTGGCGATCGACAGGGCGCTGCGCGCGTTCTGCTCGACGAGGAGCACGGCCAGGCCGAAGCCGTCCGCGAGCCGGCGCACGAGCGCCATGATCTGCGCCACGAGCAGCGGCGCGAGCCCGAGCGAGGGCTCGTCGAGGAGGAGCACGCGGGGGCGGGCCACGAGCGCTCGGCCGATCGAGAGCATCTGCCGCTCGCCGCCCGACAGCCTCGAGGCCGGCTGCGAGCGGCGTTCCTCGAGGCGTGGGAAGAGCTCGTAGATCTCGGCCGCGGGCGCCGCTTCGCGTCCCCGCCACAGCCCGCCGAGGCGCAGGTTCTCCTCGACCGTGAGCTCGGCGATCACCCCGCGCCCCTCGGGAACGTGGGCGACGCCGCGGCGGACGATGTCCTCGACCGAGAGCCGGGTGATGTCCGCGCCCTCGAGCTTGACCGTGCCCGCGCTCGCCTGCGCCAGCCCGGTGATGGTGCGCAGGAGCGAAGTCTTCCCCGCCCCGTTGGCGCCGAGCACGGCGGTGATCGAACCCGAGGGCACTTCGAGGCTCACGCCGTCGACGGCGCGCACCGGGCCGTAGTCGGTGGTCAGGCCTTCAACGGTGAGCATCGCCCACTCCCGCCGCGGGGACGGCCTGCTCGTCGCCCGCCTCGCGGCCAAGGTAGGCCTCGAGCACCCGCGGGTCCTGCTGCACCACCGGCGGCACCCCGGAGGCGATCACCCGCCCGAAGTCGAGCACCACCATGCGGTCGCACACCGAGGTGACGAAGTCCATGTGGTGGTCGACGAGCATAACCGCGATCGTGTCGCCGAGCGAGTCGACGAGCTTGGCGAGATCGGAGAGCTCGCCCGCGTCGAGTCCGCCCGCGGGCTCGTCGAGGAGGAGGAGCTCGGGCTCGCACACGAGCGCGCGGGCGAGAGCGACGCGCTTCTGCACCGCGTAGGGAAGGGTCCCGGGCAGGCGCCCGTCGACGTTCTCGCAGCCCAGGCGGGCGAGCGCCGCCTGCGCGCGCTCGCGCAGCGCGCGCTCGTCGCGGTCAGAGCGCGGGAGTCCGAGGAGCGCGCTGCCGAGGTCCACCCGGCGAAAGCGCGTCGCTCCCACCATCACGTTCTCGAGCACGGTCAGGTGCGAGAACAGCCCCACCCCCTGGAGCGTGCGGGCGATCCCCAGCGCCGCGAGCCGATCGGGGCGGATCCCGCCGAGCGGCTTGCCCCGCCACTGCAGCGTTCCCGACGAGGGGGTGACGAAGCCGCAGATGACGTTGAAGAGCGTCGTCTTGCCTGCCCCGTTGGGGCCGATAACCCCGACCACCTCGCCCGGGGAGACGGCGACCGATACCTGCTCGAGGGCCGTGATGCCGCCGAACGACACCGTGACGTCGCGCACGACTAGCCCGGTCCCGGCTGGGAGGTCCCTCGACTCCACGTGCGCACGCTATAGGAGCATGGCCGCAGCCGATAGATTGAGGGCGCACGGTTTACGAATTCTTAATGACGATGCCCTCGAGGATGTTCGCGACGTGCTCGGCCGCGTCGATCGCCTCCTCGAGTCGCTCGAACAGGTCCTTCCAGCGAATCACCACCATCGGATCGATCCCGTTCTGGAACAGCGACGCCACCGCCTCGCGGGTGATCCGGTCGCCTTCATTCTCGAGGCGGTTGATCTCGACCGTGTAGTGCGAGAGGTCGCGGAACCCGCGCAGGCGGGGAATCGCCTCCGCCACCTGCTCGCTGGCGAGGAGCAGGACATGGGCGAGGCGGATCGCCTGATCCATCGGCGCCTCGATCTTGTACAGCCCCAGGTAGTCGGCCACCTCCTCGGTGAAGTCGACGATGTCGTCGAGGGCGGAGGCGAGCGCGAGGATGTCCTCGCGGTCGATCGGCGTCACGAAGGTGTGGTTGAGCCGGCTGATGATGTCGTGGGTGATCCGGTCACCCTCCTGCTCGCAGATGAGGATGTCGCGGGCGAGATCCTTGCTGTCCGGGTAATTGCGCAGCATCCGGTCGAGCAGGTCGGACGCATGCAGGATGTTCTGTCCGGCCTCCTCGAACAGTTCGAAGAACACTCGGTCGCGAGGCGCAAAGACCTTGGACAGGCGTCCCATCCGAGGGGATGCTACTTCGCTACCCGCGCGCGGCGGCGCGCGCGGCCGGTTTCTTTCAGGCCAACCCGTCGCGGAAGCTCGCCAGCTCCTCCTCGTCGATCGAGTAGCTGTGCTCCGGGGCGGGGAAGGCGTGGCTGCGCACCTCGCCGGCGTACTCGGCCACGCCGGCGACCATGGCGGCCTTGAGCTCCGCGTAGCGCTTGGCGAAGCGGGGAGCCAGGCCGTCGTAGATCCCGAGGAGATCGTGGAAGACGAGGACCTGGCCGTCGGTGCCCGGACCGGCGCCGATCCCGATCACCGGGACGTGGAGCTGGGGCATCAGGTAGTCGGTGACGGCCGCGGGAATCGCCTCGAAGACGATCGAGAAACATCCCGCCTCCTCGAGCGCGATCGCGTCGCGGGCGACCTCGATGGCCCGGCTCGCCGTGCGTCCCTGGGCGCGGTAGCCACCGAGCGCGGTGGCGGTCTGCGGGGTCAGGCCGATGTGGCCCATCACCGGGATCCCGGCGTCGACGATGGCTCGGGCGCGCTCGGCGCTCGTGCCCCCGCGCTCGAGCTTGACGGCGTCGCAGCCGGCGTCCTTGACGAAGCGCTGGGCGGTGGCGACAGCCTGCTCGTTCGACGCCTCGTAGGACCCGAAGGGCAGATCGCCGACGAGCAGGGGGGAGTGGAGGCCGCGGCGCACCGCCGAGGCGAGCATGAGCATCTCCTCGACGGACACGGGCACCGTCGATGGGTAGCCGAGCACGGTCATCGCCCCCGAGTCGCCCACGAGCACGACGTCGACGCCGGCGGCCTCGGCGACCTGGGCCGAGGGGTAGTCGTAGGCCGTGACCATGACGATCGGCTCGCTGAGGCGCTTCTTCTCGGCCAGCCGGGGCAGGGTCATGGGCAGCGGCCCGTCCATGCTGTGGGGGATGGGGACCTTGGGGGTTGCGGACATGAGGTTGCGTCTCCTTTGCGCGGTTGGCGCCCGGTGCTTCGGCGATCAGCCGAACAGGGTCGCCACCTCGCGGTCGACGTTGATGGTCTGATGGCGGGCGCCCTGCACGTCAGGGCCTCCCGTTGGTGGTCACGATGTCGTTGTCGATCAGGCGCGCGTCGCCGACCTGTGCGGCGACGACGATGAGAGCGCCGCCGTCGATCTCGCCGACGGGCGCGAGCGTGTCGGTCGAGACGAGCTCGAGGTACTCGGGCTCGACTCCGTCGGAGGTCAGCTGGGAGCGGGCCTCGCGGGCGAGCTTGACGGCGTCGCGCTCACCGGCGGCCACCGCGTCGTGAGCCCGCCTAAGGGCTCGGCTCAGCGCCACCGCGCGAGCGCGCTCCTCGGGCGAGAGGAGGGCGTTCCGGCTCGACATGGCGAGCCCGTCGGGCTCGCGCACGGTGGGACACACCTCGATCCGCACGGGGATGTCGAGGTCGGCGACGAGCCGCTTGATCACCAGCGCCTGCTGGGCGTCCTTCTGGCCGAAGTAGGCGACGTCGGGTCCGACGATGTTGAAGAGCTTGGTCACCACCGTGGCGACGCCCTCGAAGTGAGCGCGCCCCCGGTGGGCGCCCTCGAGCGTCTCGGTGATCCCGGCCACCGACACCGTGGTCGCGAACCCGGCCGGGTAGATCTCCTCCACCGGCGGCGCGAACAGGTAGTCCACGCCGAGGTCGGCGGCGAGCCGGGCGTCGCGGGACTCGTCGCGCGGGTAGCGGCGCAGATCGGCTGCCCGATCGAACTGGGCGGGGTTGACGAAGAGCGAGACCACGAGCTCGTCGCACTCGGCGCGGGCCCGGCGGATGAGCGACAGGTGACCCTCGTGGAACGAGCCCATGGTGGGGACGAGACCGACGGCGCGGCCGGCGCGCCGCGGCTCGGTGAGCGCGTCCCGGACTTCGGCGACCGTGCGCAGCGTTCTCATCCCCCCACCTCCGCGGGCTCGCGGCCGGCGAGAGCCCGGGTGGCGCCGGCCAGAGCATCGAAGAGCTCGAGGAGCTCGGGCGTGCGCGCCGCGACGGCATCGCGCTGACGGGCGACGGTCTCCTCGTCGCCGCGCGCGACCGGCCCGGTGAGGGCGCGGTCGGGCCCGAGCTCGGCCCAGTTCTCGACCGTGGCGCGGACGAGGGGGATGAGCAGGGCGCGCTCGACGCCCGCGGTGCCAGCCAGGCGCTCGGCCGCCGCCTCCAGGGTGACGAGGAAGTTGGACGCCATCGAGGCCGCCGCGTGGTAGGCGACCCGGTCGCCCTCGTCGATCTCCACCGCCCGCATGCCCAGGGCGCCGGTGAGCTCCTGCGCCATCGCCAGCGCGCGCTCGCTCGTCCCCGCCACCGCGGCGCCCGCACCCGTGAAGGAGGCGCCCCCCGCTGTCACCGTCATCAACGGGTGAAGGGAGAACGCCTCGTGGGGGGCGAGGGAGGCAAGCCCGGTGGCGCCCGAGCAGTGGCCCACCAGCGGCCCGAGCGCCAGGGCGCCGGCCGCTGCGGCGATCTCCTGGTCGGGGACGCAGAGGAGGACGACGTCGGCATCGCCTACCGCCGCGCCGCGGCCGAGCGGGCCTGCGATCGCGTACCCGGCGTCAGGCAGCGCGGCGGCGAGCGCGCGGCCAAGACGACCCGCGCCGACGATGGCTAGCTTTGTGCGCGCAGATGCTGGAGGAAGATCCCGTTCCAGTTCCCTCATGGAGATACCGGTCGGTTGGGGGCAAGATGTGAGTCAGTCCGGCGTGCGGTACGTCCCTCTGGAGGTGACGGCCACAGGGCGAATGTTACCCGTCGGCGGGTCGAAATAACATGGGTCCCCTGTGACTGATCCGACGGCGCGCCGCGAGCTTTTGAAGGCGGTCTACGACGAGGCCAGCGGCTGCGTCCGCTGTCCGCTGAGCGAGAGCCGCACGACCGTCGTGTTCGGCGCGGGCAACGCCGACGCCGACCTCATGTTCGTCGGCGAGGCCCCGGGCGCCAACGAGGACAAGCAGGGCCTGCCCTTCGTCGGCCAGGCCGGCAAGCTCCTCGACAAGCTCCTGGCCGAGATCGGGATGGAGCGGCGAGACGTATTTGTGTGCAACGTACTTAAATGCCGGCCTCCCGGTAATCGCGACCCTCATCCCGGCGAGATCGAGTCCTGCCAGGACTACCTATGGCGCCAGGTCGAGCTCATCGAGCCGACGGTGATCTGCACGCTGGGGAACTTCTCGACCAAGCTCCTGCGCGGCGACACCACCGGCATCTCGCGCCTTCACGGCGTGCCCGAGGTGCGGGTCGTCGGGGCTCGCGCCGTGCGCCTGTATCCGCTCTTTCACCCTGCCGCCGCCCTCTACACGCCGCGAATGCTCGAGACCCTGCGGGCCGACTTCGAGCGCCTGCCCGAGCTCCTCGCCCTGGGGCCGCCGCCGCAGCCCGAGCCGGCCCCGCCCGTCGCCGAGGTGTCGCCCGACCTCCTCGAGGCGATGCCCGAGGTCGAGCCCGAGCCCGAGCCGGCGCCTGCGCCGGCTCCGGTCGAGCCCCAGCCGGCTGCCCAGCTCGGCCTGTTCTAAGTGGTCCCCGTCGTAAGTACGGTCGCACCGAGAGGTGCAACTGGCGGATGCCTGGGGAGGACGCAGGAGCCGACGCGCAGCAGCGCTGCGCGAGGCGACGAGGACGATGCCAGGCGCCGCCAGGGGCGCCTCGAATGCGAGCGTATTTGCGATGGTGACCACTAGGCAGCGGGAGCCGGCGAGTCGCCGGGCTGGGATGCGTCCGGGGACGCTTCGCGCTTCACGGGGCGGTGCTCGCTCAGGTGAGCGAGGCTGACCTGCCCTCCGCGGGCCTGGCGTTCGCGCGGGGCGCCTCGCTCGGCCACTTCCAGCTGCTCGCCGCGGCGGTGTACGGTGATCACCACGACATCCCCCACGTCCGGCGCGAGCTTGCGAAAGCGGCCGCGTGATCATCGGGGCGGCGGGACACTTGTACGCGACGTTATGCCGCCGGATGAGCTTGCGCATCAACTCCTTCGTGCGCATAGACCCGGCCGCCGGTCAAGCACAACACGGCGACTAATCGGCCACACGCGGACGCTGAAAGATGACCGCCTCATGCGGGCGGCCATTCGCGCGAAACCGCGCGAACCAACCGTACGGCCCGCCTTACGCGCGGCCGAGTAGCTCTGCAACGCCTTCCCAGCGCCTCCAACCCCGCCTGACAACCCTCCGCTAACTACCAAACGGGGCGGCCAACAGCTCCAGCTTCTCGAGCTTGCTCAGCGTCGCCTCGGCCGACTCGGAGGCCAAGAAGAACAGGACGCGGTCGATACCGCCGTCGGCGAAGCTCTCCA
>DASZMD010000039.1:0-1916 GCA_035551955.1 Solirubrobacteraceae bacterium | reverse complement strand
GCCGGTGCGGCGGGCGAGTTCGGCGCCGCCGACGCCTTCGCGGGCGATGGCCCGGAGCGCGAGGTATTGCGCCGGGGTGAGCGGCGGTGTGTGGCCCGCCAGCAGGCGCTCGATCCACCGGCTGACCAGGGGGGCAACGGTTAGGAGGGCGTCGGCGGCATCGGTTTGGGGGCGACGGGGCGGCGGCAACAGATAAGTAACCTTACTGACTAACCATGCTTATCTTACGCCTCATTCTCGCCGCCGTCACCGTGATCGCGCTCGCCTTCGCGCCGGGCACGAGCGCCGGCTCGGTGGTGGCGCTCGCGGCCGCGGCCACGGACGTCGCCCTGGGCGCGTCCGTCGGTCCGGCGCTCCACATCGTCGGGCCGATGTTCGTCTTTCTCGGCGCCGCCCTCACGCTCGCGGCCACGCTGGCGCGCGCCGGCCTCGGTGAGCGGGTCGCCACCGCGCTGGCGGTGCGCGCCCGCGGCAGCTCATACCGCCTCTATGCCCATGTGTGCGTGCTCTGCGCGCTGTTGACGGCGACCGTGTCGCTCGATGGAGCCGTCGTGCTCATGGTCCCCCCCCTCCTCGCCCTCAAGCGCCACCGGGCGCCCTTCCCGTCGCTGTTCCTGGGGACGGTCGTCGTCGCCAATGCGTTCTCGATCGCCGTGCCCCAGGGCAATCCGACGAACCTCCTGATCATCGCCCGCCTCGGCCTGAGCCCGGACGCCTTCCTCGCCCACATGCTCGCTCCCGGCCTGCTTGCCGCGGCGCTCTGCGCAGGCGCGGTGGCGGCAGGTGAGCGACACCGGCTCGCCGTCCCGTACCGCGCCCCCGCCCCGGACGCCAAAGCACCCACGTCGCCGCCGATGCCCCCCACGCGCGGCCCGCTGCTCGCCCTCCTCCTCGCCGCCCTCGCGGCATGGATCGCGCCCCTCTTCGGCGTCGCTCCCTCATGGCCCTTCGCCGCCGCGGTCGCGCTCGCCCTGCTCGCCACCCGGACGCGACCGGCGACGATCGTCCCCTGGCAGATCGGCGTGCAGATCGCCTCCGCTCTCCTCGTCGTCCAGGCCCTGGGCGTCCCTCAGCTGGGCCCGACCGCCAGCCAAGCGCTGCCCGCGCTGCTCCTCGTCTCCGCGAGCGTCGGGGCCGCCGCGGCCCTGCTCAACAACCTTCCCGTCGGAGCCTCCGTCGTCGCCCTCGTCACCGCGGCCCCGGTGGGCTACGCCGCCTCGGTGGGCCTTGCCGTGGGATCGCTGGCGACTCCACAGGGGTCGGTGGCCACGCTCCTCGCCAAGGATCTCGCGGGCCGTGACGCGCCAACCGTCCAGACGCGCCGACTCGCTCCCCTCGCGGCCACCGCAGTGGCGACCGCGACGCTGGCGGCATGGCTGACGCTGTGACCGACGAACAGCGGTCAGGCCGCCGCGACCGTCTGCTCGGCGTCGGCCGACTTGGCCGGGATCCGGCTGATGGCGCGCTCGGCCAGGGCGGTGATGGTCAGGCTCGGGTTGACCCCCACGTTGGCCGGGATCGCCGAGCCGTCGCACACGAGCAGGTTCTCGTAGCCGAATACGCGCTGCTCTGAGTCGATCACCCCGTGCTCGGGGGAGGCGCCGATCACCGCGCCGCCGAGGATGTGGGCGGTGGTGGGAATCGAGAGGATCGCCTCGGTGAGCCCGGCCTGGCCCACCCCTCCGAGCTCCTTCTGCAGCCACTCGGCGAGCCGGTAGGCCATCGGGATCTTGTCCGGGTTGGGATTCTCTGGATCGACCGCGGTGGTGAGCGTGACGTTGCCGTTGGGCAGGCGGCGCTTGACGCGCAGGCTCATCGAGTTGTCGAGGGTCTGCATGACGAGGAGGATGATCGTGCGCCGCGACCAATTGCGTACGTGGCTGGCACGCCACGCCGCGTGCGGGTGACGGAGGATG
>DASZMD010000038.1:0-4936 GCA_035551955.1 Solirubrobacteraceae bacterium | reverse complement strand
CGTCGGCGCCGTCGTCGCCGTGTACCTGATCGGGTTGGTCGTCACCTGGGTGAGCTTCGCCGCCGCCCGCCTGCCCGGTGACACCGTCACCGCCGCCCTCAGCGACCGCCAGCTCTTCGGGGCCGGGCTGCGCTCGACGGCACTGACCGGCGCCGCCTTTGCCGTCCTGTGCCTGATCGCCTACCTCACCGCCACCTTCCGCTGGGAGGTGAACGGCCAGGAGTGGCACGACATCGTGCGTAACCGCGGGGTCGCGGGCGCGTACCCCGACCCCGCGGCCCACGCCGCCGAGCGCGGCCGGCGGACCGAGGCCTACCGCGAGCGCAAGCGCCTCGCGCGCACCCGCCGCCGCCAGAAGGTCAGTGCCCTCCTCGGTGCCCACCCGCAGCGCGCCCGCGCCGTGCCCCCTCCGCCTCCGCCGGTGCCACCAGCGGCCCAGGCTCCGATCGGCGACGCCGGCGTCCGCATCATCGCGGGCTTCAACATGCTCCTCCTCGCCGTGCTCGTCTCGCTCGCGGTGGCCCACTGGATCGACGGGCTCCTGCCCGCGGGGTGGCGGGTCACGGTCGGCAATTTTCCGTTCCTGGCGCTGTGGCTGGGCGGGTTCCTGCTCCTCCATCAGGCGCTGACCCTGATCGGCCCGGTCAAGCTCGGGCCCAAGTTCCATGTCGTTCTGTGGGTGATCGTGGGGGTGGCGGCGCTCCTCGCCTCGGCCCCCCTCGGTGTGCTCGTCCTCACCGGGGTGGCGATCGCCACGTGGGGCCGCGCCCTCGGACGCATCGAGCGCCCGACGTCGCTGGGCGCGCTCGTGCGCTCGCCGCTGCCATGGATCCTCCTGGGCATGGTCACCCTCCTCGGGGTCGCCTACCACGCGATGCCGCCGGTGTCCTTCCCCGGCGTCACCGTCGCCACCCCGGCCGGCGAGGTGACGGGCGGCTTCGTGAGCCGCAGCGACGGCGGCGTGTACCTGGTCACGTGCACGGCGCTCGCCGACGCCACCTCGACCCACGAGCGCGTGCGCTTCGTCAAGCCGATGGATGTGGGCGCCGTCACCCTCGGCGGCCCCAGCGTGAGCCTCGACTCCGGCGAGCGCCCCTCGCTCATCACCCTCGGCCTACGCGCGCTCGGCCTCGACGGCGCCGTCGAGCCGCTCTTCACCGCCGACCTGCGCCCCAAGCAGGGAACGTGCGGCGGTGCCGGCTCGCTCGCCCTCACCGGGGCCCGCGAGGACTCGGTGCTGGGCCCGGGCGTCATCGTCCCCGACCCGCGGAGCGTGGTGAGGCGCGCCCACGACGGGGAGCCGCCGATCGAGCGGCAAACCGACACGCCCGCGCCGGTCGCGACCCTGGCCCGCAAGTACCAGCCCACCCTTCTCGTCACCGTCGCCGACCGCTTCTGGCCCGTCTCCCTCGACGCCCTGTTCGCCGACCGGCGCGAGAACGGGGACGAGACCTGCCTGATCCAGAAGCGCGGCAAGGCGGTGTGCGGGGCGCGGCTGAACGCCCAGAGCCTGGCCGGACCGGGGAGCACCGCCAACGACTACCTCCAGTTCCCCTACCCACTCACCCACGACTCGCGCGGCGTCGGCCAGTTCAAGGCCTTCCAGAACGGCCAGGACGTCAACCCCGGACCCCGTCAGGCATGGCTCGCCAACCCCGGCCTCCTGCGCCCCTGGTACACGGCGCAGATCTACTTCTACCTCGGCCCCACGGTGTCGCTCGCCAACTTCCCGATCCCGGCGACGAGCATGCCCCTGGCGCCGCCGCGCGAGCGTTTCATCCCCCTCGAGTACTGGTTCTACTACCCCTACAACTACTTCCCCCTCCTCACCGACTCCCATCTCATGGACGCGGCGCCGCTCGCCGGAGATACCCTCAACGTCGACTTCCACCAGGGCGACTGGGAGCACGTCGACGTCCTCCTCGACTCGGCGACCCTGGAGCCGAAGTGGCTGTACATGGCCCGCCACTCGGGCGAGGGCCAGTTCGTGGCGTGGGGCAGCCCCTACCTCGCCCTCGACGGCTCCCACCCCATGGTCGAGGGCGCCCTCGGCGGTCACCCCACCTACGAGCCCGGCTGCGGGGTGCGGATCCGCAATCAGCCCGCCAGCGTGCTCGTCGACTGGCTTGTGTGCGGCTCGGGTCGCTTCGCCTTCCGCGCCGCCACCACCCCCCTGGTCGACATGGCCCACCTGCCCTGGGTGTGCTGGCCCGGACACTTCGGGGCCGCGGGCACGCGCGACGAGATCCAGAACTTCGGCAAGAACGAGGGCGTCCTCGACCAGCTGTGGGGGCAGGTCTACGTGGCCGGTCCGCAGGCCCCGGCGCTCCAGGCCGAGAACAAGGGGACGTGCGCCAACGCGGGCGGGCGCGAGGGACAGGTGGCCAGGCAATCCCTCGGCCAGCGGTAGCTCAGCGCTATCCTCGCGGCCCATGACCGAGACGATGGCCGCGTCGGGGGCCGCCAACTTCATCGCCGGGCAGTGGCGCCCGAGCCGCACCGGCCGCACCTACGAGCGCCGCAACCCGTGGCGGCCCGCGGAGATCGTCGGTGAGTTCCCGAGCTCCGGTGCCGAGGACGTGGCCGCTGCCGTCGCCGCCGCCGAGGCGGCGTGGCCGGGGTGGTCGGCGCTGCCGGCCGCCGGGCGAGGGGCCTACCTCTGCTGGCCCAGGACCGTGAGCTTGACCTCGGCCTCCTGGGCACGCGGCGCGTCCCTCTCGAGCACTGACCTCAGCGCCATGGACGAAGTATGCAGTAGCGGCCTCGTGGCCTTCGACGCTCGGCGCCGGTCAGCCCGTCGGCAGATCGGTGCCGGCCCCGGCGCAGTACCCGGCGCCCAGGGCCGAGCTGTTGCTCCACAGCGACTGGACCGGGAACGTCTCACCCTGGTTGCCGATCATGGTGCCCATGGCGCCGAAGATGGGGGCGGGCGGACCGGTGGCGGTGAGGAGCGACTCGCCCACCCACGCGCACTTGTCGCCGTTCTCGTTCGCGTCGAGGGGGTCGTACCAGCCGCCGAGGTAGGTCTGATTGTTCAGGCCGCTGCCGCCCTGGATGTCCTCGGCGCCCGGGTCGGTGACCGTCTCCTCGATCTCGTGGCCAAGGACGATGGTGAAGCCGTCGAGCGTGCCGGCGGAGCCGGAGTTGACGGCGTCCTTGCCGCATACGTTCTGTCCGTTTGAGTTGATGGCCAGCGCGTAGGGCATGTTGGTGAAGGCGATCCCGGGCTGGACGGCGTTGTAGATCCCGTTCTCGAGCGCCGGCTGCGTGTAGTCGTGGAAGGCGCAGTAGCCGGTCGACACCGCGTTGGGGTCACTGAAGTTGGGCGGCTGGGCGATGACGATGTCGGCGTTGGCGAGATCGGTGATCCCGAAGTACTGCACGGCGCGCGCCGCTTCCTGGGCGAGATCGGTGTAGGTGTTGGTCGGGCCCGCCGGGTTCGTCGAGGAGGTCTTGGGCAGGCCGCTGGCGTTGTTGGTGTCATCGACCCAGATGCCACCGAGCTGGTTGCTCGGATTGCCGATGAACTGCTTGTTGCCCGCGGAGTCGGTCTGGTAGTACTGCGAGCTCGTACCCGCCCACGCGGTGGCCCCCAGCTGCGCGACGAAGTCGGCCATGCGCTTGCCGGCGCCGTCGGGATCGCAGTTCAGGGTCGCGGTGAGTGAGCCCTCGGCGAAGCTCCCGGGGACGCAGGTCTGGCCGGCCGGGAAGGCGCCCGGCTCACCCCAGCCCCAGTAGACGATGTAGACCTTGGGGTTGGTCTGCACGTGCCCGCCCCAATAGGACATGTTCCCGGGCCAGGGGAGCGTGGTGGCCGGGAGCTCGGGCAGCCCGCAGTTGGAGAACGGCGCCGGGAGCAGGCCATTCTCCGGACACGGCGGGGCCGGGAGCTGGATCGGACCGAGCGGGGCGTAGAGGTGAGCCTGATCGACCGCCTTCTGCTTGGCGATCTCCTGGAGCACCGTGGGCATGAGGATCGGCTTGGCGGCCGCCGAAGCGGCAGCGGCCAGGAGCGAGGCGAGCGCGATGACCAGCGCTGCCGTCAGCCTTCCCAGCGACCGTGTTCTCCTCCGCGCACCCATCACGTGGCGCGAGGATTACCCAGATTCCGGTCGGTTCTAACCGCGAATTCTCAGCGCCCGCCGCGATAGGGGCCGGTGGCCGCTGACTGCGGGGAGATCTCCACGGCGGTGAGGGCTCCACCGGTGCTCTGGGTGTAGCTCACCTGGACGCTCTCGCCGACCTGGACACCGGCGAGGATGCCCGTGCTGCCGGCGGTCGAGAAGGTCATGGTCTGCCCGCCGGTGGTCTGGAGGGTGAAGGAGGAGAGGTCGGCGGCGATGGCCACGATCGTGCCCGTGGCCTGCGAGGGGACCGGCGTCGCCGTGACCGTGAGCGCGCGGGCGACCAGGGCGCCGGTGGCGGCCTTGGTGTAGGTGACGTCGATCGTGTCGCCCACCTGCAGGGCGTCGAGCAGGCTCGGGTTCGTGCCCGTGGAGAGGGTCAGGGTCTGGCCCCCCGCGGTCGTGACCGTGAACGACGACCCATCGGCGGCGATGGAGGCCACGGTGGCGCTCGCGCTGACGGCGCCGACCCAGCCGACGGTGCTGGCGATCATGCTCCCGAAGCTCGTGCCCTGGTAGGTGACCTGGAGGCTGTCGCCCACCGCCATGCTCGCGAGGAGGGCGGCATTGGCGCCGATCCCGAAGGTGAAAGCGTGGCCATAGGTGGCCCGGTTCTTGAGCACGGACGGGAGCACGTGATACTGCTTGAAGGCGCGGCTCGTGGCATCCGGGGCGCCGTCGTCCAGCCATCCGGCGCCGCCCTTGGTCTGGCTCGGATTGCCGCCGCCCCCGTCCGAGGTGCCGAAGAAGCGCCCGTTGATGTTCATGAAGATGTGCACGCCGGGATGGTCGTAGAGCGTCACCTCGTTGGG
>DASZMD010000037.1:0-8494 GCA_035551955.1 Solirubrobacteraceae bacterium | reverse complement strand
GGTCGGAAGCCTGTCCGACCGGCGCGGGAGGCTGGCGCCGCTCCGCTTCGGTCTCGCCGCCTCGACGGTGGCGCTGCTGTGCTTCACCCTGCCGCGCAGCGTCCCCGTGCTCGCGCTCGTGATCGTGGGCATCGTCGCCGCTCTCGGTGTCTTCTGGGCACCTTCGATGGCCCTGCTCTCCGACGCGGCGGAGGCCGCCGACCTGCACCAGGGCCTCGCCGCCGCGCTCATGAACCTCGCGTGGGCGGGCGGGCAGATTCTCGGCTCGGGTGGGGGCGGGGCGCTCGCCAAGCTCATCGGCGGCGACGGCCTCCCCGTGGCCATCGCCGCCGTCGCCTGCGCCGCGACCCTCGCCGCGCTCGCGGGTGCGGCGCGATGGCGGCGAGGGCGCGTGCCTGCGGGTCAGCAGGGCGAGGAGATCACCTGGTAGCGAAGCGCGACCGGGCGGTTGGCCACGAGTGCGGTCGCCTCGCCACCCCCCGGGTACGGTCCGCGCGCGGGTCGGCCGTCGGGCGGACGGTTCTCTCGGCGCGCCTGGCCCTGCGGCCGCTGAGCCCGAGCTCGGCGATCCAGCTGTCTATGACGTGACTCTCGTTCATGCCGCCTCCACATAGGCCGGTGTGCTGGCGAGTTGTTTCTCTTCTGTGTCGGGAACGATCGAGCGGAGCACCGGCGCGCCGATGAGGAGCGCCGCTGCCGCGATGCTCGCGGAGATGACCCAGGCCAGGTGGTACCCGCCCGTGAGGGCGGCGGGATGCGTGACCCCCGTGGCCAGGAGATGGCTCGTCCGCGTGCTCGAGAGCGTGGCCAGAACCGCGAGTCCCAGCGCCCCACCCACCTGGACGGTGGTGTTGACGAGGCCCGAGGCAAGCCCCGAGTCGGCGGCGGTGGCGCCCGACATCGAGAGCATCATCAGCGACGGGAACGAGAGGCCGGCTCCGGCGCCGAGGAGGATCATCGAGGGGAGCAGGTCGGTCGCGTAGCTCGCGCCCACCGGCGCGCGGGCCAGGAGCCCGAGGCCGACGGCGAGGAGCCCGAGCCCGGGCAGCAGGGTCGCCTTGGGCCCGAAGCGACCGTTGAGACGCGCCGAGAGCCCGAGCGAGAACACGCCGATCCCGATGCTCACGGGGAGGAAGGCGAAGCCGGTGCCGATGGCGCTGTAGCCGAGCACGTGCTGCATGAAGAGGACGCCGAGGAAGAACATCCCGAACAGGCTCGCGACCATCAGGAGCTGCACCACGTTGGCGCCCGAGACGTTGCGCGAGCGGAACATGCGCAGCGGGATGAGCGGGTCCTTGGCCGTCGACTCGCGGGCCACGAAGGCGGCCAGCAGGGCGAGGACGCCGGCCCCGGACCCCAGCGTGCGGGCCGAGGCCCAGCCGTAGTCACCGGCCTTGACGATCGTGAACACGGCGAGCATGAGAGCGCCGGTGACGAGTGCCGCGCCGGCGATGTCGACCCCGCGATGGAGTCCGGGCACCTCGCCGTCGGGCTCGACGAGGCGCTCCGCGAGGAGACCGGTGACGACGCCGATGGGGATATTGATGAAGAAGATCCAGTGCCAGTTGATGGCCTGGGTGACGATGCCGCCGAGCAGGAGCCCTAGCGATGCTCCCGCGGCCGCGACGAAGCTGTAGACCCCGATCGCCTTGGCCTGCTCGCGCGGCTCGGGGAACATGGTCACGACCATCCCGAGGATCACCGCCGAGGTCAGGGCCCCACCGACGCCCTGCACGAAGCGGGCGGCGATGAGCACGGTCTGGCTCTGGGCCAGGCCGCACAGGAGCGAGGCGGTGGTGAAGAGGACGAGCCCGATCATGAACACACGCCGGCGGCCGACCAGGTCACCGAGGCGCCCGGCGAGGAGGAGCAGGCCGCCGAAGCTGATCAGGTAGGCGTTGACCACCCACGCCAGGTTGGGCTGGGAGAAGGAGAGGTCGCGCTGGATCGACGGCAGCGCCACGTTCACCACCGTCGAGTCGAGGATGATCATCAGCATCCCCACGCACAGCACCACGAGCGCTGTCCAGCGCGCGCGGTCTTGGGCCGGGCCGGGGCGGTTTGCCTGCAGGGTGCTCATCAGATGGGTCCCTTCCGTTGATCTCATTACCGGCGAGATGCAACGGTAGCAAATCGTCTGCTTCGGAACTATTTGGTACGGATAGATTGTGAACGCAAGGTTACGGGGGCCGGCCCGTGCACCCGCGCGGGGGCCGGGTCAGGCGCAGGAAACGACGCGTGAGCTCAGGCGCCGTGAGCGCGCGGCTCGCGCCGGCGCACGCCCTTCCACGCCGCCGGCTCGGCGAGGCGAGCCCGTACCAGCTGCCCGAGGGTGCGCAGGAGCGCGTCCCCCTCGGGGGGGTCGAGCGAGGCGAGGACCTCGGACTGGACCCGGGCGACGACCTTGTTGGCGGCCGTCACCTTGGTGCGCCCGGCCTTGGTCACCTCGATCACCCGCGCCCGGCGGTCGGTGCTCGACGGGACCCGCTTGGCCAGCCCCGCCCTCTCGAGCTCGTCGAGGGTGACGACCATCGTCGTCTTGTCGAGCCCGACGAGCTCGGCGAGCTCCTTCTGCGTGTAGGTCCCGGTCAGCGCCGCGGCGAGGACGCTGTGCCCCCGCGGGGTGATGCCGAGCGGCTCGACCGCCGCGGCCAGCTCGCTGGCGAGCGCGTAGTGCGCCTGGCCGAGCAGCCAGTTGAGGTTCCCGAGTAGACACTGGGGACAGTCCTCGGCATCGATGAGCGGTGCGGCGAGAGCGGACATTGCCTTCGATGTTACCAAGGGTGTGGTCACGGACCGGATTATCTGCGACGAGACTATCTGCCGGCTGCGGTATAGCGGGTGCAGCACCACCCGTCCACCCCCGGATACCCACGCGGTGGCCGGCCGGGGGCGAACTCCTCGGCGACCCGCGAGACCGCGAGCAGGCGCTGGCCGCGCCCGACCGTGATGCGGACGAAGATCCACTGGTCGGCGGCGGGCAGGGTGAGGAGCAGCCAGCGGCCGTTGGGTGACCATGCCACCTGCCCCAGCCCCGCGCCCGAGAACACGGGGGCGGGCGACGGGTTGGCGACGGCCACGCTGAAGAGGACGGCGTCGCCGGGGCCGCCGCGGACGAGGGCGAGCGTGCGACCGTCGGGGGAGAGGGCCCCGGCGCGTGCCGGGGCGGTCGGGGCGAGGGCGATGTGCGAGACGAGCCGGCCGACCGGGCTGTAGACGAGGGCACGGTCGCGCTCGAGGACGAGGAGCCGGGTGCCGTCGCGCGACCAGCCGAGCGCGATCGGCTGCGGGCCCGGCGCGGTCTGCCAGCTCACCGCCGCCGTCTGGGCGTCGCGGACCACAATCCTCCCCGACGCGGCCACGTAGGCTACCTGAGCGGCCATGCCCGGCCGCCACGCTGGTGCCACCCGCGCGACGCGGGCGGCGAGGAGGCGGTCGTTGAGCCCGTTGCCCCCCACCACGCGCAGGGTCGAGCGGCTCAGGTAGGCGACCAGGTACCCGAGCGGGGGCCACCACCGGGGATCGCGCACCGCGGGGCGGGTCAGCGTCCACGCCGGCGTCCCCAGGGGATCGACGGCGGCGAGGGTGTTTCCCGAGGCGACCGCCACGTAGAGCCCGTTCGGCGAGAAGCTCGCCTGGGGCCACGCTCCCAGCCGCCGCTTGGCGCCGCTGGGACTGACGATCCACGTGCCGTCGCGGCCCGACACGAGCACGCGCCCGGGGGAGGGGAGGGAGAACAGGGCCGAGGCGGCGTGAGGCTCGCCGAGCGCGTGGCGCAGCCAGCGACCGACGGTGGCCCCCGCCGGGGTGAGCGCGACTCCGGCGGCCAGGGCCGCGAGCACGGGGACGAGGAGCAGGCGGGCGCGCGGGGTGCGCCGGCGCGCCGGCAGCCCCTGGCGGTAGGCGGCGCGCACGACCGTCCACGCCCGCTCCTCGGCCCCCGCCTCGTGGGGCGCCCGGAGCTGGGTCAGCTGCCGCCGCGCGCTCATCCCCCGAGCTCCGCGCGCAGCTCGGCCTCGAGCGTGTCGAGGCCGCGCCGCAGTCGCGAGTTGACGGTCCCGCGCGGGAGCTCGAGGGCGCGGGCGATCTCGCCCGGGGTGAACTCGAGCACGTAGCGCAGGACGACCACGGCGCGGTGCTCGGGGCTGAGCTTGGTCAGGGCCGTGAGCACCTCGGACGAATAGGCGCCCGCGTGCTCCTCGTCCTCGATCATCGCCTCGCGGCCGCCGTCGGCCGTCTCGCGCCGGGCCGAGCGGGCTCGCGCCCAGTCGATGGCGCGGTTGACGACGATGCGGCCGAGCCAGGGCGCGAACCGGCGCCGGCGATCGAAGCGGTCGAGGTGGCGCAGGGCGGAGAGGAAGGCCTCCTGGGCGATGTCCTCGGCGGCGGCGTGATCGTGGACGATGAGGAAGGCGGCCCGGTAGGCCCGCGGCCAGTGCCGGTGAAAGAGCGCCGCCAGATCGGCCTCGGACCCGGCCTGGGCGCCGCGGATGAGCGCCAGCTCGCTGCGGACGCGGCGTCCGCGGCCGGTGAGCGGCAGCGGTGCCGAGGCGACCACGGTCTCGACCGAGGTCGGCACCGGCCTAAGGGAGTAGCTCACGGTCGCCAGGCATCCTCCCCTATACGAGGCGCCCGCGGCAATAGGTCCCGCGGGCTTAGCGGATCAGCCGCTCGGAGCGGGCGGCGTCGACCATCGCGCGCAGGGTCTCGCGTGCGTCGTGCCGAGGGCGCCAGCCCAGCTCGCGGCGCGCCTTGGCCGTGTCCATCACGGCGGGCTCGCGGAGAGCCTCAATCCACTGGGCCTCGGAGGGGATGAAGGGGAGGCGCGAGACGAGCTCGGCGGCGGCGTCGAGCGCGAGCTCGGGGAGCGGGACGCTGTACCAGCCCAGGGCGTCGGCGACGTCGGACATGGTCAGCGTGCCGGAGGCGGCGAGGTTGTAGATCCCCGGCTCCCCGCGCCCGACCACGGCGGCGCGCAGCGCGGTGGCGACATCGTCGTGGTGGACGAGCTGGAAAGGGACGCCGGGATCGGGGATCACCGGCTTCAGCGCGGGCATGAGCTCGAGCGCCCGCCTGACCCGGGCGGGCATGCGCTCGGAGATCGTCACGTAGGGGATGTTCTGGATCAGCGTGAGGGCGTCCGGGCCGGCGACGATGGAGGGACGGAAGACGTAGGCGTCGGTGGACGTGCCCGCGAGCGCCTCGTCCAGCGTCCCCTCGAGCTCGGCCTTCTGCGCCGAGTAGTAGTGCGCGTCGGTCCCGCGCGGCGGGAGGTCCTCGGTGAGGGGGAGGGGGTTATCGGCGTGGAAGCCGTAGGCGGCGACCGAGGAGGTGTAGACGAGCCGCTGGGCGCCGGCGGCCGCGGCGGCGGCGAAGACGTTGCGCGAGCCCTCGAGGTTGACCCGCCGCGCCTGCGCGGTGTCGCCCATGATCAGGAAGGCGAGGTGGACGACGACGTCGGCGCCCTCGATCACGGAGGCGAGCACGTCGGCGTCGAGCACATCACCCTGGACGTACTCGGTCTTGCGAAGGCCCTCCGAGGCGGGATCGAAGGGATGGCGGGCCATCCCCACGACCCGACCGACGTCGCGGCTGCGCTCCAGCGCGCGCAGGAGCGAGCGCCCGATGTCGCCGGTGGGACCGGTCACGGCGACGGTGAGCGGAGCCTGCGCCATGTCAGTCGTAGCCCGGCTCGCCGGGGAGGACGATGCGCGCCGTCTCACCCGAGCTCAGGACCCTGGGCTCGACGGGCAGGATCTGACGCCCGCCGGCGTGCTCGAGCAGGGCGTCGGCGGAGGTGAAGGTCGAGAGCTGCTCGAGGTGCTTGATGGTCGGGAAGACGAGGAAGATCTCCCCTGCCCGCGCCGCTGCCAGTGCCGCCCGCGGCTCATACCAGCGCCAGGCGACGATCTCTTCGCCGTCCACGGTGGGCTCGGCGCCGGGCGGCGCGGTGGCGAGATAGAACCAGGTGTCGAAGCGGATCTTGACCTGGGCGGGGGTGATCCAGCGCGAGAAGGGCATGAGCTCGGCGGGAGAGGTGAGCACGATCCCGGCTTCCTCGGCGACCTCGCGTACCGCAGCGGCGCGCAGCCCGACCTCGCCCTCGCCCTCGCCCTCGCGCGGGTCGACCGAGCCCCCGGGAAAGACCCAGGCGCCGCCCATGAAGCGCGCCTGGGGATTGCGCTGCACGAGCAGCACCTCGAGGGGGTCGGCGCCGTCGCGCAGGAGGATCACGGTGGCGGCCGCGCGGGGCTCGGCGTGTTCTCCGCGATTGAGCTCTTCGCCGGGAGCGAAGCGGTCAGCTTGCATTACCTCGACCCTACCGCGACGACACGAGCGAGATACATTTACACCCATGACTGTGACCGAGACCGAGAAGTGGATCTGCGAGTCGTGTGGATTCATCTACGACCCCGAAGAAGGCGATCCCGACGGGGGGATCCCGCCCGGGACGCCGTTCAGCGAGATCCCCGAGACCTGGTTCTGCCCCGTGTGCGGGGCGCGCAAGCGGGACTTCTCGCCCTACGAGGATTAGTCGATCAGGCGCTTGCCGAGGCGCCACACCGCCAGCCGCCACATGAGCAGGGCGAAGGCGATGAGGACGGCCGCGTGCACGAGGTCGCCGGTCCCGAAGGTCTCGAGCGAGACGTCGCGGACGATCGCCACGCAGTGGTAGAGCGGGTTGAACTGGGCGACGGTCCGCCACCCGCTGGGCAGCGATGAAATCGGGAAGAACGTCCCGGCAACGAGGAACATGGGGGTGAGCACGGCGCTCGTGACGTAGTTGAAGTTGTCGATCGTCTTGGCGATCGCCGCGATCACCACCCCGAAGGCGGCGAAGCCGAAGCCGGTGACGAAGCCGATCAGGGGGACGATGAGCATGCCGGGCTTGGCCGGGAGGCCGAAGGCGAGACCGACGATGAGGGGCGCCAGGCCGTAGACGCCCGCGCGGATGGAGATCCACAGGATCTCCGCGGTCACGAGCTCCTCGACGTCGACGGGAGCGGCGAGCAGGGCGTCGTAGGTGCGCTGGAACTGCCAGCGGATGTAGGTGTTGAACATGCCCGGGAAGGCCGAGGAGAAGAGGACGGCGGTGGCCACGACGCCGGTGGCCACGTACTCGACGTACTTGACGTGGCCGAAGTGCTTGACGATCGAGCCGAGGCCGAGGCCGAAGGCGAGCAGGTAGATCACCGGCTGCACGACCGAGGCGAAGGTGGTCGCCTTCCAATAGCGGCGGAAGAGGACGATGTCGCGCGTCATCACCCCCGCCAGAGCGGCGGGCTCGAGCCTGTGCATGGCCCGCGGCCGGCCCGCGCGCCTCTCCGCGGTGCCGCTCATTCGATCTCCCGTCCGGTCAGGGCCACGAAGGCGTCCTCGAGGTTGGCGGGCCGGCGCACGCCGTCGGGCGCGTCCCCGTTCAGGTCCTCGGCGCCGAGCAGGGCCACCGCCGGTCCGCTGCGCCGGTAGCGCCAGCCGCGCTCGCCCGCGAGCGCCTCGAGCTCGGTGAGGCGGCTGGGCGGGCCGTAGACCTCGAGCACCTCGCGCCCCGCATGGGCGCGGATGAGCTCCACCGGCGTGCCCTGGGCGATGATGCGCCCGCTCGACATCACCGCCACGGTGTCGGCCAGGCGCTCGGCCTCCTCGATGTAGTGCGTGGACATGAGGACGGTGACGCCTTCGCTGCGAAGGCCGTCGATCAGCGACCACAGCTCTTGGCGCACCTGGGGGTCGAGGCCCACCGTGGGCTCGTCGAGGAGGACGAGCTGGGGGCTGTGGATCAGGCCCCGGGCGACGAGGAGGCGCCTCCGCATCCCGCCCGAGAGCTCGCGCACGATGGTGTCCGCCCGGGGCCCGAGGTTGGCGATGGCCAGCGCCCGGTCGACCGCGGCGGCGCGCTCTGAGCGGGGGACGCGGTACAGGCGCGCGAACACGCTGAGGATCTGCCGGCACGTGAGCTCGACGTCGAGGTTGTCGAGCTGGGGGACGACCCCCATCGCCATGCGGGCGGGCTTGGACTCACGCGGGAGCGGGAAGCCGAGCACCTCGATCTCGCCCTCGTCGGCGAGGGTCTGGGCGGTGAGCATGCGCATGGTCGTCGACTTGCCCGCGCCGTTGGGTCCGAGCAGCCCGAAGCACACCCCGGGCGGGACCTCGAGGTCGAGGCCGGCTACGGCGGTGATCTCGCCGTAGCGCTTGACTACGGCGTGCATGGCGATCGCGGGGCGGGGGTCCGACACTGGCTTCTGAGAATACGAGCAGGGGCGGCGCGGCTCGGGCGGGCGCGGCGCCGGCGCGGCTCGGGCCCGTCGCGGCGCGGCGGCGGGCGCCCCGGGCGGCTCGCGGCGCCGGCGCTAGTGCACCGTTCCTGAAGTCCCTTGCGCTCTGACGGCGTCTGGACGCGCCTGACCGCGTCCGCCGGCCCGGCAAGTACGCCCAGTACGAGCTGGACCGGCGGACACGCCCAGTCACGCCCAGCCACTCGTCAGATCAT
>DASZMD010000036.1:0-8451 GCA_035551955.1 Solirubrobacteraceae bacterium | reverse complement strand
TGGGAGCTGTCGGTGACGAGTCCTCCGCCGACTCCGGCGAGCACGATCGCCGCGGCGGTCGCGGCTCCGCGACCGGCGCCGGTACCCGCGCCGAGGATCTGATCCGAGGAGCTCGCGAAGGTGTGCACGCCGCGCAGGGCGAGCAGCGAGGGTCGCCCCCGATGTCCGCTCAGGCCCTCGAACGCGCTCCAGCGGGCGCGGAGGATCGGAATCGGCAGGAGGGCGGCGAACCGTGACGCCATGCTCGGCATGTTGAGGATCGACTCGTCGAAGCCGGCGGCGTGTGCGTGCGCGCGGCACGCCTGACAGTGGGCCAGGTGCCGGGCGATCCGGCGGCGGTCGCGAATTCCCAGGGAGTAGTGCGGCCCCGAATCGACCATCTTGCGGACGAACTCGCACCGGCGTCCGCTGGCGAGCGCGTCGTACTCCTCGGCGAGCCGGCGGCGGGCGCGGAACAGGGTGCTCTCCACCACGGGCCGCGACATGCCCAGCCGCTCGCCGATGTCGTCGTAGGAGCGGCCCTCGAGCTCGCGCAGGACGAGGATCTCGTGGTGGCTCTCGGACAGGCCGCCGAAGGCGCCGCGGAGGTCGAGCAGCGCCTGCTTGGAGTCAAGCGCGGCGTCCGGGGTGGCGACGACGGTGAGCCGCCCGCGGTCGGCCGGGGACAGCCCCTCGTCGGCGTCGAGGGAAACCTCCTGGGCGCGGCGGGTGCGCCGGAAGGCATCGATACAGGCGTTCTTGGCGATCTCGTAGATCCACGGCTTGAAGGCGATCGGCCGCTCGGTGTCGCGCATCCGACGCAGCGCCGCGATGAAGATCTCCTGGGTGACGTCCTCGGCGCGACCGTGGTCCGACACCATCCCGCGCACGTAGGAGCCGATCCGGCCGCTGTAGCGGGAGTACAGCTCCTCGAAGGCCGCGTCGCTCCCGCGCCTGATCGCCGCGACGAGCTCCTCGTCGGGGCAATCGGGTGAAATTGGGGCCACGAGTACGGCCGTTGCCATGACCAGTTCTTTTCCCCTGAGATCGGATCCCCTACACGAACCCTGAACTCTAGCGTTTATTCGACCGGTTTGTAAAGCACTAGCGCGGAACCGTCAGATACCCAGATAACTGCGGAAAACGCCGCTTTCTTACGGCGGCCGGATGAACCCTAGCGCGCTGGGCATCGCCCGCGCGGCACGGGCGCGCTGACCAGGATGCAAGCTTGCCATTGAACCCGTCCGCCGATGCGGGCATACTTGTGGCTATGTAGTGAAACTCACAGGAGGGAAAGCAGCCTATGGCGATTCATCTGACGCCCACCGAGCTCGCACGCGAAGCCGGACTGGAACGAAGAGCCGTCATCGACAAGTGCTTGGAGCTAGGCGTCCCGATCTTCAACGGTCGGATTGACAAGACCCTCTTTCTCACCAGCCTCTCCAGCCTGCAAGACCATTCCGCGAATGCGCAGCACGGCCTGCCGCAGCCGGCGCGGGCTTAACTGAAGATTCGCAGCCCGGACCCGGTGCCGGGCTTTTTTTGCATTTGAAGGGCATGCGCAGCTCTACGGGCGCTCGGTGAGCGCCCGGTAGAGCGCGTTTGCGCCCACGCCCGTGAGTTCGGCGACCACCGCCGCCGCGGGCCGCGGCTTGGCCCCAGCTTGCACGAGACGCTGCAGCGCATCGAGCGCGGGGCCGAGTTGGCCCTCGACCGCGGGCGCGGGGCCGACCACGAGCGCGACCTCACCCCGCGGGGCCTGCTCCCGGTAGCGCGCGGCGACCTCCCCTGCCGTGCCGCGGATGATCTCCTCGTGGGCCTTGGTCAGCTCGCGGCACACGGCCACGGGGCGGTCGGCATCGATCGCCGCGAGCACCGCCAGCGAGGCGGCGAGACGGCGGGGCGACTCGAAGGCGACAAGGGTCTCCGGCGACGCGAACGCCCGCTCGAGCTCGGCCCGTTTGCGGGGCAGGAAGCCGACGAAGCGCCAGCGGTCGGCCGGCAGGGCGCTCGCCACCAGCGCCGCCAGCGCCGCCGACGCTCCGGGGAGCACCTCGACCGCGAGACCGGCGGCTACGCACGCCCGCACGAGGACGAAGCCGGGGTCGCTGACCAGGGGCATGCCGGCGTCCGATACGAGCGCGACCACGGCGCCGTCGCGCATGCGGTTTACGAGCTCGGTGGCGCGCTCGTGCTCGTTGTGTTCGTGGTAGCTGACGAGGCGGGCCTTGACCCCATAGCGGTCGAGCAGGACGCGGGTGCGCCGAGTGTCCTCGCAGGCGACGACATCGGCCTCGCGCAGCGCGGAGAGCACGCGCAGCGTCACGTCCTCGAGATTGCCGATCGGGGTCGGGCACACCACCAGGCGGCCCGCGCTCGTGGCGGCGCTCACGCCACGCCCTCCGCTCGCTGAGCCAGGCCCTCGAGCGCGAGCACCGCCGCTCCCACCATGCCCGCCTCGACCCCGAAGCGGGCGGGGACGATCCTCACCACGTCGCGGGAGGGGGGAAGGGCGCGCTCGGCGACGACCACGCGCGCCGGCTCGAGCAGCAGGTCTCCGGCGGCGATGACGCCGCCGCCGACCACCACCACCTCGGGGTTGAAGATGTTCACGAGGCTGCCGATCGCCACTCCGAGCCGGAACCCGATCAGCGCGAGCGCCTCGGTGGCGGCCGGGTCGCCGTCGTGCGCGAGCTCGGTGACGAGCGGCCCGGTGGGCGCGCGCCCGGCGGCCACCGCTCTGCCGAGCGCCGACCTGGGGCGCTCGAGCGCCAGCCGCGCCGCCTCGCGGGTGAGCGCGGTGCCCGAGGCCAGCGCCTCAACGCACCCGCGGCTCGGGCAGTTGCCCTGGCACGGGGGACCGTCGATGTCGATGACCATGTGACCGAGCTCGCCGGCCGAGCCGATCGCGCCGCGGTAGAGCTCGCCGCGCAGGATCAGACCGCCCCCGATCCCCGTCCCGATCGTGAGCACGACGGCTTCGCTCGTCCCCCGCGCCGCTCCTGCCCGATGCTCGGCCAGCGCGGTGACGTTCCCGTCGTTGTCGACGAATACCGGCAGCCCGAGCCGCTCGGCCATCACGTCGCGGAAGGGAATGTCGGCCAGCGCCAGGTTGACGGCGACCACGGCCGTGCCCGTGCGCTGATCGATCAGGGAGGGAATGCCGAACCCGACGCCGTCGACCTCGACCCCGGCCGCCTGGCGCGCCTCCTCGACGGCGGCCACGGCGGTCTCGAGCAGGGCGGACTGGTCGAGCCCGAGGACCGACCGTTGCGCGCGGTGGTGGACCCCGAAACCCGCGTCGACAACACCGGCCAGCAGCTTCGTCCCACCCACGTCGACGCCGATGACGCGCCGAGAGGACATGTCGGCCACTATATGGACGACCGTCCGGCGATGCGTTCGGAAGGGGCTGGACGCCGCCCGCCGAACCGGTACTGCTACAACCATTTCTGGTCCATGGCTGACGACCGCAGAAAGCAAACGCCCTACCAAGACCCACCCGAGTACCGGGTGTACCGAGCCGGCGAGGACAGTCCGCGTGAGGCGGCGCGTCCCGAGGCGGCGTCCGCGGCTGGCCGGGAGCGCCAGCGCCAAGCTGACGGCGCTCCTCGCGCGGACCGCGCAGGCCGGGCCGAGCGCCCCTACCGGGTCTACAGCTCACGTCCCAAGGGCCTGCGCGCGCGTCTGCGCGGCGAGGATGACGTCGACCTCCCCGCCCCCGACCGCCCCCAGCGCGAGCGTGACCACCTCCCCCGCGAGCCGCGGCGGTGGCGCCGCCTCACCTGGCGCAGGGGCCTGGCCTACCTGGCCATCGCCGTGGCCGGCTGGATCTTCCTGTCCGTGGTCCTCTTCGTCATCAGCGCCCAGGAGCAGTCGGGCTCGATCCCCGCCGCGGCGCAGGCGGCGCTCGCGCCCGGGGGGAACATGCTCACCTCGGCGGACACCATCCTCGTGATCGGCACCGATCAGCGCCCGACGGGCTCGAAGGAGCCGGGGGCCAACACCAGCGATACGGGCAGCCGCTCGGACACCCTGATGCTGTGGCGGATCGGCGGCGGCGTCTCGCGGCGGCTGTCGATTCCTCGCGACACGGTCGCCTCGATCCCCGGGTTCGGGACGAACAAGATCAACGCCGCCTACGCATTCGGCGGCCCCGCCCTCACGCTCAAGACCGTCGAGCAGTTCACGGGCATCAAGATCAACCACGTCATCGTCGTCAACCTCGCGAACTTCCCCAAGTTCATCGACGCCATCGGCGGGATCGACGTCACCACGGGCCGGATCTGCTCGTCGATCAGCGGCGGCGTCAAGAACGGCGGCTTCTCGCTCTTCCTGCGCCCGGGGACCCACCACCTGACGGGGATCCAGGCGCTGACCCTCGCCCGCACCCGGGACAACAGCTGCAACGCGGCGAGCAGCGACCTCACGCGCGTGGGCTATCAGCAGAAGATCCTCAACGGGATCAAGGGCCAGCTGCTCTCACCGGGGACGTTCTTCCGGCTTCCCTGGGCCTCGTGGGCCGCTCCTCAGGCGCTGCGGACCGACATGGGGAGCTTCACCCTGATGAGCCTGTTCGTGGCCAGCGAAGTCGGCGGCTCGGCCCCGGTCCAGATCCTCAAGCCCTCTGGCTCCGAGGTCCTGCCGAACGGCGGCGCCGCGCTCACGGTCTCGCCGAGCGAGGTCTCGAGCGCGGTCCGCAGGCTCCTCAGCGGCTGAGCCGCCGGTGGCGTGCTAATCCGCCGCCGAGGCCTTCGTCTCGGCCTTGGCAGGCGTCGCGTCGGCCTTCTTCGAACTCGAAGAGTCCGAGCTCGAGGACGAGTCGTCCTTGGACTTCTTGGCCTCCGCGGTCTCCTTGAGCTCTCGCGCCCTGCTCCGCGTGCCGTAGTCGGTGTTGTAGAACCCCGTGCCCTTGAAGTGCACGGCGACCGGAGAGAAGACGCGTTGGACGGGCGCTCCGCACACCTCGCACGCCTCTACGGGATCGTCGGCCATGCGCTGCATGACCTCGAAGTCGTGCCCCTTCTTGCATCGGTATTCGTAGGTGGGCATCGCTTCACGAAGTATAGCCATGGTGACCCCGGATCGCTTGGCACTCCCGGGGCGAGAGTGCCAAGGTAGCGGCGCCGGATAGCATCCGCTCCCCCCGATGCCCGAAGACGTCGTCACCATGGAGAAGATCGTCTCGCTGTCCAAGCGGCGGGGCTTCGTGCTCCCGAGCAGCGATATCTACGGCGGCCTCGGGTCGGCCTACGACTACGGTCACTACGGCGTCCTACTCAAGAACAACGTCAAGAACCAGTGGTGGCGGGCGATGCTCCAGGAGCGCGACGACGTGGTCGCGCTCGACTCGGCGATCATCCTGCACCCGAAGACGTGGGAGGCGAGCGGCCACCTGGCCGGGTTCACCGACCCGCTCATCGACTGCCGCACCTGCAAGCTGCGCTTCCGCGCCGACCAGCTCGAGCTCGCCCACTGCGGCCGCAAGCCCTCCAAGCATCCCGGAGAGACACCCGACTGCGACCTGACCGAGGCCAGGGACTTCAACCTCATGTTCGAGACGACGATCGGGCCTGTCCAGGGCGAGGGGACGACCGTCTACCTGCGACCGGAGACCGCCCAGGGGATCTTTCTGAACTTCCGCAATTACCTCCAGTTCTCGCGCAAGAAGCCCCCCTTCGGGATCGCCCAGATCGGCAAGAGCTTCCGCAACGAGATCACCCCAGGGAACTTCATCTTCCGCACCCGCGAGTTCGAGCAGATGGAGATGGAGTACTTCGTGGCACCTCCCGAGGCCCAGAAGTGGTTCGAGCACTGGCTCAAGCAGCGCATGAGCTGGTATCTGCGACTCGGGCTGCGCGCCGATCACCTGCGCCTGCGCGCCCACGAGGAGGACGAGCTCTCGCACTATTCGAGCGCCACCAGCGACGTCGAGTACCTGTTCCCGATCGGGTGGCAGGAGCTCGAGGGAATCGCCAACCGCGGCGATTTCGACCTCAAGCAGCACGCCCAGTATTCGGGGCAGAAGCTCGAGTACGTGGACACGGCGACGAGCGAGCGCTACGTCCCCCACGTGATCGAGCCGGCCGCCGGGGCCGACCGCGCCACCCTCGCCTTCCTCGTCGACGCCTACGACGAGGACGAGATCGAGGGCGAGCAGCGCACCGTCCTGCGCCTGCACCCGCTCCTCTCCCCGATCAAGGTGGCCGTGCTCCCGCTCGTGCGCAAGGACGGCCAGCCCGAGCTCGCGCGCGAGATCTACCTGGACCTTCGCGAGCGCGTGCAGACCGAGTACGACGAGGGAGGCGCGATCGGCCGGCGCTACCGTCGCCAGGACGAGATCGGGACCCCGTGGGCGGTCACCGTCGATCACCAGTCGCTCGAGGACCGGACGGTGACGCTGCGCGACCGCGACAGCCTGACCCAGGCGCGCATCGCCATCGACGAGCTCGGCGAGGAGATCGAGCACCGGCTCCGGGCCGCGTGGCGCTCACCGAAGTTGCCTTAGCGCAGCCGGGCGCTCGCGTTCACCGCGAAGCCCCCGGGCCGCGAGCTCGCGCCCACGCCCTGCACGTCGATATGGGGGTCGTTGAACACGGTGAGGGTGAACAGCCCCCCGATGAGGGGGACGTCCGGAGCGATCTCGAGCGCGCCGTTATGGGCGCTCAGGGTGGCGTAGATCGTCACTCCCAACGCACTCCCGCGAAGCTCGAGCTTGCCGCCGCCCGAGGCCACCGGTTGCACGTCGAGCCCGGCGGGCAGCGCCGCCCGCAGGTCGGCGTCGGTGAGCGTCGCCCGCCCGGTGAGGACGTTGCCGCGCTTGTGCAAGCTCACGTTGCGAAGCGTGACCAGCCCGGTGCCGAGCTGATCGATTGTCGCGTTGACCGCCCCCGCCTGCGAAGTCTGACCAAGCGCACGCCCCAGCCCCGTCGGCGTGTGCGCACGATAGCTGGCGAGATGCACATCAACCTCATCCGCCTGATGCCAGAGCAGCTCGACGGCCGGGAACGCCGACACATGCACCGAGACCACCCGACCCGACCGAGCCAGCCGATCCCGCAGACGCTGAGCGGCAATCCCCGGCAGGACAAGCTGCGCCACGACGAGCAGCGCGACCACGAGCGCCACGCCGCCAATGGCAATCCGCCGAGCTACCACACGCGCAGCCCGGCACTACTCGCGACTTCCCCCAGGAGACCGTAAACCAGCCCCTGGAGGGGAAGTCGCAAGCGCCGGCTCCGGCTCGGGCTAACTACGCAGCCGGAGCTGGATCAGGCGCCGGAACCGGAGCCGGCGCCGGTGCCGCATACTCGAACTCCTCCTCAGCCCCGAACAGCGTGTCCAGGACCTTGGAGCGCAGCTTCTCGCTGGTGGCGACGGCCACGCCTCCGCCGACACCGGCGAGAACGACGATCCGGCCCACGGACAGGCCCTTGCGGCGGCGCTTGCGCTTCTCGTCCGACAGGGCCGCGGTGGCGTCACGGATGGCGTCGATCGCGGTCCGCAGGTCGTGGTGGAGCTTCTTGTCGTCGAGCAGGACCTTGGCCGGTGCCTTGCCGTTGGACAGGCGGGCGTAAGCGCTCCGCGTGGCATCCAGGGCGGTCTTGACGCTCTCGCGCAGCTCGGCGTCCTCGATCAGGCGCTGGATGTAGGGGTTGGCGGTGGCGATGCTCGCCACCTCGGCGGGGTTGAAGGGGACCGCGGCGGCGGTCGCCTTGGCCTTCTTCCGGGCCTTCTTGCGTATTGACATTGCTTGCTCTCCCTCCATGCTTGGGCTCGTGGTCTCAGGATACGGATACCCGACTCCTCGGTGGTGAATCAACTGGCGCCGGCCGGGACGGGCCGTCGCGGGCGCCGCGATTCGAGTGCCTCGTCGAACACCTGGCGGAAGTCGCTGACGAACATGAAGTCGAGATTCTTGCGCAAGTGCTCGGGAATGTCCTCGATGTCGTGCTCGTTGAGAGCGGGGGCGATGATGCGCCGGATCCCCGCCCGCTGGGCGGCCAGCGCCTTCTCCTTGAGGCCGCCGATAGGGAGGACCTGGCCGGTGAGGGTGATCTCGCCGGTCATGGCCACGTCGGAGCGCGCCGGCCGTCCCGAGAGGAGAGACGCGACGGCCGTTGCCATGGTGATGCCCGCGCTCGGGCCATCCTTGGGGATGGCGCCCGCGGGCACGTGGATGTGGAGGTCGTGGACGGCGAAGTAGTCGGCGGGGAGTTCGGGGAAGAGCTCGTCGGCGTGGCTGCGCAGGTAGGAGAGGGCGGCCTGGGCCGACTCCTTCATCACGTCGCCGAGCTGGCCCGTGATCTGGAGCCTTCCGGTGCCGGGCATCGCCGTCGCCTCGATGAAGAGCACGTCGCCTCCCACGGGCGTCCAGGCGAGGCCGGTGGCGACTCCCGGACGCGAGGTGCGCCGGCGCGTCTCGGAGTAGAACTTGCGCCGGCCCAGGAGCTCGCGGACGCGCGGCTCGGT
>DASZMD010000035.1:0-8836 GCA_035551955.1 Solirubrobacteraceae bacterium | reverse complement strand
AGCTGGAGGGTCACGGGGTTGACCGAGATCACGTCGGCGGCCTCGGCGAGGCGCGAGGCGGCTTGGGCCTCGCCTTCGGCGTTGATGATCTTGGCCCGGCGCTCGCGTTCGGCCTCGGCCTGGCGGGCGATCGCGTGCTGCATGCGCTCGGGGATCTCGACGTCCTTGATCTCCACCGCGGTGACCTTGATCCCCCACGGCTCGGTGTGGGCGTCGATGATGTGCTGGAGGTTCTCGTTGAGGCTGTCGCGCTCGGCGAGCAGGGTGTCGAGGTCGGCGCCGCCGAGGACCGAGCGCAGCGTGGTCTGCGCCACCTGGAGCGTCGCCTCGCCGAAGTTCTGGACCTCGACCACCGCCTTGTTGGGGTCGATCACCCGGTAGTAGGCGACGGCGGTGACGCGCGCGGGCACGTTGTCGCGGGTGATGATCTCCTGGGGCGGGACCTTGAGGGTGATCGTGCGCAGGCTGATGCGCACCATCCGGTCGATCCCGGGGGCGAGCATGATCACCCCGGGACCGCGCTGGTTCATCAGCCGCCCGAGGCGGAACACCACTCCGCGCTCGTACTCGCGCAGCACCCGGATCGAGGACCCGGCCGCGGTCGCCGCCACCACGAGGAGGACGACGAGGATGACGATCAGGGCGGCGATCACGGCGCGAGCTCCCACTCGTCGGCCGGGCGCACGGCGAGGGTCAGGCCGCTCAGGCGCTCGACGACGACCGAGTCGCCGACGTGGAGCTCCTGGGCCTCGTCCTCGGGCCAGGACAGGCGTGCCTTCCACAGCGCCCCGTCCACCTGAACACGTCCCGTCGGCGTGCCCCAGCTCTGCACCACGCCGACCCGTCCCACCAGCCCCTCGGGGCCCGTTCGCACCCGCCGGCGGCGCGAGCTCTTGCTCTCGCGGATGGCGACGCCCGCCACCCCGAGGCTCCCGGCCACGAGGACCGCGGCCATCACCAGGGCGATGACGATGCCCCCGCCGAGGCCGCTGATGGCGAGCACGGCACCGATGCCGAGGGCGAGGGCTCCGGGCCCGGCGAGCATGCCCAGCGAGGCAACGTGCGCCTCGATCATCACCAGCGCGGCTCCCACGATGAGCAGGGCGATACCGAGAGCGGTCATTTCACTGCTAATCGTACGCCCGTCGACACCTGGGGTCGAATCGCGGTCGCGCCGGCCCCTACCCCCCGGATGTCTGGTTTGGGGGCGCCGACGCTCGCTTCCCGCGCGCGCTTCCTCGACCGTCTGTCATATGGCTACCACTCTGACCCCCCGCGAGAGCGTTGTCGGCGATGTGCCCCGGGCTTCCCGCCTGCGCGGAGCCGCCATCGCCGCCGTCGGCCTGAGCGTTCCCCCGCGGGCCGTCTCCAACGGCGAGGTCGCCGCCCGGCTCGGCGTCGACGCGGAATGGATCGAGCGCAGGACCGGCATCCAGGCCCGGCACTGGGCGGGGCCCGAGGACCGGCTCGACGCCCACGCCGCGACCGCGGCCCGCCAGGCGCTCGAGCGCGCCGGGATCTCCGCCTCCGAGGTCGACCTCGTGCTCGTCGCCACCACCACCGCGGACGAGGTGCTCCCCAATGCGGCGCCACTCGTCGCCTACGCCCTCGGCGCCACCCATGCCGGCGCCTTCGACATCGGTGCCGCCTGCACCGGCTTCCTGTCAGCGATGGCCGTGGGGTGCGCGCAGATCGAGGCCGGGCGCGCCGAGTGCGTCGTCGTCGTGGGCGCGGACTTCATGTCGCGGATGCTCAACCGCGATGACCGGATGACCGCCGGCGTGTTCGGCGACGGCGCCGGCGCCGCGGTTCTCACCGCCATCGACGAGGCCAGCCGGGTCGGTCCGATCATGCTCGGCTCCGACGGCGCCGGGGCGGAGCTCATCTTCGTCGAGCGCACCGAGGCGCTGATCCACATGGCCGGACACGAGACCTTCCGCGAGGCGGTCAACCGGCTCGCCGAGAGCACGCTCACCGCCGCCGAGGCGGCGGGCGTCACCCTCGAGGAGATCGACCGCTTCGTCTATCACCAGGCCAACGGCCGCATCCTCCGCGCCGTGGGGGAGAAGCTCGACCTCCCCGCCGACCGCGTCGTCGACTGCATCGCCCAGTACGGCAACACCTCGGCGGCGACCCTGCCCCTGGCCCTCGCCTTCTCCGACGCCGAGGGCGGCCTGCGGCCCGGTGACCGCGTGCTCATGGCCGCCTTCGGGGCCGGCTTCACCTGGGGCGCCACTGTGGTGGAATGGGGCGCACAGTGAACCGGCGCGTGGTCATCACCGGCATGGGCGCGATCACGCCGCTCGGCGTCGGCGCCCGCACCATGCACGAGGGCTGGCTCGCCCGCCGCTCGGGGATCGAGGACGGTCTCGGAGCGTGCCGCGACTTCGATCCCACCGACGTGATGTCGGTCAAGGAGGTCCGCCGCAGCGACCGCTTCGCGCAGCTCGCCATCGCCGCCTGCGCCGAGGCCATCGCCGACGCCGGATGGGACGCCGGCGAGCCGCCGTATGAGTCCGACATGGTCGGGTGCGTGATCGGCAGCGGGATCGGCGGCATGCAGAGCTTTGAGCAGTCCTGCGACGTCCTCCGCGACCGGGGACCCGAGCGCGTGTCGCCACTCTCGATCCCGCTCATCATGGGCAACGCGGCCTCGGGGCTGCTGGCCATGCGCCACGGCCTGCGCGGCCCGGTGTTCGGGGTCATGTCGGCGTGCGCCTCGGGAACCCACGCCCTCGGCACCGCCGCCCGCATGATCCAGGTCGGTGACGCCGATGCCGTCGTCGCGGGCGGCGCCGAGGCCACCCTCACCCCACTGGCCCGGGCGGCCTTCGCGGCCATGGACGCCACCTCGCCCTCGGGTACCTCGCGCCCCTTCGACGCCCGGCGCGACGGCTTCGTCATGGGCGAGGCCGCGGGCGTGCTCGTGCTCGAGTCGGCCGACCTCGCCGCCGCCCGCGGCGCCCGCATCCTCGGCGAGGTGCTCGGCTACGCGGCCACCGCCGACGCCCACCACCTGACCGCGCCCGATCCGAGCGGCGCCCGCGCCGCCCTGGCCATCACTCGCGCCATCGCCGACGCCGGCATCGAGCCCGAGGACGTCGACTACGTGAACGCCCACGGGACCTCGACCCCCCTCAACGATCGCTCGGAGACCGGCGCCCTCAAGCTCGCGCTCGGCGACCACGCCCTTCACGTCCCCGTCTCCTCCACCAAGTCGGCGATCGGCCACTCGCTGGGCGCCGCCGGCGCCGTCGAGGCCATCGCCACCATCCTCGCCCTCGCCGATCGCCTCGCGCCCCCGACGCTCGGCTACGAGGAGCAGGAGGAGGGCCTCGACCTCGACTACGTCCCCGACGGCCCGCGCCCCCTGCGCGTGCGCGAGAACGGGAGCGGCCCCCAGCAGGCGGTCGCGATCTCGAACTCGTTCGGCTTCGGCGGACACAACGCGGTGCTGTGCCTGGGCGGCGCTCCCGTGCCGTCGCGGTGAGCCCGCCCCGGGGGGCTAGGCTTCCCGAGTGCGCCCGCGCCCGCTGCCGGTCCTCGTCGCCGCGCTCGTGCTCTCGTCGTGCGGCTCCTCGGGCCCGTCGGGGCTCACGGCGGGGCTGAGCACCCGCACCCACTTGGCGCCGGCCGCGCACCCTCCGGCGCGCTTGCACCCCTTGCGCGCCCAGGGTGTTCCCGTGGGCCTTTCCCAGCGCGTGGCGGCGGCCGGCACCACCCTGGTCGTCACCGTGACCAAGGTCATCGATCCCCTCCGGGGCTCGGGCGCCAAGGTGCCGGCGGGCATGCGCCCCATCGCCGTGCTCGTGTCGGTACGGAACGCCGGTCCCGGCAGCTACGACAGCTCCTTCACGAGCGACTTCACCTTGCTTTTCCCCGGCGGCCACGCGATGCCCGTATTCGCGCGCGCCGGCGTATGCATGACCCAGGTCCAGGACTTCATGAACGAGCTCGGCGCGGGGGTGGCGCGCACCGGCTGCATCGCCTATCTCGTCCCCACCGCCGAGACCCCGACCACCGTCCGCCTCGCCCCCGATGGGGGCACCGCGGGGCACGCCGTGTCCTGGTCGCTCGCCTAGTCTGCGCTCACGACGGGGCGCGGTCGTAGGCGGCGGCGAGCAGCGCCTCGAAGCTGCAGAGCTTCACGCGCGGGCGATCATGGGGCTCGCCCGCGGCCCGCTCGGCCGCGTCGATGGCCTGCCAGCCGGCGTGGGTGACGTGGTCGGGCCGGCGCTCGGCGAGGAGCGCCTCGACCGCCTCGGGGGCAGGGTCGGCGGGGTCGAGCAGCACTCCGGCGTCGAGGTCGGCGAGCAGGCTGTCCACCGTCTCGTGCGCGTCCTTCTTGTTGGTGCCGATGACGCCGCTCGGGCCGCGCTTGATCCACCCGACGGTGTACTCGCCGCGCACCGGGGCGTCGGTCTCGGGGTCGATGACCCGGCCCTCCCGGTGGGGGATGATGGCGCGGCGCTCGTCGAAGGGGACGCCGGGGAGGGCGACGCCGCGGTAGCCGATCGAGCGCAGGACGATTCCCGCCTCGAGCGTCTCGCGCCGCTCGGTGGTGACGGCGCGCAGGACTCCGTCCGTGTCGTAGCCGATCTCGTTGTGGGCGAGCTCGACGGCCTGCACGCGGCCCTCGCCGGTGATGGCCACCGGGGAGACGAGGAAGCGGAGGATGATGCGGCGGCGCTTGCCCGTGGGCTGGCGTTCGGAGTAGCCGGTGAGGATCTCGACGTTCCTGCGCGGCGTGATGTCGCCTTCGCTCTCGATCGAGCGCGTGCTGTGCTCGTCGAGGGCGACGTCCCCGGGGTCGACGATCACGTCGGCATCGAGCATCTCGCCGAGCTCGAGGAGCTCGGGGTTGGTGAACGCCGCCTGCGCCGGGCCGCGGCGCCCGAGCACGACGATCTCCTCGATCGCGTGGTCTCTGAGCACCTCGAGCGCGTGGTCGGCCACGTCGGTGCGCTCGAGCTCGGCCGGGGTGATGGCGAGCATGCGCGCCACGTCCATGGCCACGTTCCCGTTCCCGACCACGATCGCCCGCCGGCAGCTGAGATCGAAGTCCCGGTCGCGGTAGTCGGGATGGCCGTTGTACCAGGCCACGAACTCGGTCGCCGCCACGCTTCCCGGCAGGTCCTCACCGGGGATCCCCATCCGGTTGTCGGTCTCGGCGCCGACGGCATAGATCACGGCGTGATAGCGCGAGACGAGATCGTCATGGGAGATGTCGCGGCCCATCTCCACGTTCCCAAAGAAGCGAAAGCCGGGGCGGGCGGCGGTTTTCTCGAACACCCGGGAGACGGACTTGATGTTCGGGTGATCGGGCGCGACCCCACCGCGCACCAGGCCCCACGGCGTCGGCAGCCGGTCGAAGATGTCGACCTCGACGACCAGGTCGGGGCGGCCCTTGGCGCTCAGGAGGTGGCCCGCCGCGTAGAACCCGGACGGGCCCGAGCCGATGATGGCGACGCGCAGCGGGCTGGTCTCTGTCCCGGGGGGGTTCATGGCGAACTCTGAGCGTAGCGAGCGTGGAGGGCGCCCTCAGCCGGACTCGACCCGCCGCTTGAGCTCCCCGGCGCGGGCGCCCACGAGCATCGCCCGGATCACGCCTTCGATGGGCCCGCGCACGAGCATCCCGAGCATCCGGCCCAGGTCGACCTCGATCGCGTAGGTGACGCGCGTGCGGCCCTCGCCGAGGTCCTCGAGCTCCCAGCGGCCGTCGACCGACTTGAGCTCGCCCTTCTCCTGGCGCCAGCTGAGCAGGGTGGGACCCCCGTAGGCGAAGCGGACCACGGACTTGACCTTGCGCACCTTGATGTCGGACTCGGTCTCCGACAGCGTCGCCCGCCCCTCGTCGTCGCGCTCGAGCGCGCGGAGGCCGTCGAGGCCTCCCTGCCACCGGGGCGCGGTCTCGACGTCCGCGACCACCGCCCACACCGCGTCGATCGGAGCGTCGACCTCCGCCGTCGATGACCCACTCAGCTTGGACACCTCTCCACCCCTTTTGATCGTTGACTGCAGGCGCGACGTTACACGTGGTGATGCGTCGCGGCTGCTCGAGGCTCTACCATCGTCGCGGAGCGCGGTGGCCGGCGCGGCGCGGAAACCCTTCCATGTTCGCCTTTCCTCTAGCGCCTGTGCGCGTCCTTTTCGTGGCTGCTGTGCTCGTCCTGGCGGCCGGCGGGGTGGCCCGTGCCCAGGGTCCGGCGTACGCTCCCGCGCCTCCGACCAAGGGGGCGCTCTACAGCGACGGGCCAACCGATCGCTACCTGCTCGGGGGCACCTGGCTCTATCAGGCCGACCCGGGCAACGTGGGCCTCGCCCAGGGGTGGCAGAACCTGGGCTCCACCGCCGGCTGGTCCGGGGTCACCGTCCCCAACGCCTATAACGCCGGGCAGCTCACCTCCGCGAGCATGGCGGGCTACGTCGGCTGGTACCGCCGCGACTTCACCCTCCCGGCGGGGGCATTCCCCAAGTACGTCAAGAAGACCTCGCAGCATTGGATCATCAATTTCCAGTCCGTCAACTACTCCGCCACCGTGTGGCTCAACGGCCGGCGGATCGGCTCCCACACCGGCGCCTACCTTCCCTTTGAGTTCGACCTCACCGGGCTGCACAGCGGAGTCAACCGCCTCGTCGTACGCGTCGACAACCGCCGCACCGCGTCGGACTTCCCGCCCGGCCCGGGCGGTCAATGGTGGAACTACGGCGGGCTGCTCGAGGAGGTCTACCTGCGCGCCGTGGCGGGCGCCGACATCTCGCAGGTCCAGATCCGCCCGCTCCTCCCCTGCCCGACGTGCGCGGCGACGATCGCCGAGCAGGCGGCGATCCGCAACCTCACCGGCTCGCGTCTGCCCGTGCACCTGCGCGGCAGCTACGGCGGCTTGCCCCTCGACTTCGGGCACGCGACGATCGGGCCGCACGGGACGTGGACGGCCACCGCCACGGCGCGGATCGCCCACCCCAGCCTGTGGGCGCCGGGTCATCCCAAGCTCTACCGCGCCACCCTGAACCTCACCGACAGCAAGGGCAGGAGCCTCGGCGGCTACCTCTACGACAGCGGGATCCGCACGATCACCGTCTCCAAGGGCGGCCGGCTCGAGCTCAACGGCCGACCGGTCGACCTCCGCGGCTTCAACATCCACCTCCAGACGCTGGCCACCGGCGCCGCCTTGAGCATCGGCCAGCAGCGCCAGCTGCTCGACTATGCGCGCTCGCTCGGCGCCGATGCCATCCGCGCCCATTACCCCTTGACCCCGGCCATGCAGCAGATGGCCGACCAGGATGGCCTCCTCGTGTGGTCGGAGATCCCCGTCTACCAGGTCAAGAACGCCTACCTCGGCCAGCCGGGAGAGATACCGCGAGCGCTCGCGCTCCTCAAGCAGAACATCCTCGCGGGCCAGAACCACCCCTCGGTGATGACTTGGAGCATCGGCAACGAGCTCTCGACCCCCGTGCCTCCCGCCGAGGCGGGCTACATCGCCAGCGCCAGTGCCCTCTCTCGCCAGCTCGACCCCACGCGGCCGGTGTCCCTGGCCGCCAGCGACTGGCCCGGAGTCGCCTGTCAGCCCGCCTACGCGCCCCTCGACCTGATCGGCTTCAACGACTACTTCGGCTGGTTCGACGCCGGCGACGGCGCCACGGCGGACCGCCAGGAGCTCAGTCCCTTCCTCGACAGCTTCCGCGCCTGCTACCCGACGAAGGCGCTGATGGTCACCGAGTTCGGCTTCGACGGCAACCGCAACGGGCCGATCCAGGAGTACGGCACCTACGCCTTCCAGGCCGACGCCCTTTCCTACCACCTCGGCGTGTTCGCGAGCAAGCCCTGGCTCTCGGGAGCGATGTACTTCGCGATGCAGAACTACGTCGCCTATCCCGGCTACAACGGCGGCGACCCGCTCGCCAATTCGCCCTTCAACGAGAAGGGCGTGATCGACTTCCAAGGCGCCCCCAAGCCCGCCGCGGCGACGATCTCCTCGATCTACCACTCGACGGTCCAGATCGGGCGCTGACCGGCCGCGGGAAGCGGCGCTCGTAATAATCGCGGGGGCGATGAGCGCGACCGCCTCAGCCACTCCCTATGCCGGACGCACGGCGTGGGCCCGGAACCTCGCGGCGCCGGTCCGCGACTTCCTCGGCGCCGAGACGGGCAGCGCCGCCGTGGTCGCCGCCGCCACCGTCATCGCCCTGATTTGGGCCAACTCGCCGTGGTCGCACTCCTACCAGACGCTGTGGGCCACCGAGATGGCGATCCGCCTCGGACATGCCAGCATCTCCACCGACCTCCGCCACTGGGTCAACGAGGGCCTGATGACCCTGTTCTTCCTCGTCGTCGGCCTCGAGGCCAAGCGCGAGATGGACCTCGGCGAATTCCGCGACCGACGCCGTATCGCTGTGCCCGTCCTCGCCGCCATCGGCGGGATGGTCGTCCCCGTCGCCATCTACCTCGCCTTCAACGCCGGTGGCCCCGGCGCCCGCGGGTGGGGGGCGGCGATGTCGACCGACACCGCCTTCGCCCTCGGCGCGCTCGCCCTCCTGACCCCGCGCGCGGCGACGCGGATGCGCGTGTTCCTCCTGACCCTCGCCGTTGTCGATGACCTGTGCGGGCTGGTCGTCATCGCCACCGTCTACACCTCGCACGTATCGGTGCCCGCCCTGGCGGCCGCAGCCGGGTTCCTGGCCCTGCTCCTCGGCCTGCGCTACGCGCCGGCGTGGCGCCGCCCCCTGTCGGTGGCGGCCGGCGTCGGCCTGTGGGTGGCGATGTTCAAGTCCGGCGTCGATCCGGTGATCTCCGGGCTGGCCGTCGGGCTCGCCACCAGCGCCTACCCGCCCACGC
>DASZMD010000034.1:0-1841 GCA_035551955.1 Solirubrobacteraceae bacterium | reverse complement strand
TGGTGTTACCGAGCGTCACCGCCGACGCCGCCGACGTCAACGCCAGGAATCCGGTCATGACCAGGCCGATCGTGACCAGGCGATAGCGCAGCACAGATTTTCCCTCCGTCTCGAGTTCCCCGGCGCCCGACGGGCATTCTATCCCTGAATCCCCGCCGCCGTCGATGACCACCGCTGCCCGTTGGATCTCCGCCGCCTTCTCGGAGACGAGGAAGACCACGGTCCGGCTCATCGCGCGAACAGCGAGCGCGCGATGATCTCGCGTTGAATCTCCGATGCCCCCTCGTAGATGCGGGGGGCGCGCACGTCGCGGTAGAGGTGCTCGAGGGGGTGGCCGCGCTCGAGCGCGAGGGCGCCGTGGAGCTGGACGGCGACGTCCACGGCCTCCTGTGCCGCCTCGGTGGCCAGGAGCTTGGCCATCGCCGCCAGCGTCCGGTCGGGCCTGCCTTCGTCGTGCGCTCGCGCCGCGTGATGGACGGTGAGGCGGGCGGCGTGCACGCGGGCGGCGACATCGGCCAGGCGGTGGGCGACAGCCTGGTGGTCCTTGAGCGGGCGGCCGAAGGTGCGGCGCGTGGCCGCGTGCTCGCAGGCGGCGTCGAGCGCCGCGCGCGCCATCCCGATCGCGAAGGCGCCCACGCTCGGGCGGGAGAGGTCGAGCGTCCGCATCGCCACCCGGTACCCGTCGCCGGGCTCTCCGATCACGCTGGCGTGCGGAACCTCGACGCCGTCGAAGCGCAGGCGCCCGATCGGGTGGGGCGAGAGGAGCTCGAGCGGCTCGCCGGTCAGTCCCGGCGCGTCGCCCGGGACCGCGAACGCGGTGATCCCGTGGCGGGGATGCTCCCCGGTCCTGGCGAAGACGGTGCAGAGGTCGGCGTCCGGGGCATTGGAGATCCACAGCTTCTCACCCGTGAGGCGATAGCCGCCGTCGGTGGCCTGCGCTGAGAGCGCGAGGGCGGAGACGTCGGAGCCGGCGAGCGTCCTGCTGGCGCCGGCGGCCTCGGCGCGCGGGCTGCGGATCCTCGCCGAGCGTGCCTGGGACCTGAGCGGGCTGGCCGAGCGCTACGCGGCCTTCGAGGCCGAGTTCGGCGCCTACGTCGGCGCCACCGAGCGCCTCGCCGACCGCCAGGCGTTTCTCGTCAGGACGCGCCTCATCCAGCTCTTCCGGGTCTTCCCCTTCCTCGACCCCGAGCTTCCCGACGACCTCGTCTCCCTCGCCGCCGAGCGCGAGCGCGCGGTGACGACCTTCGATGCCCTGTGGACCTCGCTCGCGGCAGCGGCGATGCGCCACTTCGACGGGGCCGTGTCCGGGTACGTCAGTCGCGGCGGCCCATCCGCCGCCGGATCATCACCAGGCTCGTGACCTGGAAGGCCACGCTGAGGACCATGAAGGCGAAGACGGGCCAATTGCCGAGCAGGGCGGCGACGATCCCGATCCCGGCGCTCACCGGGATCAGGATCATGGCATTGCGGCGCGCGTTCATCGCCCTCAGGCCCTGGGCACGAAGGCGAGCACGCGCGACGGGCTTCCGGTGCCTCCCACGAGCTTGAGCGGGGAGACGACGATCAGCGCGCCCGTGATCGGCAGCTTGTCGAGGTTGGCGAGCTGGGTGAGGCCGAGGCGGCCGGCGCCGAGGAGGAGGTTGTGGAGGGGGAAGGGCGGGTCCATGCCGCCCGCGGCGCCCGCGTCGATCCCCACCGTTTCGACCCCGAAACCCGAGATCGGGCGCTCGGTGGCGAGCCAGCGCGAGGCCTCGACGTCGGGGCCGGGGGTGACGGGGCCGGTCTCGCCGACGTTGAGGAAGGCCTCCTGGTCCTGGGCGCGGGAGCCCCACCCGGTGCGC
>DASZMD010000033.1:0-4706 GCA_035551955.1 Solirubrobacteraceae bacterium | reverse complement strand
GAGCTGTTCGCGCGCGGGGTGGGCGAGTCCACCGACATCGTCCAGAAGGAGATGTACACGTTCGAGGACGGGGGCGGGCGCTCGCTCACCCTCCGTCCCGAGGGCACCGCCCCGGTGTGCCGCGCCTACCTCGAGCACGGGATGCACAAGCTCCCCCAGCCCGTGAAGCTCTGGTACCTGTCGAGCTTCTTCCGCTACGAGGCGCCCCAGTCTGGGCGCTACCGAGAGTTCTGGCAGGTGGGCGCCGAGACCATTGGGGTGGGTGAGCCCGCTGCCGACGCCGAGCTCATCCTCCTCCTCGCCGAGCTCATGGACGCGGTCGGCGTGCGCGAGCGCCGCCTGCGCCTTTCGAGCCTGGGCACGCCGGAGACGCGAGCCGAGTACCGCGACGACCTCCAGCGCTACCTGCGCGCCCACGAGGCAGAGCTGAGCGCCGAGGTCCGCGGCCGAATCGACGCCAACCCTCTGCGCGCCTTCGATTCCACCCACCCGGGCACGCGGGCGGTGATGGAGAACGCTCCCATCCTGATCGACCGGCTCGGCCCCGAGGACGCTGAGCACCTCGCCGAGGTACGGGCGCTCCTCGACGACGCCGGGCTCCCCTATGAGATCGACCCGACCCTCGTCCGCGGGCTCGACTACTACACGCGCACGGTCTTCGAGTTCGCCAGCGACGCGCTCGGGGCACAGAGCGGGGTGGGGGGCGGCGGTCGCTACGACCGGCTCATCGAGCAGCTCGATGGACCTTCGACGCCCGCCTCGGGCTGGGCCGTGGGAGTCGAGCGCATGCTCCTCGCCGCCGGTGCGCCTCCGATCGCGCCCGCCCTTGTCGACCTGTTCGTGGCGGTGGCCCCGGGCGCGGACGAGCGCGCCGCCTTCGGGCTCGCGACGGCCGCCCGCCGCGCTGGTCTCGCCGCCCAGCTCGAGCTCGCCGGACGCTCGCTCAAGGGCCAGCTCCGGCACGGCGACAGGCTCGGCGCCCGCTACGTCGCCATCGTCGGCGATCCGATTACGCTCAAGGAGATGGAGTCAGGCGAACAGCGGGAGATCGAGCTCGAAGCCGTCATCCCGACCATCCTGCGGGGGAGCCGGCTGGCGTGAGCGTGCGGCGACTGCCCCGGCCCAACGAGTATCGCGACGTTTGGGCCGGTCTCCTGACCGCCGAGCAGGCGGGCTCGCAGGCGCGCGTGGCCGGCTGGGTGCACCGCCGGCGCGATCACGGCGGCCTGATCTTCATCGACCTGCGCGACCGGTCGGGAATTCTCCAGCTCGTCTTTCACCCCGAGACCGCCCCCGAGGCCCACCGCCTCGCCCACGGGCTGCGCTCGGAGGACGTCCTCACCGCGGCCGGGGAGATCACCCTGCGCGACCCCCAGAACGTCAACCCGAATCTCCCCACGGGCGAGATCGAGCTCGCCGTGGCGAACGTGGAGGTGCTCGCGGACGCGGAGACGCCCCCCTTTCCGATCGACGAGGACGTCGACGTCGACGAGAACCTCCGCCTGCGCTACCGCTACCTCGATCTCCGCCGCCCCCCGATGCGCGAGGCGCTCGAGCTCCGCCACGACGTCATCGCCACCATGCGCGGGGTCCTGGACGATCGCGACTTCCTCGAGGTCGAGACCCCCTTCCTCACCCGCTCTACCCCCGAGGGGGCGCGGGACTTCCTCGTTCCCGCCCGGACCGCGCCCGGCTCCTTCTATGCCCTCCCGCAGTCCCCGCAGCTGTTCAAGCAGCTGCTGATGATCGGCGGCCTCGAGCGCTACTACCAGATCGTGCGCTGCTTCCGCGACGAGGATTCGCGCGCCGACCGACTGCCCGAGTTCACCCAGCTCGATCTCGAGATGTCGTTCGTCGAGGAGGAGGACGTGATCGATGTCATGGAGGCGGTGATGGAGGGCGTGTTCGAGCGCGCGGGATTCGGCGTGGCCGCGCCGCCGTGGCCGCGCATGACCTACGACGAGGCCGTCTCGCGCTTCGGCAGTGACCGCCCCGACACCCGCTTCGGCCTCGAGCTCCGCGACATCTCCGACGCCGTCGCGGCCTCGGAGTTCAAGGTCTTCAGAGGGGCTGTCGAATCGGGGGGCATCGTCGCCGGACTCAACGCCGGCGCTCGCGAGCTGCCCCGCTCAGAGCTCGACGTCCTGACCGAGCTGGCCAAGCAGCACGGCGCGAAGGGGCTTGTGTGGGCGTTCGTCAACCCCGACGGTTGGCGCTCTCCGATCGCCAAGTTCCTTTCCCCCGAGGAGATCGCCACCATCAACGAGCGCCTGAGCGCGTCCCCCGGCGATCTGCTCCTGATCGTCGCCGACACCCCGTCCACCGCCCGTCAGGCGCTCGGCGCGCTACGGCTCGAGCTGGCGCGGCGCTTTGACCTCATCCCCGAGGGCCGTCACGACATCCTCTGGGTGGTCGAGTTCCCCGCCTTCGAGTGGCGCCCGGAGGAGGGCCGGTGGGACGCGAGCCACCATCCCTTCACCGCTCCGACGGGAGATCTCGACGACCCGGCGACGACGAAGTCTCGCGCCTACGACCTGGTCCTCGACGGCTCGGAGATCGGCGGCGGCTCGATCCGCATCAATCGCCTCGAGACCCAGCAGCGGGTGTTCGAGCTCCTGGGGATCGACCGCGACGAGGCCCAGGCCCGGTTCGGCTTCCTGCTCGACGCGCTCCGCTACGGCGCTCCGCCCCATGGGGGGATCGCCATGGGGGTGGACCGGATCATCGCCATCCTCGCCGGGCGCGACAGCATCCGCGAGGTGATCGCCTTCCCTAAGGCGGCCAGCGGCGCCGACCCCCTGACCGGGGCCCCGGCGCCCGTCGACCCCGCCCAGCTCCGCGAGCTGGGATTGCGACTCGCCTAGAGCGACGCGTCCAAAGACGTCCGCTGGGCCTCATGCCAGCGGCGATCCGTGCCGAATATGCCCGTGATGACTCGCCCATCGCGTCCGCTGCTCGGCCTCCTGGTGGCCACGGTTGCGTTCTTCGTCCTGTGGATCGTGGCGCTGAAGCCGAGCTCGTCGGGCTCGGGCTCGAGCACCAACCCGGGGGTGGGGCAGTTCCAGCCCGCCATCAACGCCGCCAAGGCTGCGGTGGCGACCCAGAACCACTCCAACACCGCCGCCGCCGGCAACACGGGCGCCGCCACGACGCCCGCCACCGCCACCACGCCGGCAGCCACCGCGACCACGCCGGCAGCGGCCGCGGCCAAGTCCACGACCACCCCGGCCAAGCACGCCACCGCCGCGGCCGCCCGCCATCACACGACCGCCCCCGCCAAGCACGCCACCACCGCCGCCGCCCGCCGCCACGCGACCGCCCGCCACCACGCTACGGCGGTCCCGAGCGCGGCCACCCCGGCCCAGCGGGTGAACATGGTCAACCGGTCCCTCGCCCGCCACAAGGTGCTGGCGCTCCTCTTCTACAACCCCGCCGCCGCCGACGACCAGGCGGTCCGGCAGGAGCTGAGGGCCATCCCCACCCGGCGCGGGCGGGTGGTCAAGCTCGCGATCCCGCTCTCCGAGCTCGCGAGCTACCCGGTCATCACCAACCAGGTCCTGATTCAGACCTCGCCGACGCTGGCGATCGTCGATCGTCACGCCCAGGCCTTCACCCTTGTCGGATTCCTCGACGGGCTCGAGATCTCCCAGCGCGTCGACTACGCGCTGAGCGTGCACTGAACAACCCGCGGCCGCGCGTCGGCCCTCTATTCTCGGGGCGGTGGATCTAGAGCGCTTCGAGCACCACCTCGAGTCACCCCAGGGCCGCGGCCACGTGCCCGCCGGCGCGTTCACGGGCGCGGCCGGGGGCGCCTCCTGCTGTGACCGCCTGCGCGTGGCGCTCGCCATCGAGCGAGACCAGGTGATCGACGCCGGCTTCGACGGCGAGGGGTGCGGCGCCGCGATGGCGGCCGGCAGCGCCGCCGTCGCGCTCGTGCGCGGGCGTCCCGTCCTCGAGGTGGCCCGCGTCGGCACCCGCGAGCTCGCCGCCGAGCTCGGCGGCCTCAGCCCCGGCAAGCTCCACGCCGCCGAGCTCGCCGCCGACGCCCTGCATCGGGCCCTGGGCGCGGCGGCCCGCGAACGGGCCCGGATTGCGCCCCCGAGCGGGGTGCGGACCCTGGTGGCGATGAGCGGCGGGGTGGACAGCGCCGTGGCCGCGCTCCTCAGCGCCCGCGAGGGCGAGACGGTGGCCGTGACCCTCGAGCTGTGGTCCGACGTGGAGAGCGACGAGAAGCTCAGCTGCTGCTCGGCCTCGGCGGTACGCGGCGCGCGGGCCATCGCCCACCGGATGGGAATGCCCCATTTCACCCTCGACCTCCGCGAGGAGTTCCGCGCCGGAGTGGTCGAGCCCTTCATCGCCGGGCACGCGGCGGGGGAGACCCCGAATCCGTGCGTGCGGTGCAATGGCCACGTCCGCCTCGACGCCATGCTGGCCTTCGCCGACATGCTCGGATGCGCGCACCTGGCCACCGGTCACTACGCGCGCCTCGCCGATCGCGACAACGCCTCAGGTCCGCTCCTGCGCGCCGCCGCCGACCCCGGCAAGGACCAGACGTACATGCTCGCGGCGCTCGCGCCCGAGTCGCTGGCGAGGATGAGGTTCCCCCTCGGCGAGCTGACCAAGCCCGAGGTCAGGACGATCGCCGCCGAGGCGGGGCTCCCGGTGGCGGGCAAGCCCGACTCCCAGGACCTGTGCTTCCTCGCCGG
>DASZMD010000032.1:0-5333 GCA_035551955.1 Solirubrobacteraceae bacterium | reverse complement strand
TCGCCGAAGCTCGTCGCGTCGGAGCCGAGCTCGCGCTGGTTGACGATGCACTTCTTGTGCGTGTGAAGGAACTCGATCGGATCCTCGATGGTCATGATGTGCTCTTCGCGTTCCTGGTTGATCATGTCGACGAGCGAGGCGAGCGTGGTCGACTTGCCCGACCCCGTCGGGCCGGTCACGAGGACGAGCCCGCGCGGCCGCTTAGCGAAGTCGGCCACGGCGGCAGGGAGTCCGAGCGTGTCGAAGGGCACGACCTCGAAGGGGATCAGGCGGAACGCGGCACCGATGGCCGAGCGCTGGAAATAGGCGTTGACGCGGAAGCGGCCGCGCTGCGGGATCTGGTAGGCGAAGTCGATCTGCCAGTTGTTCTCGAGCTTCTGCCGCTGCTGGTTTGAGAGGATCGAGTAGACGATCTCCCGCGTATCGGTCGGGGTGAGCGCCGGGTACCCCTCGAGCGGGGTGAGGCGCCCGCGCACACGGACCATGGGCGGGGCGCCGGCGGTGAGGTGCAGGTCCGAAGCGCGACGGTCGATGACCTCCATCAGCACCTCAGCGAAGTCAATCTCCATGCTCGCCCCTTCTCTCGTTCGCGTCCAGCCGGTTGCAACCCATGTGCAGTGGTATCGGCAGCTCAGGCCATTCCCGTTACACGCGCGACCTCGGCCATGGACGTAAGTCCGGCCTTGACCTTGTCGAGCCCGTCGTCGCGCAGCCGGCGCATCCCTTCGCGCAGGGCGACGGCGGTGATCTGGTCGGCGGGCGCACGATCGAGGGTGAGCTTGCGGATCGCGTCCGACATCGTCATCACCTCGAACAGGCCGATGCGCCCGCGGTAGCCCATCCGGTCGCAGCGCACGCAGCCCACGGGCTCGTAGGCCTCGATGTCGAACTGGGCGTTGTAGCCATGGTCGCGGACGACCTGGGCCGGGATGATCGTGCGGCGCTTGCAGTGGGTACAGAGGACGCGGGCCAGGCGCTGGGCGACGACGCAGTCGAGCGCCGAGGCGATCAGGAACGGCTCGATGCCCATCTCGATCAGGCGGGTGATCGCCGTCGGGGCATCGTTGGTGTGAAGGGTGGAGAGGACCATGTGTCCCGTGAGTGCGCCCTCGATGGCGACCTGCGCCGTCTCGTGGTCGCGGATCTCGCCGACCATGAGGATGTCCGGATCGGCCCGCATCATCGAGCGCAGGCCGCTGGCGAAGGTCAGGCCCGACTTGTGGTTGACCTGGAGCTGGGTGATCCCGTCGATCTGGTATTCGACCGGGTCCTCGATGGTGATGATGTTCTTCTCGGGCGAGTGGAGCTCGCGCAGCGCGCCGTAGAGCGTCGTCGACTTTCCCGAGCCCGTGGGGCCGGTGGAGAGGACGGCGCCGTGGGCACGGGTGAACGAGGTCCGGAAGCGGATGATCTCCTGTTCGGCCATGCCCAGCTTCTCGAGCTCGAGGCGGACGCTCTCCTTGTCGAGGATGCGCAGGACCACGGTCTCCCCGTGCACGCTCGGGAGGGTGACGACGCGAATGTCGACCTGGCGCCCTTCGATCGTCAGCCCCACGCGGCCGTCCTGGGGCAGGCGCCGCATCGAGATGTCGAGGTCAGCCATGATCTTGATGCGCGACACCACTCCGGCGACGAGCCGCTGCGGCACCGTCATCGATTCCTTGAGCACGCCGTCGATGCGCATGCGCACCCGGAGCTCGCGGCCGGGGCGACCCGTCGAATCGGCGACGGGCTCGAAGTGGACGTCGGACGCTCCCGCGTCGGCGGCCTGGGCGATGATCGAATGCACGAGCTTGATCACCGGCGCGTCCTCGGCCGACTCGCGGAGGTCGACGATCTCGGCCACGCCCGCCTGTTCCTCGCCCTCGTCGACCGCCTCCTGGACGGCGTCCTCGAAACGGTTCAGGCGCTGGATGAGGCTGGAGATGTCCTCCTCGGAGGCGACCGCGGCGCGGACCTCGAGCCTGGTCAGGAGCGCGATGTCGTCGACGGCGAGGACGTTGGCGGGATCGGCCATGGCGACGAGCAGCGTCTGCGGGTCGACGTAGGCGACTGGCACCGCTTGGTAGCGCCTTGCCAGCGCGGCGCTGAGAAGGTTGGCGGCGCCCATGTCGACGCTGAACAGCCCGAGGTCGACGTGGTCGAGGCCGTAGCGCTCGGCGATCGCGCGCGAGAGCTGGTCACCGGTGATGGCGCGGGCCTCGAGCAGGACCCGTTCGGGCGGTCGCCCGCCCAGGCGGGCCTCCTCGATCGCCTTGGCGCTCCGGTCGCGGTCGATGTAGCCGAGCTCGACGAGGACGTCGGTGAGGAAGCGACCCGAGCCGCCACGCCTGCTGGGCGGCGTTAGTCCCGTTCCCGCCTCTGAGCCCTCACGTGAGGAGGTCGCCGCAGCGACTGCACGTAGATGGGGCTGATAGTCGGTCATCTCGCGCGGGCAGCCGCGCGCATGACGTCGATCGGAGCCGGCCGTCCGGTGAAGCGCTCGAAGCTGAGCGCTCCCTGGCCGACGAGGATCTCGAGCCCGTCCAGAACCGAGATCGATCGGGCCAGCGCCGCTTCGACGAGCGGCGTGTCCGTCCGGCTGTACATGAGATCAACCACGCAGCGATACCCGACGAGGTCATCGGCTTGCACGGGAAGGGACTTGAACATCAACTCGAAAGCGTCCAATCCACTGGACGTGCAGTGGACGAGCAGATCCGCGGGCTCGGCCTCGGTGACCGCAATGGCGCCGAGCTCGGCGCTCAGGCGCTCGGCGCGCTCGGGCGTCCGGTTCCATACCCGCACCTCGGCGGCTCCGGCATCCGTGAGCGCCCACACCGCCGCCCGCGCGCTGCCCCCGGCCCCGAGCACGAGCGCGGTCCGGCCCGCGGCGGGGAACGGGAGCCCGGCGATGATCGCGGGCGCGTCGGTGTTATCGGCCACGATCCGACCCGCTTCGAAGATCAGGGTGTTGGCGGCGCCGATGGCGCGCGCCCGCTCGCTCGCCTCGTCGGCCAGGGCCAGGGCCGCCTGCTTGTGGGGGATGGTCACGTTGACGCCCCGGAAGCCCGCCTGCGGGAGCGCCCGCACCGTCTCGGTCAGGAGCTCTGGGGGGACGGGCAGGAGCTGGTAGCGCCAGTCCGACAGGCCCACTGCCGCCAGCGCCGCGTTGTGCATCGCCGGCGAGCGGCTGTGCGCGACCGGCCACCCGAGGACGCCGAGGCGGGCCCTCAGCACACCAGGGGTGAGCGGCCGCCGCGCTGAGCGCGCGCCTGGTCGTAGCGCTGCACTTCGAGCTGGAACTGGGCGTTGGTCGAGGCGAAGGCGCTCGCCCCGTTTCCGCATGGCTTGGCCACGAAGTACAGGTAGCTGGTGCGGGCCGGGTGGGCGGCGGCCTGGATCGAGGCCAGGCCTGGGTTGTCGATCGGGGTCGGGGGCAGGCCGAGGTGGGCGCGCGTGTTGTAGGGCGAGGGCGAGTTGAGCTGTGAGTCGGTGAGCGGCGCTGTGTAGTTGTTGACCGCGTAGCGGATGGTTGCGTCGATCCCCAGCGGGATGCGGTCGCGCAGCCGGTTGTAGATGACCGAGGCGATCAGGGGCCGGTCGTGGGCCGTTCCCGCCTCGGCCTCGACCATTGAGGCGATGATGAGCACGTCGTAGGGCGAGAGGTTCTTGCTCTTCGCGTAGCTCATGTTGACGGTGGCGAACTGCTGGCGGAAGGTCGTGAGCTCGTCGTTGACCAGGGCCTGGATGCTGATCGGCTTACGCAGCTGGTAGGTCGAGGGGAAGAGGAAGCCCTCGAGGTTGGCCAGGTTGCGCGGCGCGCCGTAGGCCGCCGCGCTGAGGAGGGTGGTGTGGCGGCTGTCGGTCAGGAAGCGACCGTGGACCCCCTGCTGGTGCAGGAGCCGGGCGATCTGCCGCCGCGTGCGGCCAGGGATGATGGTGACGTTGGTGGTGGGAGCGGCCGGCGGGTGGGTGGTGAGGATCGAGAGCACGGCGCCGTAGCCCATCCCGTGCTTGAGGTGATAGGTGCCGGCGAGGAGCTTGCCGCGGTCGCCCGCGAGCGTGGCGCGCAGGCCGAAGAAGAAGCTCGAGGAGATGACGCCGTCGCTCGCGAGCTCGTCGCCGATCGTCGCCGTGCTCGCGCCCGTGGGGACGGTCACGACCACGCTGCCGTGGCCTGACCCGGTGAAGGGCTGGAAGAGCTCGACGAGGAACCAGATCGCGCCGATCGCCACCACCAGGGCGGCGACGGCGAGGATCCGCGGCGCCATCGAGCGCCGGCGCGATCGAGCGCCCGGCGCTCGCGGCGGCGACGGAGAGCGGTCGGAGCGCTTGGGTCGCATGCGCGGGCGGGGCGGCGGCGGCGGCGGGCGCTGGCCGCGGTCGTCGTCCTCGGGCGGCCAGGACAGCGGACCGGAGAAGCGGGGCGCCTCGGCATCGGGCCACGGCGTCTCGTCGGCCTCCGGCCAGGGGACGTGCTCGGCCGTCGGGGGCTCGGGCTGCGGGTCCTGCGCCGCCGGCGGCGGCGGCTCGGGCGGCCAGGAGAACCGCGGCGCCTCGGCGGGCGCGGGTTGGACCGGCGGTTCGGGGTGGACCGGCGGGTCGGAATGGACCGGCTGCTCGGGGTGGACCGGTGACTCGGGGTGGACCGGTGACCCGGGGTGGACCGGCGGGTCGGAATGGACCGGCGAGTCGGGATGGGCCGGCCGCTCGAGGTGGGCCGGTGACTCGGGATGCGGCGGCGACCCGGGGTGCGCCGGCTGCTCGGGGTGGACCGGCGACCCGGGATGGGCCGGCCGCTCGGAGGCGGCCTGGGGGAAATCGCGCTCGAAGGGGCGCCCGGACCGTCGCGCCTCCCGCGCGCGGCGGGCCGCCTCGCGCTCTTCGGGGCTGCGGTCGCTCATGTGCGAGCCTCCTCATCTTCGGAGGAGCCGGCCGGCTCGGCGGATTTGGCGCTCCCGAATCCGCGAGCGGACTCCACCGACAGCCAGTCCTCGAGCAGGTGCGCGGCCGCGCGCGAGTCCTCGCTCGCCGCGCCCCCCGTCCGCTCCGCGAGCCGGGTGGTGAAGCGCTCGTCGTAGAGCTCGACGGGGACGTCGAGCTCGCGCTCGAGGGCGACGGCAAACGCTCGCGTCTCCGCCGTCTGCGCCGAGTCCTCCCCCGACAGCGACAGGGGCAGGCCTACCACCACGCGCTCGACGCCGCGGTCACGGGCGAGCGTGCGCAGGCGGGAGAGACCGCGGCGCGTGGCGGGCCTGAGGACCGGTTCGATCGGGGTGGCGAGCACGCCGGTGGGGTCGCTGAGCGCGCAACCGCACCGCGCGCTGCCGTAGTCGAGCGCAAGCACACGC
>DASZMD010000031.1:0-5949 GCA_035551955.1 Solirubrobacteraceae bacterium | reverse complement strand
CCCGGCTCGATCCAGGAGGCGATGGAGAAGCAGATGCGCGCCGACCGCGACAAGCGCGCCGCCATCCTCACCGCGGAAGGCGTCAAGGCATCCCAGATCCTCACCGCCGAGGGCGAGAAGCAGGCCGCGGTGCTCACCGCCGAGGGGGCCAAGCAGGCCGCGATCCTCCGCGCCGAGGGCGACGCCAAGGCGATCGACACCGTCTTCAGGGCGATTCACAACGGCCGGCCGGACCAGGAGCTCCTGAGCTACCAGTACCTGCAGATGCTCCCGCAGCTCGCGCAGGGCAGCGCCAACAAGGTGTTCGTGATCCCCTCCGAGTTCACCGACGCCTTCTCGGGCATCGGCAAGGCGCTGGGCGCACGGATCGGCGATGACGGCGCCCGCGAAGCCGGCGCCGAGGCCGCCCCCGAAGGCGACGGCGGCGCCGCGAGCCGGGGCGAGCTCGAACCGGCCCCCGAGGACGGCGCGCGCGGCGAGCTCGGGCCGGGCGCAGCCGAACCTAAGTAACGTCGTATACGTGTTCGACTCTCTCGCCGACAAGCTCCAAGCGACGCTCACCGATGTCCGCGGCCGCGGGACGCTGACCGAGGCCGACGTCAAGGCGGCGATGCGCGAGATCCGGCTCGCCCTGCTCGAAGCCGACGTCAACTTCAAGGTCGTCAAGAGCTTCACCGAAGCGGTCCGTGAGCGCGCCCTCGGCGCCGACGTCATCGGCCAGCTCAATCCCGGCCAGCAGGTGGTCAAGATCGTCAACGAAGAGCTCACCGAGCTGATGGGCGGCGCCGCGCACGAGCTCTCCTTCTCGCCGCGCCCGCCGACAGTGGTGATCATGGCCGGGCTCCAGGGATCGGGTAAGACGACGGCCACGGCCAAGCTCGCGCGCTACCTGCGCGAGCAGCACGGCTCCTCCGTCGCCCTGGCGGCATGCGACGTCTACCGGCCCGCCGCCGTCGATCAGCTGATCAAGGTCGGCGGCCAGGTGGGCGCCGCCGTCTACGAGCAGGGCACCGACAAGGACCCGGTGAAGATCGCGGCATGGGCCCGCGACCGCGCGATCAGCGAGGGCAAGGACGTGCTCATCGTCGACACCAGCGGCCGCCTCCACATCGACGAGGATCTGATGAAGGAGCTCGCCGAGATCAAGAAGGTGGTCAAGCCCCACGACGTCCTCCTCGTCGTCGACGCGATGACCGGTCAGGACGCCGTCGCCGTAGCCGAGCAGTTCGCCGAGGTCGTCCAGTTCGACGGCGTGATCATCACCAAGCTCGACGGCGACGCCCGCGGCGGCGCCGCCCTCTCGGTCAAGGCCGTGACCGGCAAGCCGATCCTCTTCGCCTCGACGGGCGAGAAGCTCGACCAGTTCGAGCGCTTCCACCCCGACCGGATGGCCCAGCGCATTCTCGGGATGGGCGACGTGATGACCCTGATCGAGAAGGCCGAGGCCGCCTACGACGAGGAGCAGACGGCGGAGCTCGAACGGAAGATCCGCCAGAAGGAGTTCGGCCTCGACGACTTCCTCGACCAGCTCCGCCAGATTCGCCGCCTCGGGCCGCTGCAATCGCTGCTCGGGATGATCCCCGGGATCGGCAAGGAGCTCCGCGGGGTCAAGGTCGACGAGCGCGACTTCGACCGCATCCAGGCCATCATCCTCTCGATGACGCCCGAGGAACGCCGCCATCCCGAGCTCATCAAGGGCTCTCGGCGCCTGCGCATCGCCCGCGGCTCGGGTACCAACGTCCAGGCGGTCAAGGCCCTTATCAAGCAGTTCGAGCAGATGCGCAAGGTGATGCGCCAGTTCACCCAGGGCCGGATGCCCGACCTGGGCGCGCTGATGCGGGGCGGGCGCTAGCTTCGGGCCTCCCGACGCGCGTGCCACGATTTCCGCGTGCGCGTCACCATCGCCGACTCGCCCGAGGAGTTCGCCACCCGCACCGGCGACCTGCTCGCGGGGCGCATCGAGCACAACCTCCTGGCCACCGTGCTCGAGCATTTCCGCTTCCGGCCTTCCCGCGCCCGGGCGTTGTTCGCCCACGTCTGCGACGCCGAGGGCACAGTCGTGGCGGCAGCCCTGCGCACGCCGCCGTGGCGCATGCTCGCCTCGGTGATGGACGCGGCCACCGCCGATGCTCTGCTCGCGGCCTGGCTGCCTCGCGATCCCTCGTTGCCGGGGGTGGGCGCGCCGCGCGAGGTGGCGCGAGCGCTCGGGTGCGCCTGGAAGCAGCGCACCGGCGGCGTCTCGACGCTTGCCACCGCCCTGGCGCTGCACACCCTCGAGGACGTCAGCGCTCCGGCGCGCCCCGCGCCTGGGCGGCTCCGCGTCGCCGGCGCGTCCGACCGCGAGCTCATGGTCCGGTGGATGCGCGAGTTTGCCGTCGAGGCGGGCATCGGCGACGGGGCGCTGGCTCCGGAGCTGGTCGGGCGCGGGATCGACCTGGGGGCCCTCCACGTGTGGGATGACGGCGGCCCGGTCTCGCTCGCAGGCACCCAGCCGGCGATCGCGGGCGTGGTGCGGGTCGGGCCCGTGTACACCCCTCCCGCCCACCGCTCGCGCGGCTACGCGTCGAGCGCGGTCGCCGCGGTGAGCCGCGCCGCCCTCGACGCCGGCGCCCGCAGGTGCGCCCTCTACACCGACCTCGCCAACCCCACCTCGAACCGGATCTACGCCGCGCTCGGCTACCGCCGGGTGCTCGAATGGGATGAGCTCGACTTCACCCGGCGCAGCGAAGAAGCGCCGAATCCTCCGCCCAGCTAACCTCTTTCGTCCGATGGCTGTACGACTGAGGCTCACCCGCGTTGGCGGGCGCAAGAATCCGATCTGGCGCGTCGTCGTCGCCGACCAGCGCTCCAAGCGCGATGGTCGCGTGATCGAGACCGTCGGGCACTACAACGCCCAGACCGACCCCTCGACGATCGTCCTTGACGAGGAGCGCATACGCGACTGGCTCGCGCGCGGCGCCCAGCCCTCGGAGACGGTCCGCAAGCTGCTTCGCACTCAGGGCATCGGCTAGCCGCGGCGGACGCCGCCATGCGAGAGCTACTCGAGTATCTGACCCGTCAGCTCGTCGAGCAACCCGACGCTGTGCGCGTCGAGGAGCTCGAGGAGGACGACGGCACGATCGTGCTCGAGCTCTCGGTGGCCCAGGACGACTACGGCCAGGTGATCGGACGCGGCGGGCGCACGGCGGCGGCGCTGCGGGCCGTGGTCAAGGCCGCGGCGACGCACGAGCGCCGGCGCGTATTGGTGGATATCGTCGACTCGCGATGACCACCGTCCCTCGCGGATGGCTCCGCGCCGGCCGGGTCGGGAGTCCCCACGGACTCGACGGTAGCTTCCATGTCGCGGAGGCGAACGCGGCGCTCCTCTCGCTCGGCGCCACCATTCAGGTAAGCGAGGAAACGCTGCGGATCACGCGTCGCGCGGGCACCGACGCGCGGCCCATCGTTCGCGTCGAGGGCTACGAGGATCGCTCGGCGGCCGAGCGCCTGCGCGGCCAGGAGATCCTCGCCCCGCGTACCGGCGGCCCCGAGCTCGAGGCCGAGGAGTGGTGGGCGGAGGATCTCGAGTCCTGCCGTGTCGTCGACGGTGGGCGCGAGGTCGGCCGGGTCCGGCGCCTGCTCGCGCTTCCCTCGTGCGAGGTGCTCGAGGTGGCGCGCGAAGGCGGCGCCCCCGATCTCCTCGTCCCCCTGATCCGCGACGCGGTGCGGCGGGTGGACGTGGAAGCCGGGGAGATCGAGATCGACCTGGCGTTCCTGGGGGAGGCCTGATCTCCCTTGGAGATCGAGATCGACCTGGCGTTCCTGGGGGAGGACTGATCTCCCGGTGGAGATCGATGTCTTCACGCTGTTCCCCGACGCGTTCGCGTGGTTCGAGCGCCAGCGCCACGTCGCCAACGCGCTCGCGCTGGGACACCGGCTCGGCTACGTCAACTACCGCGACCACACGCCCCTGAGCGCCGGCCAGGTCGACGACACGCCGTTCGGCGGGGGAGCCGGGATGGTGCTCCGCGTCGATGTCGTCGAGGCGGCCCTGCGCGCCCGCTACGGGCGCGACCCGACCGAGCTCCGGCACGAGCGCAGGGTGATCGCGCTCACGCCGGGAGGGCGGGTGCTCGACGACGCGCTTGTCGACGAGCTCGCGGCCGAGCCGGCGCTGACGCTCCTGGCCGGTCGCTACGAGGGGCTCGACGAGCGCGTGCTCGAGCATTTCGCCTCCGAGCAGGTTTCGATCGGCCGCTACGTGCTGGCCGGAGGCGAGCTACCGGCTCTGGTCGTGTGCGACGCGGTGCTGCGCAAGCTCCCGGGAGCGCTCGGGCACGATGAGTCCGTCCTCGAGGAGTCCTTCAGCTCCGCCCTCGAGGGCGCTCCCGAGTATCCGCATTACACGCGCCCCGCCGAGTACCGGGGCTGGGCGGTGCCCGAGGTGCTGCTCTCTGGCCACCACGCGCGGATCCGCCGGTGGCGCCTGGAGCAGAGCCGCGCGCGCGCTGCCGGGGAGGAGCGCGGCGACGCCGCGGATGGCGGAACGGGTCCGCTACCATAGGCCGCCCGCGGTCCTCGACCGCCGTCGCTTCTCGCCATGAGTTCCGTCATCGAAAGCCTCGAGCAGGCTCAGCTCCGTCGCGTTCCCAGCTTCGATGCCGGGGACAGATTGCGCGTCCACTTTCAGGTCATCGAGGGCGCCCGCCGGCGCACGCAGGTGTTCGAGGGGGTCGTGATCAAGCGCCAGGGTCACGGCGCCCGTGAGACGTTCACCGTCCGCAAGCAGTCGTTCGGGGTCGGGGTCGAGCGCACCTTTCCGCTCCATTCGCCAAAGATCGAGAAGATCGAGGTTGCCGCTCGCGGCGACGTCAGGCGAGCGAAGCTCTACTACCTGCGGAGCAGGGTCGGGAAGCGGGCGCGGGTGCGCGAGCGTCGCTCCGCGCGCCCTGAGGAGGTCGTCGATCGCCAGCTGCTCCACGCCCCGCCTGTGGCGGTCGAGGAGGACGCGACCGCGCCCGCGGCGGAGGTAGGGGCCGGGGTACATGCAGCCGTTCCGGAGCCGGTCGCGGAGGCCGACGTGGCGGCGGCGTCAGGTTCCGCCGGCGAAGCGGAGGAGTGAGAAAGCACCGGAAGTCGGCGGTCGGCTCCGTGGTGGAGCTGGTTCTGATCGTCGCGACCGCGCTCGGCCTGGCGCTGGCGATCCAGGCGTTCATCGTCAAGCCGTACCGGATCCCGAGCGGCTCGATGCTGCCGACCATCCGCCTCGGTCAGCGCGTCCTCGTCGACAGGCTCGGCAACGATTTCAGCAGCCCCCACATCGGCGAGATCATCGTCTTTCACCCGCCCAAGAACTACGACCTCGGCTGCCTGAATACGAGCGAGGGTCAGAGCGGTGGCGCCAGCCAGAGCCCGTGCGGCGTCGCCAGGGCCGAGGAATCGGGTCAGACGTTCATCAAGCGCGTCGTGGGATTGCCGGGTGACCGGATCGCCATCAAGGCCGGTCACGTGTACCGCGACGGCGTTCGCGAGAAGGACCCGTACATCGCGTCCTGCGGCGGGGCCGCCTCGTGCCAATTCCCGGTCGCGATCACCGTGCCGCGCGGCGCTTACTACATGATGGGCGACAACCGCGGCCAGTCCGACGACAGCCGCTTCTGGGGACCGGTGTCCCGCTCGTGGATCATCGGTGACGCCTTCTTCACGTACTGGCCGCCGGACCGGATCGGAACCCTCTGAGTGCGCGTGAAGGGGGTCGTAGAGCTCATCCTCACCGCCGGAGTCGCCGTGGGGATCGCACTGCTCGTCCAGGCGTTCATCGTCAAGCCCTACCGGATTCCGAGCGGGTCGATGGAGCCCACGCTCGCCGTCGGGCAGCGGATCCTCGCCAACCGCATGATCAACCACCCGAGCTTGGGCGACATCGTTGTGTTCCATCCTCCGAGCGGGGCGAACTCTTCCCAGGGGACG
>DASZMD010000030.1:0-3625 GCA_035551955.1 Solirubrobacteraceae bacterium | reverse complement strand
CTTGGCGATCGCGGGCAGGATCGGGTCGACGAGGCCGAGGCCCATGAAGGAGACGACGGCCGCGAAGGACACCGCCCACACGCCCTTGGGCTGGGAGAGCAGGCTGGGTCGGGTGCGCCCTGGCGAGGTCATTCGTCCGGTCCCTTCTGGAGCGCCTCGATCAGCGTCGAGAGCGCCGCGGTGGCGGCTGTGAGCGCCACGATCTCCTCGTCGCTCAGCGTGGTCAGGTGGTCGCGCAGCGCCGCGCGGTAACGCACCCGGACGCCCTCGATGGCGGCGGTGCCCTCGCCGGTGAGTGAGACGACGACGGCGCGTCCGTCGCCGGGATCGCGCTCGCGGGTGACCCAGCCGCGCTCCTCCATGCGCTTGATGAGCAGCGTCACGGTCGGCTGTGCGTGCCCCTCGAGGTCGGCGAGCTCGGTGATGCGCCGCGGGCCGGCGCTCAGGGCGCTCAGGAGCCCGGCCTCCGAGCGCGACATGGCGGGCGCCGCCCGCCGGACGAGCAAGCGGGCAAGGAGGGCGGCCACGGGCACGAGCTCACTCGCCACCTCGTCGATGGCCTGCGAGCGGCCGGTGGAATCCGTTGTCTCGAGTACGGGCACATTGCGATTATATATAATTTTGCAATGCTTGTCCAGCAGTACCGCCGCTGACGTAACGTGCGGCGGGCATGCGCTGGCAAACCGCCGTCGCCCTTGGGCTCGAGATCGCCTCGACCACGCTCGCCAACCTCGCCTATCTGCGCGAGCACGACGCCGCCGCGGTGCTGCCCGCGCTCTCCCTGCGCCGTCCGCTGCACTCGCTTCACCTGCTCCTCGGCAACCGCAGCTGGCTCCTCGGCTTCATCATGGAGACCGGCGCCTTCGCGCTCTACGCCGCGGCGCTGGCCCTGGCCTCCCTGGCCGTGGTGCAGAGCATCGGCGCGGGCGGAATCGGCGTGCTCGCCTACATCACCGCGCGCGCCTCGGGCCGGCGCCTCGGCCGGCGCGAGCTCACCGGGGTGCTCCTCTCCGTGCTCGGCCTGGCCGCGCTCGGGGTGTCGCTGGCCAAGGGCAGCGGCGCCGGCGGCAAGGGCTCGACGGCGGCGATCCTCGCGTGGCTCGGCGCCACCGGCGCGCTCGCCGTGCTCGCGCTGTGGGTCGGCCGCAGGACGGGAAAGATCGCGGTCGCCGAGGGGGTCGCGGGCGGCCTGCTCTTCTCGATCGGCGACCTGTCGACCAAGCTCGCCACCCAGGGCGGCGCCCGCCTCGCCTTCGTGGTCACGCTCATCCTCGGTTACACCCTGGGCACGTCGCTGCTCCAGATCGGCTACCAGCGCGGCGGAGCCCTCACCGTGGCCGGCCTCGCCACCCTGCTCACCAACGCCCTGCCGATCGCGGCGGGAACCATCATCCTCGGCGAGCCGGTGCCCTCCGGCGTGCTCGGCGCGGTGCGCATCTTCGCCTTCGCGGCGGTGACCGCGGGGGCGATTCTCCTTGCCTCGCCGGACAAGGGCGCGCCCGGGGCGTAAGGCTAGCCGCCGCCGATGAACGCGATGTGGCCCTCGCCGTGGGCGATCGACGGCCCGTCGGCGACGTGACGGATCCGGCAGCTCGAGCCGCAGGTGACGGCGTCGGTGAGGGCGCCGCCCTCGGAGGCGATCAGGAGGTCGCCCGGGCGCACGCCCGCGCCGGCCAGCTGAGCGGCGCCGAGGCGGAGGATGACGCCGTCGCCGGGGTGCCGGTTGCCGGGTGTGAAGCGGTCGGCGAGCAGGGCGCTGTCGCCGGCGCCGAAGCCGGCGGGGACGAAGCCGAGGCTCTCCACCCCGATGTCCTGGCCGTGCGGCAGGCCCGAGTCTCCAAGCAGCCGGCTGCTTCCATCGGGAGCGATCGCGTAGATGCGGCCGGTGATCTCGTCGGGGGCGATGAGGTCGCCGGCGAAGCGTCCGAAGGTCGCCGGGGCGACGGCGATCCCGCCCTCCACCCTGGGGGCGCTGCGGGTCAGGGTGGTGAAGGTGCCGCGGCAGTCGATCGCGTACACGCTGGTCTTCGACGCCACCGTCGCGGTGACGAGGAGCCGGTGGCCGAAGCGGCCGGTGGTGTCGAAGGCGATCCCGTTCTCCCGCGTCCTGGCGGGGAGGTTGTCAAAGCGCCGGGAGCGACCAGCGGCGTCGATCGCCGTCACGCCCGGGCCGTTCCGCAGCCGCAGCGCGTACACGGTACCGGTGGGGAACGTGCAGCCGGGGCCTCGCTCCCCCGAGGACACCGCGATGTAGGGCTCTTCGCCCCCCGGGCTCACGTAGCCGCCCGGCCCGCGAGCGAAGGGGCGCAGGCCCCCGCCGGGCGAGAGAAGCGCGAGCCGGCCGGCGGTGGCGACGACGATCATTCCGTCGCGGCGGGGACCGCTGACGTCGAGGACCTTGCTGCTGGGCGTCCCCGCCGTCCAGCGCGCAACTCCCTTGGCGGTGTGGGCGGTGATCCGCCCGGTGGCGGCGGCGCACCCGGCAAGGCCGAGTGCGATCACCGCAAGGACCGGTAGCCGCATGCGCTTCATTGTGCCAGCGGCCCCTCCTCCGCTGACGCAGCTGCGTCGGCCGGCAGCTGGGTCGGCTCCTCGGAGGGGCTGATCGACTTCTTGAACTCTCTGAGCCCCTGGCCGAGCGATCGCCCGGCTTCCGGGAGTCGCTTGGGGCCCAGGAACAGGAGCGCGACGATGAGGACGATGGCGAGATGCGTGGGGGTCAAGAGCGAGGTGAACATGGTGTCTCCTTTGGCGCCGCGGGCGGCTAGTTGCCATGGACGCTGCGCCGGGCGTCGTCGGCGTCTCGGGCGAGCTCCATGATGGTGGCGAAGAACCTCGGCGACTGACCCTCGAAGAGCTTATCGGCCGTGAAGCTCTCGATGGTGGCGACAGCGCCCGCGAACTCGTCGCGGACCGGGCGCACCACCGAGCACTCGGGCAGGCTGGGAGAGATGAACTGGGTCGGCTCGGGGAGAATCAGGTTGGTCTGGTTGAGCTCGCCGCCCTTGGCGTTGAGGTCGGGGAAGTCGATGCCCGTCACCGGATCGGTGACCCCGGCCAGGGGTTGGGCAACGGCGTTACCGGCCTTGTCGTGCCACAGCGAGAAATGGTTGGTCTCCACCCCGCCGATGCTCACGACGATGAGCAGGACCTCGAGGCTCGAGGCCTTGAGGGCCATGGTGCTGTACAGGCTCGAGCCGCCCTGCTCGATGTAGGCGAAGTGGAATCCCGCGGTGTTGGCGATCGCCTGCATGCGCATGGCGTCGCGCGTCACGGGCGGGTTGGGCTGATCGGTGTTCGGAGGGGTGTCCGCATCGGTGAGGGGGATGGCCGGTTCGTTGGTGATGGTCACGGCCTGCGGGAACGTGGCGCCGAGGTCGGGATTCAGCCCGCTCCGGTAGCGGACGTACCAGCTCGTGTCGACATTGAGCGACTGGAGGTTCGTCAGCCGCCCGGTCTGCTTGGCACCCGTCGCCTGGCTGCTCGGCAGCGTCCGGAAGGCGTCGAGGTTGACCTGCCGGGCGCCCTTGGACTGCAGGTACGCGTTCAGGAAGGCGGCGTGGCTGATCTCGTCATCGGTGTTGTCGGAGATGTACTGAGGCATGTCACCGTCGAGGTTCGACAG
>DASZMD010000029.1:0-3386 GCA_035551955.1 Solirubrobacteraceae bacterium | reverse complement strand
ATCGAGACCGGGAAGGATCCCCACGGCGGTCCCGCCCGCCTGCGTCACGCCCCGGCACCCGGCCGCCATCACGCCACCCCGGCCTCCGCACACGACGACGGCGCCCGCCTCCCCGAGCAGGCGCCCCACCGTCTCCGCCGTGGCGATCTCGGTGGCGCTCGCCTCGGACGCGCCGACGATGGCCACGTACGGGGGCGCCACGGGTCAGCGCACGACGAGGTTGACCAGCTTGTCGGGCACCGCGACGACCTTGACGACCTCGCGGCCGTCGAGATGGGCCCGTACGTTGGGAGCGGCACGGCACAGGCGCTCGAGCTCGTCGCGCGGCGCGCCGGTGGGCGCCTCGACGCGATCGCGAACCTTGCCGTTGATCTGGCAGACGAGCTGGAAGCTGTCGGACTGGAGCATGACGGCGTCGGCCTGCGGCCACGGCTCCTCCCACACCCGCCCGCCGGTGAGCAGCTCGTAGACCTCGGCGCCGAGATGAGGCGCGAAGGGGAAGACGAGCGAGCCCGCGGTGGCGGTGGCGAAGCGCCGCGCGGCCAGGTCGGCGTCCGTGTGGCGGTAGATCTCGTTGACGAGCTCCATGATCGCCGCGATCGCCGTGTTGAAGGCGAAGCGCCCATTCATGTCGCGCGTCACCTTCTCGATCGCCCAGTTCGCCTTGCGGACGAGGATCAGAGCCGAGCCCTCGGGTGCCGCCGGCTGCTCGGTGAGTCCAGGAGCCGTGGCCTCGGCGGCCAGAGCGTCGCCCAGGCGCCACAGCCGGGCGAGAAAGCGCTCCACGCCCTCGACGCCCGTGTCCGCCCACGCCGCGTCCTGGTCGGGAGGACCGATGAAGAGGACGTAGGCGCGCGCCGCGTCGGCGCCGAAGCGATCGACGATCGGCGCTGGGCTGACGACGTTCCCCTGCGACTTCGACATCTTGTGGCCGTCGGGGCCCAGGATCATCCCCTGGGTGAAGAGCGCCTGGAAGGGCTCCTGCACGCCGAGGAGGTCCATGTCGGCGAGCGCCTTGACGAAGAAGCGCGCGTACATGAGATGGAGGATCGCGTGCTCCACCCCCCCGATGTACTGGTCGACGGGCATCCAGGCGTCGATGATCTGCCGGTCCCACGGGGCTTCGTCGTTGTGGGCGTCGCAGTAGCGCAGGAAGTACCACGAGGAGTCCACGAAGGTGTCCATGGTGTCGGTCTCCCGTCGCGCCGGCCCGCCGCACGAGGGACACGTCGTATTCACCCAGTCGACGGCGGCGGCGAGCGGGGAGCGGCCCTTGGGCTGGAAGTCCTCGACCTCGGGGAGCTCGATGGGCAGGTCCTCGTCGGGCACGGGGACGATGCCGCAGCCATCGCAGTAGACGATCGGGATCGGGCAGCCCCAGTAGCGCTGGCGCGAGAGCAGCCAGTCGCGCAGCCGATAGTTGACCGAGGGGCGCCCCTTGCCCTCGAGCTCCAGCCAGTGGACGATGGCCTCGTCGGCGCGCCGGTTGTGCAGCCCGTCGAAGTGCGGGCTCGAGTTGACCATCGGACCGTCCCCGGTGTACGGGAGCGGCTCGTCGGTCCCCACCACGCGCCGGATCGCAAGCCCGAAGACCTGCGCGAAGGCGAAGTCGCGCTCGTCGTGGGCGGGGACGGCCATGATCGCTCCCGTCCCGTACTCCATGAGCACGTAGTCGGCGACGAACATGGGGATCTGCTCGCCGTTGACGGGATTGGTCACCGTCCGCCCGAGCGGGACTCCCGTCTTGGGCTTCTCGGCCGCGCCGCGGTCCTCGAAGGACTCGTTCAGGGCCTTGTTCACGTACTCGTGGACGGCAGCTTCGTGCTCGGTTCCCGCCACGAGCTTGAACACATCGGGATGCTCCGGCGCCATCACGAAGAAGGTCGCCCCGAACAGGGTGTCCGGCCGGGTGGTGAACACCGGGTAGTCGATCCCCAGCTCCTCGCAGCGGAACACCACCTGGGCGCCGACGCTGCGCCCGATCCAGTTGCGCTGCATGGTCTTGACGTGGTGCGGCCAGTCGATCTTGTCGAGGTCGTCGAGCAGCCGGTCGGCGTATTCGGTGATGCGGAAGAACCACTGCTCGAGCTGGCGCACCTCGACGAGCGCCCCGCAGCGCTCACAGTGACCGTCGATGACCTGCTCGTTGGCGAGCACGGTCTGATCGTTGGGGCACCACTTGACGGCCGCCTCCTTGCGATATGCCAGCCCGCGCTGGAACATGCGCAGGAAGATCCACTGCGTCCAGCGGTAGTAGGAGGGCTCGTGGCTGGCGATCTCGCGCGACCAGTCGATCGAGATCCCCCAGCGGTGAAACCAGTGGCGGAAGGAGGCGATCGACTCGTTCGTCGCCTCACGCGGGTGCACCCCGGTCTTGATCGCGTTGTTCTCGGCCGGCAGCCCGAAGGCGTCGTACCCCATCGGGTGCAGCACCCGGTGGCCCGTGCGCCGGTGGAAGTGGGCGATGGCATCGCCGAGGGCGTAGTTCTTCAGGTGCCCGATGTGGGGCTCGCCGCTCGGGTAGGGCAGCATCTCGAGCACGTAGGACTTCTTGCGCCCATCGGGCTCGTTGGAGATCTCCCAGGTGCGCTCGCGCGCCCAGATCTCCTGCCACTTGGGCTCGATCGTCCTCGGGTCGTACCGCCGTTCGCTCATCTCCCGCCGGAGGTTAGAGGCTCGGGCCGCGGCGGCGTGCCCGCGCCCCGATCCCCCGACCGGCCAAACCCGCTGCAGACTGGCCGCTTTCTTGCGTGCCCGCGCGGGTCGCTTACTACGATGGGCGCCATGTCAGATCCCACGGATGGCCAGATCGGCGGCGCCGGGGGCGGGCCGCCGCCCCAGGACCCGGCCCGCCGGCGGCGTCCGGTGAGCACTGCCGGCACTCCCGCGCGCCGGGAGCGGTCGGCGAGCACCGCCACCGGTGTCCCGCCGCGCCGCCCGGCCGGAGCCGCCGCGACCGCCGATCGGGTGGCGTCGATCGTCGCCGCCGCCGAACAGGCCGCCGAGGACCTGCGTCTCCGCACCGAGGCGCGGATGCGGGACCGGATCGCCGAAGGCGCTCGCGCCGCCGAGAACCGGATCCGGGCCGCCGAGGAGGAGGCCGCCGAGATCCTCAAGGCGGCGCGCGAGGAGGCAGAGCGGGCCAAGACGGTCGCCGCCTCGGAGGCCCTGGCCATCATCGCCAAGGCCCATGACGACGCCGACCGCACGCGCAGCGAGGCCGAGCAGGTAAAGACGGCCGCCGTCGCCGAGGCGCTCGAGATCACCAACCGCGCCCGGCGGGAGGCAAAGGCCCGCGCCGACGAGATGAAGAAGCAGGCGCTCGAGGCGCTCGGCCAGGCCCGCATCGCCGCCGGCGACGTCCGCTCCGAGGGCACCGAGCTCGT
>DASZMD010000028.1:0-6451 GCA_035551955.1 Solirubrobacteraceae bacterium | reverse complement strand
GAGAACGGGCTGGTGATGACCTCGGCGCCGTCGGACACCCCGGCGGCCCGGAGCGCGAGGTGCAGGCCCGCGGTCCCGCTCGAGACCGCGCTCGCGTAGGGGACGCCGAGCTGCGCCGCGAATGCCTCCTCGAACTGCGCGAGGAGCGGGCCGAGCGAGAGCTGGCCGGAGCGGAGCACGGCGAGCACTCGCTCCTCCTCCTCGGCGCCGAGGATCGGCCGCGCGAGGGTGATCGGCTCCTCGGCGCTCACCGACGAGGCGCCACGCGCGCCGGCTGCGGCACCCAACGACCCGGCTGCATGCCATATTCGAGCGAGTCGACGAGCGCCTCCCACGATGCCTCGATGACGTTCTCCGACACGCCGATCGAGCCCCACACGGTCTCGCCGTCGGAGGCGTCGAGGAGCACACGGGTGACGGCGTCGGTGCCCTTGGTCTCGTCGAGGATGCGGACCTTGAAGTTGACGAGCTCGATGTCGCGGAGGTGCGGGTGGATCTCGCCGATCGCCTCCCGGAGCGCCTTGTCGAGCGCGTGCACCGGGCCGTTGCCCTCGGCGGTGCGCACGTAGCGCTCGCCGTCGACCCAGATCTTGATCGTCGCCTCGGTCTCCACCCGGCCGTCGGCGCGCTTCTCGACGATCGCCCGCCACGACTCGAGGCGGAACAGCGGCTCGTACTCACCGGTCTCCTTGCGGAGCAGGAGCTCGAAGGAGCCGTCGGCGGCCTCGTAGTGATAGCCGCGGTGCTCGAGCTCCTTGACGCGCTCGACGACCCGGCGGGCGGTGGCGTCGTCGAGCTCAATGCCGGCATCCTTGGCCCGCGCCTGGACGGTGCCCTTGCCCGAGAGCTCCGACACGAGCAGTTCCCGACCGTTTCCCACCACGGCGGGGTCGATGTGCTCGAAGGTGGCGGGGTCGCTGCGCACGCCGGCGACGTGCATGCCGCCTTTGTGGGCGAAGGCGTTGCGTCCGACGTAGGGGGCGTCGGGGTCGGGGGTGAAGTTGAGGAGCTCGGCGACGAAGTGCGAGACCTGGCTCAGCGCCGCGAGCTGCGCCTCGGTGAGGCAGTCGTAGCCGAGCTTGAGCTGGAGGCTGGGAATGATGGAGACGAGGTTGGCGTTGCCGCAGCGCTCACCGTACCCGTTCATCGTGCCCTGCACGTGGGTGGCGCCCGCCAGCACCGCCGCGAGCGTATTGGCCACGCCGCAGCCGGCGTCGTCATGACAGTGGATGCCGACTTGAACGCTGATTTGAGCGAGCCTGCGCGACACCTCCACCGTGGCCGCGGCAACGCTGTCGGGAAGCGTGCCCCCATTGGTGTCGCAACAGGTCACGGTCTCGGCGCCCGCCTCGGCGGCCACCACCAGGCACTCGAGGGCGTAGCCCGGGTCATCGGCGTAGCCGTCGAAGAAGTGCTCGGCGTCGTAGATCACCCGCTTGCCCTGGGCGACGAGGAAGGCGACCGAGTCGCCGATCATCCGCAGGTTCTCCTCGCGGGAGACGCGGACGACCTTTTCGAGGTGGAGCGCCCAGGTCTTACCCACGAGCACGGCGACGGGCGCGAAGCACTCGGCGAGGACGCGCAACCCCGGGTCCTCCTCGGCCAGCGAGTCGCGCCGGCGGGTCATCCCGAAGGCGGCGATGTCGGCGTGCGAGAAGCGCTCGGCCGCGAGCAGGTAGAAGAGCTCGAGCTCCTTGGGGTTCGACTCGGCGAAGCCGGCCTCGATCACGTCGATACCCAGCTCGTCGAGACGGTGGGCGACGCGGAGCTTCTCCTGGGCGGAGAGGGACATGCCCTCGCCCTGCATGCCGTCGCGGAGCGTGGTGTCGAAGAGCTGGATCTTGGCCATCGGGGTCCTTTCGGTCGGAAGCGTGCGAAGTCGGAATGCGGAGCACACGGTCAGCGCCGTGTGTCAACCGCCTTCGTAATTCGCTCGCTCCGCCGGGCCATGGTCACGCCGCCTTGGTCGGCACCTGCACGACGTCGAGCCAGTCGCGGTAGCGCGGGTCGCGCCCGTGCAGCGCATCGGCGAAGACGCGGTCGAGCTCGAGGGTGATCGGCCCGGGAACGCCGCTCCCGATCCGGTGATCGTCGATCTCTCTGACCGCGCACAGCTCGGCCGCCGTGCCGGTGAGGAATACCTCGTCGGCCAGGTAGAGCTCGGCGCGCGCGAGATCCCGCTCTAGCACCGTGTAGCCGAGATCGCGAGCGATCTGGATGATCGACTTGCGATTGATGCCGTCCAGGATTCCCGCCGTCTGCGGCGGGGTGAGGATCTCCCCGTCGCGCACGATGTAGATGTTCTCTCCCGAGCCCTCGCACACGAAGCCGCGGGAGTCGAGGAGGATCGCCTCCTGGTAGCCGGCCTTCGAGGCCTCGACCTTGGCCAGTACGCTGTTGAGGTACTGGCCCGAGGCCTTGGCGTGGGGGATCAGCGAGTCGTGGGAGATCCGCCGCCAGCTCGAGACCTTGGCGCGGATGCCCTGCTTCTTGCCCTCCTCGCCCAGATAGGCGCCCCACGGCCACACGGCGATCGTCACCTCCACCGGGCAGTCGAGCGGGTACAGGCCCATCTGCCCGTAGCCCCGGAAGGCAATCGGCCGGATGTAGCACTCCGACAGGCCGTTGGCGGTGATGAGCTCGTGCGTCGCCTGGCGCAGCTCCTCCGGCGTGTAGGGGATCGGCATGTAGTAGAGCTCGGCCGACTTGTACAGGCGCGCGAGATGATCCTGATGGCGGAAGATGGCCGGCCCGTGCTCGGTGTCGTAGGCGCGGATGCCCTCGAACACTCCGGTGCCGTAGTGAAGACCGTGAGTGAGTACGTGTACCTTCGCGTCTTCCCAGGCGACGAGTACCCCGTTCTGCCAAATGAGGTCGACTGGTTCCACGTGAGGCTCCTTGCTACAGGTGTTGGAGGACAGCTTCGGTGGCATCGCGCGTCGTGGCGGTACCCCCTAGATCGCTGGTGCGCAGTCCGTCGGCCAGCGCGCGATCGACGGCCGATTCTATCGCCGCCGCCTCGGATTCCAAAGCGAGGCCGTGACGGAGCATGAGCGCCGCCGAGAGGAACATGGCGAGCGGATTTGCGGCGCCGGTGCCCGCGATGTCGGGCGCCGAGCCGTGCACGGGCTCGAACAGCCCTGGTCCCTCGTCGCCCAGGGAGGCGCTCGGGAGCATGCCGATCGAGCCGGTGATCATCGCCGCCTCGTCGCTGAGGATGTCGCCGAACATGTTCTCGGTGACGATCACGTCGAACTCGGCGGGGTGGGCCACGAGCCGCATGGCGGCGTTGTCGACGAGCAGGTGATCGAGGGGCACGTCGTAGTCGCCGCCGACCCCGCTCATGACCTCGCGCCACAGCCGGCTCGTCTCGAGCACATTGGCCTTGTCGACGCTCGTCACCCGCCGCCGGGCGGCCCCGAAGGCGACCCGGCCGATCCGCTCGATCTCCGCGCGCGTGTACACGCAGGCGTCGCTGGCCTCGTCGGCCGTCCGCGTCTTCTCCCCGAAGTAGATCCCGCCCGTCAGCTCGCGCACCACGAGCAGGTCGGTCCCCTCGATCCGCTCGCGCTTGAGCGGACTGGAGTCATAGAGCGCGGGAACGGGGCGAACGGGGCGCAGGTTGGCATACAGCCCGAGCCCCTTGCGCAGCCCGAGCAGGCCCTGTTCGGGGCGGGGCTTGTTCGGGTCGGTGGTGTCCCACTTGGGCCCGCCGACGGCGGCGAGGAGGACGGCGTCGGCGGCGCGGCACGCCGCCAGCGTCTCGTCGGTGAGCGCCGTTCCGTGCGCGTCGATCGACGCTCCGCCGAACACGTGCTCCTCGTACTCTAGGTCGGTGACGGCGTTCAGGACCTCGACGGCGGGCGCGGTGATCTCCGGGCCGATTCCGTCGCCAGGAAGGAGGACGATCCGAGGGCTCATCCTTGTCGATCCCCGGGCATCCGCCGCGAGTCTAACTCAGGCGAAGGTGCCTCGCGCGAGCTCGAGGAACTCGGCGGCGGCGGGCGCATGGCGGCGCCCTTCGCGCCACGCGAGGGTGATGTCGCGCGTCAATCCGGGGCTGGTCAGGGTCACGGCGGCGATCTCGGCGCCGGGATCTTCGGCGTCCGAGCGGGGAAGGATGGCGACGCCCAGCCTCCGGGCGACGAGCCGGCGGATGCGCTGGCTCTCGTTCGATTCGAGGGTGACGTGGGGCTCGAAGCCCGCGTCGCGTCCCGCGGACATCAGCACCTCGCGCAGGCGCGAACCGTCGCGGTAGCTGATGAAGCGCTCGTCCGAGAGCTCGGCCATGCGGATCCGCCGGCGCTCCGCCAGGGGATGATCGCGCGGGAGGACGGCGACGATCTCCTCGGAGACGAGCTGCTGGAGGCCGAGGCCGTGGCTCTCGATCCGCTCGGTCACCGACAGGAAGGCAAGGTCGAGCTCGTCGACGCGGAGCATCTCCGCCAGCTCCTCGCTCGACTGCTCGCGCACCGTGAGCTCGACACCCGGATGGCGCTCGTGGAAGAGGGCGAGCACGAGCGAGACATCGACCGGTCCCATCGTGTGCATCGCCCCCACCGTCACGTGTCCGCTCTGCACGCCGCGCAGTCCCTGGAGCTCGGTGTGCGCGGCGTCGACCTCGGCGAGGATGCGCCGAGCACGGGCGACGAGCAGCTCGCCCGCCTCCGTGAGCGCCACGCGGCGCGTGGTGCGCTCGACGAGGGGGAGGCCGACCTCGTCCTCGAGCCGGCGGATCTGCTGGGAGAGAGCGGGCTGGGCGATGTGCTCACGCGCCGCCGCGCGCGTGAAGTGCCGTTCCTCGGCGAGGGCGAGCAAGTACTTGAGCTGGCGCAGTTCCATAAGCACAGCCTATAGATCCCAGGCAATACCCGTCTTGGACATCTAGAGCGATCGGGTGCATTCTTGTCTTGAGCAACACCCTCTCCTCCCTCGAGTGCGCCCCGTTCCCGGCCTCATATCCCGCCGGTGCGGGGCGCTCTCATTTCAAGCGCGCGCGGTCATGTTGAGCCGCACGTACTCGAGCACCAACGGCTGACCCGAGCGCGCCAGCACCCGGTCGATGAACGGCCCGCGCAGGCCCTCGGGCAGGGGGTCGAGATGCCGCACCAGGCACACGGTGGTGACGAACGCCCGCGGGTCGGCGGGCTCGACGCTCTTGGGCTCGAGCCAGCACTCGACCTCGCTGAACCCCGCCTCCGTCAGGCGCGCCTCGGTCTCCTCGGGCGTCGCGTAGTTCCATGGGCGCCGCCAGCCGACGAAGAACTGGTCGAAGGGCTCCTCGGCCGCCACCGAGTCGGCGGCGAGGCGGAAAGCGTCGATGTTCCCGATCCCGCCGCACTGGGCCACGAGCCGGCCGCCTGGCTTGATCGTCCGGTGCAGTCCGGCGAAGAGGCGGTCGTGATCGGGGATCCAGTGGAAGGTCGCGTTCGAGAACACGGCATCGACGGGCTCGGGGAGGTCGAGGTCGGTGAGGTCCTGGCACAGGACGGTGGCGCGCTCGCCGAGCGCCTCGCGGGCGTGCTCGACCATCGACGGCGCGACGTCCACGGCGTAGACCCGACCTTGGGGGACGCGGTCGGCGAGCAGCGCGGTCACGCGTCCGGACCCGCAGCCCGCGTCGAGCACCACCTCCTCGCCCTCGAGGCGCAAACGCTCGAGCTGCTCAAGCGCCCAGGCGAGCTGGGGGTCCGAGACGCGGTCGTAGGTCGCCGCATCCCAATCCCGGCTGCTCATAGCGCGGTGGTCACCGGGCCGGCGCGCTCGCGGTCGCGCTCGTAGCGCTCGATCGCCTCGTTCTCGGCCAGGGTGAGGGCGATGTCGTCGAGTCCGTTGAGGAGCCGGTGCTTGATCTCGGGGTCGATCTCGAAGTGGGCGGTCCCTCCGGGCCAGCGCACCTCCTGGGCCGCGAGGTCGACCTGGGCCTCTCCCGCCTCGCGGATCTGGGCGCACTCCTCGGCGCTCAGTTCCACGGGGAGCAGGCCGATCTTCGTGCAGTTGGAGCGGAAGATGTCCGCGAAGCTCGGGGCGATGATCGCCTGGAAGCCGTAGTCCTCGAGCGCCCAGGGAGCATGCTCGCGGCTCGAGCCGCAGCCGAAGTTGCGCCCGGCGAGGAGGATCGGATTGTGGGAAAGATCCCAACCCGGCTCCTTGGCCCAGTCGTAGAACAGGAACTCGCCGAACCCGGTGCGCTCGACGCGCTTGAGGAACTGCTTGGGGATGATCTGGTCGGTGTCGATGTCGTCGCGGTTCAGCACCGTGACCCGGCCGGTGATGGTTTCGATGGCCTTCATGAGCTCCACTCCCTGATGTCGACGAACCGTCCCTCGATGGCCGCGGCGGCGGCCATCTGCGGGGATACGAGATGGGTGCGCCCGCCCTGGCCCTGGCGCCCCTCGAAGTTGCGGTTCGAGGTCGAGGCGCAGCGCTCGCCCGGCTTGAGGATGTCGGG
>DASZMD010000027.1:0-1507 GCA_035551955.1 Solirubrobacteraceae bacterium | reverse complement strand
CCTCAGCGCGCGCCGACGTCGAAGAGACCGTCGCCGACGCGCTGGCCGAGGCCGCTCCGGCGCGCGACCGGGACGCTGAAGAAGCCGCCTAGGTCCTTGTCCGCGCGGCTGGGGGGCGAGCGGCGCTGGCGGCTGGCGGTGATCGCCATCACCGTGCTGGCGGTGGTGGTGCGGCTGGTGATCATCGATCACAGCCACGGGGGCAGCAATCTCCAGATCTACACGTATTTCTCGCGGCTGGCCCTGCACGGGACGAATCCGTTCAACCCGCCCGGGCACGGACCCATCAATCCGGTCCACTCCAACAGCCCGCCCTTCGAAGTCGCCGTCTTCACCGGGCTGCTCGCCATCCATGACTCGCCCACCACGCTGCGCCTGTTCTTCGTCCTCGGCGACGCGGCAGTCCTGCTCCTGATCGGGCTTAGGTTTCCGCGCCCGCGAAGCTGGCGGGCCGCGTTCATGGTCTTCTACGCCTTCAATCCCTTCGTCCTGCTGTCGTGGACCGCGTACGCCCAGGACAAGACGCTCCTCTTCTTCGGCATCGCCGCACTCATCCTCGCGCTCGAACGGGGACGCGAGTGGGCGGCGTGGCTGGCGCTGACCGCCCTGGCCGCGTTCAAGTTCCTCGGCGCCTTCGCGTTTCCGACGCTCGCGCTGCACTGGTATCGCCGGCGCCGGTGGTGGGCGCTGGCCCCGGTGGCGGCGTTCGTCGTCGTCCTTGCCCTGAGCAACCTGCCCTGGTTCCCGCGGAGCCTCGACGCCTTCTCGCGGCGCAACGACCTGCTCGCCTTCAACCCGCCGATCCACGTGACGCCCACGATCCTCCTTGCCAAGATCGGGATCTACGCCCCGATCGAGGCCAAGGTCCTGCCCGTGCTCATGACCATCGCCGTCCTCGCCTTGTACGCCGTGCGGCGGATCGACATCCGCGAGGCGATGGCGTGGTCGCTGTTCGCCGGCTACGTGTTCCTCCCCGACACCGACTTCGACCGGGTGCTCCTCATCACCCTGCCCTTCGTGCTCCTGCTCGAGCTCTCGCTCGGACGCTGGGTGGTGGTATGGGTCATCACCTGCGTGGCCGCCCTCGCCGCCCAGGTCGCCACCCACGGCGTGCCGCACGGCCTGTCGGCGGTGGCCGGCACGCTCCGCTCGGTGTTCCCGCGCGAGGGGACGGTGCTCAACCTGCTGTGGATGAACCTGTTCACGGTCCTCGTGCTCGCCTACTACCTGGTGGACCGCCGCGCCGGCCGGGCACCGGTCGGCGACCTGGTGCCCTAACCCAGGTGCACCTCGCCGGCGTCGAGGGCCACCCGGCCGCCGCCCGCCGTGAGCACCACGAGACGTCCATCGCCGTCGATGCCGTCACCGCGGCCCTCGCCTCCCGCCCAGCGCACCGGCCGGCCGAGGAGTGCGTCGCGGGCGCGGATCTCCGTGAGCAGGGTCTCGGCGTCGGCGGCCAGCCAGTGCTCGAGCCGCGCCAGGAGCGTCCGCAGGGTGGGCTCGATGT
>DASZMD010000026.1:0-2498 GCA_035551955.1 Solirubrobacteraceae bacterium | reverse complement strand
TCCACCGGGACGCGCATCAGCCGAACTGCTCCAGGACGCGGATGTCGTTGTCGTAGAAGAGCCGCAGGTCGGGGACGCCGTGCCGGAGCATGGCGATCCGCTCGATCCCCATCCCGAACGCGAACCCCTGGATCTGCTCGGAGTCGTAGCCGTGCTCGCGCACGTAGCCGAACACGTTGGGGTCGACCATGCCGGCGCCGAGGATCTCGATCCACGCCGTGCCCTTGCAGATCGGGCAGCGCTGGCCGTCGGCGGTGATGCCGTCGATGCAGTTGAAGCACGAGACGTCGACCTCGACGCTCGGCTCGGTGAACGGGAAGAAGTGCGGGCGCAGGCGGACCTCGCGCTCCTCGCCGAAGATGGCGCGCGCGAAGGCGAGGAGCGTGCCCTTGAGATCGGCCAGGGTCACGTCGGTGTCGACGGCGAGCCCCTCGATCTGGTGGAACTCGGGCGTGTGGGTGAGGTCGGAGTCGCGGCGGAAGACGCGGCCCGGGACGATGATGTAGATGGGCGGGGGCTGGAGCTCCATGGCCCGGACCTGCACCGGCGATGTGTGGGTGCGCAGGACGACGTCGTCCTCGACGTAGAAGGTGTCGGTGCGCCCGCGGGCGGGGTGCGTGACGTCGTGGTTGAGGGCGTCGAAGTTGTAGTAGACGAGCTCGACCTCGGGGCCCTCGGCAATGTTGAAGCCAAGGCCGATGAACACGTCCTCGATCTCGCGCCGTGTCGCCGTCAGCAGATGCAGGCGCCCGACGGCGGGGAGCGGGTCGCCGGGGAGGGTGACGTCGACGCGGTCCTGGATGAGGCGCTCGTCGAGCTCCTTGGCGGCGAGCTCACCCGCCCGGCGCTCGATTTCGGCTTCCAGGGCCTGCCGGGCCTGGTTGGCGGCCTTGCCCGTCGGGCCGCGCTGCTCGGGCGGGAGCTCGGCCACGCCGCGGAGGATGTTGGGGAGCTCCGCCTTGCGGCCGAGGAAGCGGATCCGGGCTTCCTCGAGCGCCGTGGTGGTGCCGGCGGCGGCGATCGCCGCCTCGGCCTCCTGTTTGAGCGCGCTGATGCGGTCGATCATGCGCGCGGCATCCTAGTCAGCTCATAGAGCGCCACCGTGGCGGCCATGGCGGCGTTGAGGGAGTGGGTGGCGATGGGAATGTGGGCGACGTGGTCGGCCTGGGCCGTCAGCGCGTCCGGCAATCCCTCGCGCTCGGCGCCGATGAGGAGGGTGGTCTCGGGGGGTGATTCCTTTTGACCACCCATACGGTGGTTAAAAGGCTTCACGTCAGCGAGCGGCACGCCGGCGCCCGCCACGAGCGCGATCTTCGTCCCGGGAAGCGCGTCGAGCGCCCCGGTTGCGCGCGCCACCGGCACCGTGAAGATCGCCCCCATCGAGGCGCGAACGGCTTTCGGGCTGTAGGGGTCGGCGCTCCCGGGGCCCAGAACGACGCACGAGGCCCCGAACGCCTCGGCGCTGCGCAGGACGGCACCGACGTTGCCGGGATCGCTGACCCCGTGCAGGTACACGCACAGCGGTCCCACCGGCGCCTCGGCCCAGCGCTCCTCGTACACCGCCAGCGTGCGGGTGCCCGAGGCGAGGCCCGAAACCGAAGCGAGGACCGCGGGCTCGATCTCCACGCCCGGGAGCCCGCTCCCCGCCACGCAGAAGCGCTCAACCGCCGGCCAGCCGGCCGCGTCGGCGGCGGCCAGGAGGTCCTCACCCTCGGCGACGAAGCGGGCCGAGCGCTCGCGCTCGCGGCGGCGCTGGCGCAGCTTGCGGATCTCCTTGAGCTTCTGGTTGTGGTGGCTTGTGATGGTCATAAAAAAGGGCGCCCTCCTGTCTGGAGCGGCGCCCGGGGCGATGCTGGTGGTCGGTCTGGTCGCTCAGCCGGCCGCCAGCGCCTCGCGGGCGCGGTCGGCAAAGCGTCGGAACGTGTCGGCGTCGCGGACGGCCATGTCCGCGAGAACCTTACGGTCGAGCTCGACGCCGGCGAGCTGGAGACCGTGCATGAACTGCGAGTAGGAGAGGCCGTTGATCCGCGCGGCGGCATTGATGCGCGTGATCCACAGGCGGCGGAAGTCGCGCTTGCGGTTGCGGCGGTCGCGATAGCGGTACTGGTCGGCCTTGAGCAGCGCCTCCTTGGCGGCGCGGTAATGCCGGCTGGCGTCGCCCCGGAAGCCCTTGGTCAGCTCGAGCGTGGCGCGACGCTTCTTGCGCGCGTGAACGGAGCGCTTGACGCGGGTCATTTCCCGCGCCCTCCCGTCTTCGCGCCCAGCAGCTTCTTGACCCGCGGCGCGTCGTGCTTGGAGATCACCGCGGGCTCGGCCAGCCGGCGCTTGCGCTTGGGCGACTTCTTCTCGAGGATGTGGCTCGAGAAGGCGCTGCGACCGAGCACCTTGCCGGAGGCGGTGAGCTTGAAGCGCTTCTTGGCGCCCGAGTGGGTTTTCATCTTCGGCATCGCGACCGATTAGTAAAGCAGAGCGAGCGCTCAGCGCAGGGCGTGGCCCAC
>DASZMD010000025.1:0-4722 GCA_035551955.1 Solirubrobacteraceae bacterium | reverse complement strand
ATCTCGCATCTCTCGTCGTCTCCATCGAGCTCAGCGAGATGGTCACCGTCACCCCCCGAACGCGTCGTGCAGGGCCTGCTCGGTGGACCAGAAGGCGAGCTCGTCCCATGGGAGCTCGCCCTGAGCGAAGGGTCTGACCTCTGGCGCCTCGGGGGTGGTGTGCGGCCGGCCGAGCGCGTGGGCCAGGAAGACGATGAGCACCACGCGGTCCTCGGCGCGCGAGTAGACACCCACCAGCCGCTCGAGCTCGATCGCGATCCCGAGCTCCTCGTCGGTCTCCCGGCGGGCGGCCTCCTCGACCGACTCGCCGAGGTCGACGAAGCCGCCCGGGAAGGTCCACCGCCCCTGGCCGGGATCGAACCCCCGGCGCAGGAGGATCACGCGGCCCTCGTCGTCGACGGGGATCGCGGCGGCGACGGGCTTGGGGTTGAAGTAGGCGGCATAGCCGCAGTGCGAACAGGCGATCGAGCGCGGAAAGGCGACGTCCGCGGGCTGCCCGCAGCGGGGGCAGAAGCGAGCCTCGGCCAGCGCGGGATTGAGCGACGAGTCCATCAATTGACGATGCTACGGGCCGGGTGCCGGCGGCGGGTGGCGGGCGGCGGGCGGCGGGCGGCGGCGTAAGCTCTCACCCCTGAGCAGCGCGGCCTGGCTTGACCCCTCGGAACTCCGCATCGGGCTGGGCTGCATGCGCCTGTCGGGCGAGGAGACGATCACGGCCGCGGCGCAGGCGGGCATCACCGTGTTCGACACCGCGAGGGCCTACGGCGACAGCGAGCGCCTGCTCGCCGGCGCGCTCCGGCGCGGGGAGCGGCACGCGGACGCCCGCATCGTGACCAAGGGCGGCATGGCGCGATCGGGGGACGCATGGATCCCCGACGGCCGCGCAAAGGCGATCGCCGCCGACTGCGAGGCGAGCCTCGTCGCGCTCGCCGGCCTGCCCATCGACCTCTATCTCCTCCACGCGCCCGACCCTCGGACTCCCTGGCCGACCTCGATCCGTGCCCTCGCCCGGCTCGTCGAGGACGGGGTCGTCAGGCGCGTCGGGCTCTCGAACGTCAACCGCACGCAGCTCGACGAGGCGCTCGAGCTGGCGCCGATCGCCGCGGTCGAGGTCGCGCTCAGCGCCTATGACGATCGTGCGCTGCGCGGCGGGGTCGTCGAGCGCTGCGCCGAGCTCGGAATCGCCGTGCTCGCCCACTCCCCGCTGGGTGGGCCGCGCCGGGCGGGCGCGCTCGCGCGACGGCCGCCGTGGAACGAGGTCGCCGAGGCGCGCGGAGCCAGCGCGGCCGAGGTGGCGCTCGCCTGGCTCCTGGCGCTCTCCCCGGCGGTCATCGCCATTCCCGGCGCGCGGCGCCCGTCGACGGCGCGCAGCGCCGCCCGCGCCGCCACGCTCACCCTCGAGCCCGCAGAGCGCGCGGTGCTCGGGGGCGCCCTTACCGCTCCGGCCCGTCCTCGTCTGGCGGCGGCGCCACCGGCGGAGGGCGCCGAGATCGTGCTCGTGATGGGGATTCCGGGGGCAGGAAAGAGCCGGGTGGCCGAGGAGTACGTGGACCGCGGCTACCTCCGCCTCAACCGCGACGAGCGGGGAGGCGGACTGCGCAAGCTCGCCGAGACGCTCGACGACGCGCTGTCCGCGGGGGGGCGGCGGGTCGTCCTAGACAACACTTACCTTTCCCGCGCCGCCCGCAGCTACGTCATCGACTCGGCACGCCGGCACGGGCTCCCGGCCCGGTGCGTGTGGCTGAACACGCCGCTCGCGCAGGCGCAGGTGAATGTCGTCGAGCGCCTGCTCGAGGAGTTCGGCCGCCTCCCTACCCCGGAGGAGGTGCGCAGCCGTGCGCGCTCGACGCCGGGCGTGCTCATGCCGACCTCGCAGATGCGAGCGCTCCGCGAGCTCGAGCCACCGGCGAGCGACGAAGGTTTCGCCGAGGTCGAGGTCGTGCCCTTCACACGCTCGCCCTCGCCCGCGCTCACCGGCAGCGCCGTCTACGTGGCGGCGGCGGCGCTGCGGGACCCGGGTTGGGAGGCGGCGGTGGCCGCGGGCGATCGCGGTGCCCATCATCTCGTGTTCGACTGGATTGCCGACGGCGCGCCCGACGCCCTCGAGCCGTGGATCGCCCGCCTCGCCGACGCCGTGTCCGGGCCCGTGCACGGCGCGTTCTGTCCCCACGCGGCCGGACCGCCGAGGTGCTGGTGCCGGCCGCCGCTTCCCGGGCTGGCATTGGCCTTCGCGCGAGCCCACGATCTCGACCCCTCGCGGTCGGCGCTGATCGGCGCCGGGCCTGCGCACCGTACCCTCGCGACCGCCCTCGGAGCCCGCTACGTCGCCGTATGAGCCAAACTCCGGGTATGGCCGCGCCTGAGGCAATCGTGGTCGACGCCGGTGGGCGCGAGCTGCGGGTGTCCAACCCCGAGCGCGTCATCTTCCCCGACACCGAGCGGTCGGCCGCGGTCACCAAGCTCGACATCGTCCAGTACTACCTCTCGGTTGCGGACGGGATCATGCGCGCGCTCCGGTGCCGGCCGACGACCCTCGAGCGCTGGCCCAAGGGCGTCCATCCCGGCATCATCCTCTCGACCCGCGAGAAGGGAGGCGGCGACGCCTTCTTCCAGAAGCGCGTCCCCCGCGGAGCCCCCGACTACGTAGAGACGGCGCAGATCAAGTTCCCCTCGGGCCGCTCCGCTGATGAGATCTGCCCCACCGAGGTGGCCGTCGTCGGGTGGGCGGCGCAGATGGGGACGATCACCTTTCACCCGTGGCCGGTACGCAAACGCGATGTCGATCATCCCGACGAGCTCCGCATCGACCTCGACCCCCAGCCCGGCACCGACTTCGCCGACGCCGTGGGCGTGGCCGCCGAAGCCCGTGTGCTCCTCGACGACCTCGGGTACACCGGCTTCCCCAAGACCTCGGGCGGGCGCGGCGTCCACATGTACGTGCGCATCGAGCCGCGCTGGACGTTCACCGACGTCCGCCACGCCGCCATCGCCTTCGGCCGGGAGCTCGAGCGGCGCCTGCCGGGCCAGGTGACGACGAAATGGTGGAAGGAGGAGCGCGGCGAGCGCATTTTCGTCGACTACAACCAGAACGCCCGCGACCGCACCATCGCCTCCGCCTACAGCATCCGCCCGAAGCCGGGCGCCCCGGTGTCCGCCCCCCTGACCTGGGACGAGCTCCCCGACGTCGCGCCCGAGGACTTCACCGTCGCGACCATGCCCGCCCGCTTCGCCGAGGTGGGCGATCTCCACGCAGCGATCGACGACGCCGCCTACTCGCTGCAGCCGCTCCTGGACATGTACGAGAGCCAGGGCGAAGATGGCGAGGGGGACATGCCCTATCCCCCCGACTACCCGAAGATGCCGGGCGAGCCTAAGCGCGTCCAGCCCTCGCGGGACCGAGACCGCCCGCGCGACTCCTAGTCACTTCGCCTGAGGCAGCTTGGATGGGCGCCGTCGGCCGCGGGGCGCCGACGGCGGCGGGACGACGGGCCCGATGTTCCCGTCGGGCGCCTCGTCGAGGTCGACGATGACCGGGGCGTGATCGCTCGGCCCGGTGCCCTTGCGGGCGTGACGATCGACCCAGGCGGCTTGCACCCGGGTCGCGACCGTCCCGCCGGCGAGGATCAGGTCGATCCGCATCCCCAGGTCCTGGTGGAACATCCCCGCCCGGTAATCCCAGTAGGTGAATATGCGCTCGCCCGGCCAGCGGTCCCGCACCACGTCGTGGAGGCCGAGCGCCTGCAGCTCCGCCAGCGCCGCGCGCTCGGGCGGTGTCACGTGCGTCTGCCCCACATAGGCCTCGGGGTCAAAGACATCCTCATCCGCCGGAGCGATGTTCATGTCCCCGCACACGACCGTGGCCTCGGGGCCGGCGGCAACCATCTCCCTCAGGGCCGTCAGCCACCGGAGCTTGTATTGGTAGTGCTCGGAGCCGGGCGTGCGCCCGTTGGGTACGTAGACAGAGACGACGCGGATTCCCCCGCAGCTGGCCGACACCGCCCGCGCCTCCTGATGCGGGAAGCCAGGGCCATCGGGAATGCCCGCGACGACGTCATCGAGTCCCACCCGGGAGAGGATCGCGACGCCGTTCCACGTCGCCTCGCCGTGGAGGGCCACCTCGTACCCGCGGCGCGCGAGCTCGTCGCCGAAGAGCTCGGCGAAGGCGTCGTCGCCTAGCTTCGTCTCCTGCAGGCACACCACGTCGGGCTGGCGCTCGTCGAGCCACGGGAGCAGCCGCGGCAGGCGTTGCTTGACCGAGTTCACGTTCCAGGTGGCGATGCGCATCGCTCTCACCTTACGCGAGCTCGCCGGGAGCTCAAATTCCCGGATCAGGCCCCTTGCCAAAGCCCGGCACGGACCTATCCCCCCAGATATGCGCCTAGCTAGCTTCCTGGAGATCATCGAGGAGAACGCCGGTCTCACGCCTCCTGAAGCGGAGCGAGCGGCGCGAGCGACGCTAAGCACTTTGGGTGAGCGCATCACTCGCGGCGAGGCCGACGACATCGCCGCTTTCCTCCCGCGCGAGCTGCGCGAGGCCCTGACCTCCGCCCCCGAGCCTGCGGAGCCGTTCGGGCTCGATGAGTTCCTCCGCCGGGTCGCCGAGCGCGAAGGGGTCGATGAGGAGACGGCCTTGAGCCACGCGCGAGCCGTCTTCGTGGCGCTCGGACAGGCCGTCGCCGGCGGTGAGCTCCGCGACATGGCGGCGCAGCTGCCCAAGGATTA
>DASZMD010000024.1:0-20482 GCA_035551955.1 Solirubrobacteraceae bacterium | reverse complement strand
CCGTCGGCGGTGGGTCAGGCCCGCCAGCGAGTTGGTCTGGTCCATGAACTGCGAGAGCTGGCTCGAGCCGAAGAACTCCTTCAGCGCGGCCACCACCGGGCGGATGTTGACGATCGTCTGCGGCGTGATCGTGTCCGAGTCTTCGGTCGTCAGGCGCTCGCGGACGACGCGCTCCATCCGGTACAGGCCGATGCGGAAGGCCTCCTGGATCAGCTCGCCCACCGTGCGCAGCCGGCGGTTGCCGAAGTGCTCGTACTCGTCGAGGTGATCCTGGATCGGCTCGCGCGGCATGGTGATCGCCTCGGCCGCGAAGTCCTTGATCTCGCCGTCGTTGTCCTCGGGCATGCCGAGGAGGCGGGGCAGCGACACCAGCTCGCGGACCAGGGCGACGATGTCGTCGTGGGTCAGGGTGCGGGTGTCGAGGTCGACGTCGAGGTCCAGGCGGGAATTGAGCTTGTAGCGGCCGACGCGCGTGAGGTCGTAGCGCTTGGGGTCGAAGAAGAGCTGGTGGAGCAGAGCCCGAGCGGCGTCGATCGACGGCGGCTCGCCGGGACGCTGCTTCTTGAACAGCTCGATCAGTGCGCCCTCCTCGGTCTTGGTGACCTCGGTGTCGGAGTCGATCGTGTTACGGATGTAGAGCGAGTTGTCGAAGAGGCTGAGGATCTCCTCGTCGGTCGCGTAGCCCATCGCCCGCAGCAGCACGGTCACGGGGAGCTTGCGCTTACGGTCAATGCGGACGTAGACGCGGCCCTTCTTGTCGATCTCGAGCTCGAGCCACGACCCGCGCGCGGGCATCAGGTTGGCGATGAAGACCTGCTTCTCGCGATCCTTGGGCTCCATCACGTAGGCGCCCGGCGAGCGCACGAGCTGCGTGACCACGACACGCTCGGTGCCGTTGATGACGAACGTCCCGCGCTCGGTCATCCACGGGAAGTCGCCCATGAAGACGGACTGCTCGCGAATCTCTCCGGTTTCGCGGTTGATGAACGCGACGGTGACGGTGAGCGGCCGCGCGTAGGTCAGATCCTTCTCGCGGCACTGCTCGAGGCTGGCGATGGGATCGTCGAAGGTGAACTCTCCGAACTGGACGGCGAGGTTTCCGGTGTAGTCCTCGATCGGCGAGATGTCGTCGATCGTTTCGCGCAGGCCGCCGCCGTCGGGGTCGGTGAGCCACGTGAAGGACTTGCGCTGAATATCAATGAGGTGGGGTACTTCCAGGACCTTCTGCAGACGCGCAAAGCTGCGGCGCGTCCGGGGTGCGTGAGCGGTTGCCAAGACGGCTACTCCTCGGGCGGTCGAGAGGCGATAAGAGAGGCGCCGGGAGAGCAGCCAGGCTCTCACAAGCGCGACCAGCAAAGATAGCACACGGCAACGCTGCCCTGTGGAGGACGCTCAGCACTCACGGGCCCCGCCCTCAGCGGCCCGCGTATGTGGCGCGGTACCGGAACGATCCGGGCGGCTTCGACTATCGGCTGACGGGCGAGAGTGTAGGGGCTGGCGGAAGTTTGGGCAAGGCTGGGGTTTTGCTCTCGCTGGGCGGCTGGCGCTCGTTTCGTGACTCGGGGACGTGCGGGGCCTACCGCCGACCGGGCCTGCCGCCCCTCGCACGACCGCTCCTTAACGCGTCGCGCCGGCGCCCTGGGGGCGCCGGCGCGGGTGGTGCGACTCCGATGCGGCTGTTTAGAGGCCGGGGACGACCATGCCCAGGTTGCCGAGCAGGCCGCTGAGGAGGTTGCCGAGGCCGAACGGGAGCATCCCGAGGATGCCGCCGACGCCGGTTCCGGTTCCCGTTCCCGTTCCCGTTCCCGTTCCGGTGCCCGTGCCGCCGGTGATTCCGCCGAGGACGGGCAGGTTGCCGAGGATCCCCTGGAGGATCGTCGTGATCTGGCCGAGCTGGGTGCCGATCAGGCCGCCGAGGAGGCCGCCGATGGTGCCCGACGCCCCCGTGAGGGTGGACGTGATCTGGCTCAGCGCGCCGCTCAGGGTGCTGAGCAGGCTCGTGACGATCGGCTGGATCGAGGCGGGAAGCGACGGAACGATGCCCTCGAGCTGGGTGATGCCGGCGCTGAGGACGCCGCCCGCGGTGGTGATGGCCTGGGCGATCAGCGTCTGGATCTCGGTGGGCAGGCTGCCGACGATGCCCGTCAGCGTGGTGATCTCGCCGGGCAGGTTGCCGATCAGCCCGGTGATCGTGGTCGTGGCCGTGGTGGCGGCCGAGAGGGGCAGGCTCGGGGCCATCTCGCCGAGGAACCCGAGCGCCTGCGTGCGGCCGGAGATGGCCGGCACGATGGCCTGGGCGAGCGAGGTCTGGAGCGCGCCCGAGGAGCTCGGGAGCATGGACGTGTAAGCCTTGACGCTGCGGTCGTACTGAACCGCCACGCTCTCGAAGGCGGTGGCTGCAGCGCTGTTCATGTGGCGGGCGTGGAGCCACCGGGCCTGGTGGGCGGCGGCGGCGAGGGCGGCGTTGCTGCGGGACAGCGCAGCGCGTGCGGCCGACGAGTTGGTCGATGCGAACTTCGATACCTGGTGCAGGGCACTGCTGGCCGCGTGCACGTCGCGCACGGCCTTCGTGACCGACGGACCGCTAGAAGCTGCGGCGGGTCCCGCGGCGACAGCGAACACCGTCGCTGTGGCGAGTGCCGTCCCCACGGCGCGAACATTGAGTCTCATCTCTGTTTGCCTCCTTCGGCAACTGGGCCGCCTCGTCGCCGAGGCCCCTGGTTTTGCGCCCCCACCTCGCGGCGGGTTTGCCGTTTTCGTGAGGCAGCTGCCTCGTTATTGGTTACTACGCGCAGCGTCCGAGAATGTCCGCTGCTATCCGGAAAAACTTTCCCGCTAGGGGTGCCCGCCGGAGAGGATCGAGCCGATCAGGCCCTGAATCGTCGAGCTGACGGTCGTGGGCGACACCCCGGCCGCCGTGAGCTGGGCCTGGACCTGCGCCTCGGCGGCGGCCACGTCGGCGCCCGCGGTGCTCAGCGCGCTCGCGATGATCGCGTTGATCCATGCCGTCGGCGACGAAGCCGCGGACGCCCCGGCAGCCGGCGTCGTGGTGGGAGCGGTCGTGGTGGCGGGCGGCGCGGTCGGCGTCGTGGCGGGCGTGGTCACCGCCACGGGCACGGAAGCGGTGGGCGCCTGCTTGTTGGGCTTGGAGATCGTCGGCGCGGACGTGGGGGGCGGAGCGGGCACCGCCGCGCCGTTGGGCGCGCTGTTCGCCGTCGTCGTCACCAGGTTCGGGACCCGGTGGACCTTCGGCGCGGGCGGTGTGTACGCGTGTGCGGTGGCGAGGTGCACGTGCTTGGCAACCGGGCTTCGTGCGACAGTGGCTGCTCGCATCCGTGCATGCCGGGACGCGTGAGTCACGACGGCGGCGCTGTGCTGGGAGTGCGAGGCCTGGGCGCTGATGCCGGTACCGACGATGACGCCGGCACCGGCGACGGCGACGGCGCCCGCGGCGATGAGTCCCTTGACGGCGGCGAACGAACCCCCGCCGAGGACCGAGCCGACCGCGGCCAAAGATCCCGCGGCGATCGAGCCGCCCGCCACCGAACCGCCGGCGACCGAGCTTCCCGCGGCCAGGCCCGAGCCGGTGGTCGCGCCTCCGTGCAGAGCAGCGGCGAGCACGGCACCGGTCGCGGCGAGCGGAAGCGGCGGGATCAGGGCCAGGGTCCCGCGACGCGCGCGCAGTCCTCGCTCGAAGGCCGAGCACGAAGGGCAGCCGCGCAGGTGACCGCGCACGCTGCGGGCGCGAAGAACACGCCCATCCCCGTCCGAGATGCGGCGGACGATGTCGGTGCAGGCGGTGTCGCGGCCGTCGGCGATGTCGTGAAGGGCGACGCGCGCCTCGAACACGTGCTTACGAGCGGCGACGGCGGACATATTGAGCGCGTCCCCGATCTCCGAATACTCGAGTCCCCCGAGCTCGCGCATCACGAGCGCCCCCCGCTGGCGCTCGGGGAGCGCCATCAGGTCGGCGAGGAGCGCGTCAAGGCGGGCCTTGGCAAAGCTGGCGTACTCGGTGTCGACGCGGTCAGGCGTCTCGGTCGAGAGCTCCTCATGCGGATGGCGGCGGCGCATGATCGTGATTGACTCGTTGTGGGCGATCCGGTAGAGCCACGGGCGGACGGGTCCCGAAGGACCGCGGCCCTGAAGCGCACGCAGCACCGAGAGCATGGTGTTCTGAAGCGCGTCGCCCGCGTCCTCGGCATCACGCACTATCGAGCGGCAGTACTTGGAGAGCGCGTCCCGGTAGCGCTCGTAGAGCGTCCCGAAGGCGTCGGAGTGTCCGGCGCTGGCCAGCTCTGCCAGACGCTCGTCCGAGAGCGTCCGGAGCGGCATCACGCGAAGCGGAAGAACCGGCTTCGACGCTGCGATGGCTCCCATGCCCCCATAATCGGCTCGGGGGCAGGAAAACTAGAGCGGGAGACCCCCGTGGGGGATCAGTAGTTGGCCGCAGGGGGCGGGGCGCCTGCTCATCGGCTCGATGGGGCGCTTGGTGGCTTGGCGATGCCGCTGTGGGGGGGCCCCGGGTCTTTGCGGCACTCACGGTGCCGTAAAGACCCGGGGCCTCCGAATTACTTCAGTTCGACGCTCCCGCCGGCTTCCTCGAGGTCGGCCTTGAGCTTGTCGGCCTCGGCCCGGTCGACTCCCTCCTTGACGGGCTTGGGGGCCTCGTCGACGAGCGCCTTGGCCTCCTTGAGCCCGAGGCCGGTGACCGCGCGCACGACCTTGATCACCTGGATCTTCTTGTCCCCCGCCGCCGTCAGCACGACGTCGAAGCTGGTCTGCTCCTCCTCCTCCTCGGCACCGCCGCCCGCCGCAGCGGCCGGGGCTGCCGCGGCGACCGCGGTCGCCGAGACGCCGAACTCCTCCTCGAGCGCCTTGATGCGCTCGGCGAGCTCGAGCACCGAGATGCTCTTGAGCTCTTCAATCCACTCTGCAGTAGTGGCCATCGGTTGTCCTCCTTATGCGTCGGACGCGTCTTCCGACGCTGCGTCCTGATCGGTTTCTTGAGAAGTTGTCGCCACGGCGGCCGGGCCGGTGGGCGCCTCCGGCTCACCGGCAGGCTCGGGGGGCGCGGCGGGGGCGGCCGCGGGTTCGGGCGCAGGCGCTTCGGGTTCGGGCTCGGGCTCTGGCGCAGGCGCTTCGGGTTCGGGCGCAGCCGCTTCGGGTTCGGGCTCGGGCTCGGGTTCGGGCTCGGGCGCCTCGGGCTCGGGCTCCGGCGCAGCCGCTTCCGGCTCGGGCGCTTCCGGTTCGGGCTCGGGCTCCGGCGCCGCCGCCTCGGGCTCGGGCTCAGCCGCCTCCGCCTCCGGCGCCGCCACCTCAGCCTCGGGCTCAGCCGCTTCGGCCTCCGGCGCAGCCGCCTCGGCCTCCGCCACCGCCACCTCCGCCTCAGCCACAGCCGCCGCGGCCTCCGGCACCCCCGCCCCGCCACCACCCGCGAGTTCGGCGCCGGCATCGCCACCACCGTCCGCACCCACGACCGAACTCGCACTGGAGTCGGCGCCAGCCGACTCCACGCCACCCCGCTGCTCGAGCACCTGGGCGAGCTGGACCGCCACTCCGGCCAGCAGCGCGTTCAGCCCGCGCACGAGCCCGACCAGCGGCGCGGCGACCATGCCCACGAGCTGGCCGTTGAGCACGTCGCGTGAGGGCAGGCGCGCGATCGCCGTCACATCCTGGGCGGTCAACGCCGCGCCGTTCATCAGGCCGCCCTTGAACTCGAGCAGGCCGCGCAGGGCGCGGGCGGTGTCGCTCAGGGTCTTGGCCGCGAGGGCAGCGTCGCCGTTGACGATGGTCAGGGCGGTGGGGCCGACGAGGAACTCCTTGAGCGCCTCGGCGCCGGCGCGGTCGGCGGCGCGCTCGGTGAGCGAGTTCTTGACGACGCGGAAGCTGGCGTCGGCGTCGCGGAGCTTGGTGCGGAGCTCGGCCGCCTGGGGGACGGTCAGCCCGCGGTAGTCGACGGCGAACACGGCCTCGGAGGCCGTGATCTGGCCGGCGATCTCCTCGACGACGGCTGCTTTCTCTTCTCGGTTCATAGCGCTCTCTTGGTTCCTCTCACGAGAAACGCCCGCCAGATCAGGCGGGCGTCGAGAGCGGAGCGCAAGGCTCGGCTTCGAGGCTCCGCCTGCTCCGGACTTAGCGCGCTGGGCGCGGGCCGGAGGTCTGGGGCGTCGTCTCTTTCAGATGCTTGCGTCAGTCTACGCCGCCGCCGGCTCCTCCACGAGGTCGCGGGTGCGGGTGGGATCGACCTTGACGCCCGGGCCCATGGTGGTGGCGAAGGTGACCGAACGGATGTAGCGGCCCTTGGCCGCCGAGGGCTTGGCCCGGATCAGCTCGTCCATCACCGCCGCGTAGTTCTCGAGCAGGCTGGTGTCCTCGAAGTCGCTCTTGCCGATCACCAGGTGCACGATCGCGGTGCGGTCGGTCCGGTACTCAACCTTCCCCGCCTTCGATTCCTGCACCGCCTTGGCCACGTCCATGGTCACCGTTCCCACCTTCGGGTTGGGCATCTTCCCCGACGGACCGAGGATGCGGCCGAGGCGCCCGACGACGGGCATCAGGTCGGGGGTGGCGATGGCGACGTCGAAGTCGTCAAAGCCCTCCTGGATCCGGGCTGCGAGATCCTCGGCCCCGACCACGTCGGCGCCCGCCTCCTCAGCCTCGCGCGCCTTGTCACCCTGGGCGAAGACGGCGACCTTGACGTCCTTGCCGAGGCCGTTGGGCAGCGCAATGGTGCCGCGCAGCTGCTCGTCGGCGTGGCGGACGTTGAGTCCGGTGCGGACGTGGACCTCGACCGACTCGTCGAACTTCGCGATCTTGAGCTCCTTGATCAGCGTGATCGCCTCGGCGGGCTCGTACTCGCGCTCGCGGTCGTAGCGCTGCTTGGCGTCCAGATATTTCTTGCCGTGCTTGGCCATCGCCTCAGACCACCTCCACGCCCATCGACCGCGCCGTGCCGGCGATGATCTTCGCCGCTTGCTCGAGGTCGTTGGCATTCAGATCGTTCATCTTCTTCTCGGCGATCTCGCGCAGCTGCGCCTGGGTGATCTTGCCGACCTTGTTGCGGTTGGGCTCGGGCGAGCCCTTGTCGAGCGAGAGCGCCTGCTTGATGAGGATCGCCGCGGGCGGGCTCTTGGTTACGAAGGTGAAGGAGCGGTCCTCGTAGACGGTGATCTCGACCGGGATCACCGTGCCCAGGTCGGACTGCGTCTGGGCGTTGAAGGACTTGACGAACTCCATGATGTTGACGCCGTGCTGTCCGAGGGCAGGGCCGACCGGCGGGGCCGGACTGGCCTGGCCGCCGACGGCTTGAAGCTTGATGGTGGTGAGGACTTTCTTGGCCATTACGCGCGCTCAACCATAGCTACATCTTCTTGACCTGATCGAAGCCGACCTCGACCGGGGTCTCCCGGCCGAAGATCGAGACCAGGACCTTGAGGCGCTGGGCGTCCTCGTTGACCTCGGAGATCTCGCCCGAGAAGTCAGACAGCGGCCCGGAGATGACCTTGACCGACTCGCCGATGGCGAACTGGGCGCGGCTGCGGGGCCGCTCCGCCGTCTCCTGGTGGAGCAGGCGGTCGACCTCGGCCTGGGTCAGGGGCACCGGCTCGTTGGAGGCGCCCACGAAGCCGGTGACCCCGGGCGTGCCCTTGACGAGCGACCACGAGTCCTCGTTGAGGTCCATGTTCACGAGCACGTAGCCGGGCATGGTTCGCTTCTCGACGGTCACCTTCTGGTTGTCCTTCATCTCGGACACCGTCTCGGTGGGCACGACGATCTGCCGCACGGCGCGCTGCTGGTTCAGCGAGACCACCCGGTGCTCCAGGTTGTGCTTGACCTTGTTCTCGTGTCCGGAATAAGTGTTGACGACGTACCAGCGAAACATGCTTTCTTCTCAGTCTCCTCAGCAGCGGGCCGTTCGCCGCGCCGCGTCGTAAAAGGTATCCCCGGCCTGAGCCCTACTTCAGGACGAAAGTGACGATCTTGCCGGCCACCCAGTCGGCGCCCCCGAGGAACAGACCGGCGACGATCACAAACCCGATCACGACTCCCGTGGCCTGCACTACCTGCCGGCGGTCCGGCCACTGTACCCGTTGAAGCTCGCGCCAGCTTCCCCGCAGGAAGTTGACGAGCCGGCTCCCGGGGAGGATGCGAGGCTCGGGCACCGACGCGCTCGGGGGCCCGAGCTCGCCCCCACCACCGCCGCCGTCACCGCCGAAGCCACGCTCGCGGCCACGGCCACCACCGCCTCCGGCGCCCTCGTCGAGCTCGTCGTCCGCGGCTTCGAACTCCTCGAGCTCGTCGTCCGCGGTGATGACGTGCGGCTGGCCCGGCATCACGCCCGGGATGCCACTGCCGGCGGTCCCGTAGTCCTCGAGCTCCTCCTCGCGCTCCTCGGCTTCGGTCAGCGCCTCGATCTCGGCGGGAGTCTGCTCGCCGGTGAGCTCGGGGCGCCCGAGCGCGAGCTGAGCCTGGGCGAGGTCGACGTCGGGCGTGGCGTGCTCGATCGGGGGCGGCGCCGCGCGCTCATCGCGCGCGCCGCGAGCGACCGCTACGCCGGCAGCGCCGGACTGAGGACGGCGGGCCCGCCGTTCCTTGGCGCGTTTGCGATTCCGTGCCACGGATGCTCCTGCACGCTCAGCGCGTCTCGCGGTGCGGCCTGTGGCACCGGCACCAGCGGCAGTACTTCCGGAGCTGAATCCGCTCCGGATTGTTCCGCTTGCTCTTATTGGTCTGATAGTTCCGGCGCTTGCACTCCTCGCAGGCGAGGGTGACAGCGATCCGAACGTCTCCGCGAGCCATGTGCGCGCTTCCAGTTTCGGTCGAGTGGTTCGGGCTTCCGGCTCGGGGCGTCACAAGGAACGCCGCCCCGGCGCCAGTCACGGAGTGTAGCGGCACACCGGCCGCCGGCGTTAGTCGCCCAGCTCGACCGGCCGCAACTCGAGCTCGAGCTCGCGGTCGCCGCGGATGACCCGGACAGGCACCGGCTGCCCGATCGCCTCCGCGGTCATCGCCCGCTGGAGATCCTCGACGCTCTCGACGTGATGGCCGGCGATCTCGACGATGAGGTCCTCGACCAGGAGTCCCGCGCGGTGGGCGGGCCCACCGGGGACTACCTGGACGATCTCCACCGCCGCCGTGCGCCCGAGGCGGGCTCGCGCGTTGGGCGGCAACGGCCGCGGGCCGCCCCCGATCCCGATGTAGGCGCGGCGCACCCGTCCCTCGCGCATCAGCGCAGCGACGATCTGGCGCGTGGCGGTGTTGATGGGCACGGCCAGGCCGAGGCCGACGCCCGCCACCGCGGTGTTGATCCCCACCAGCGAGGCGGTGCTGTCGACGAGCGCGCCGCCGGAGTTGCCGGGGTTCAGGGCGGCGTCCGTCTGGATGACATTGTCGATGTAGCGCACGGAGCGTCCGGAGCGGGCCGGGAGCGAGCGCCCGAGGGCGGAGACCACGCCCGCGGTGACCGACCCGGCGAACCCGTTGGGGTTGCCGATCGCCACCACCAGCTGCCCCACGCGCAGGCGCTCGGCGTCCCCGAGGGTGACCGGCGTGAGCCCGTTGCCCTCGGCACGCAGGACGGCCAGATCCGACAGCTGGTCGATGCCGACGACGCGGAAGCTGAGCTCGCGCCCGTCCACGAACGAGGCGCGGCCCTGGCGCCCGGGCCCCGCCACCACGTGGGCCGAGGTGATGAGGAAGCCGTCGGGGGTGAGCGCGACGGCGCTCCCCGCGCCCGCGGGGACGTGCCCGCCGCGCGAGGGGCGGGTCACCCGCAGGTTGGCCACCGAGGGCGCGAGGCGCTCGGAGATGTCGACGACGATGCGCGAGTAGGCATCGAGGGCCGCCGCCTCGGTGGCGGCCGCATCGGTCTCGGGGGGCTCGGGCGGTGCGCCCTGAAGAACCTCACTCATGCGAACACCACCTCCACCGTGCGCTCGTCGGTGCCGCGCACGACCGTGAGCTCGAGCCGGCCGTCGGCGTGGGCGGCGTCGAGCGCCTCGTACAGCGCCTCCACGCGGCCAAGCGGCTGACCGCCCGCGGCCACGAGCAGGTCACCGCGCTCGATCCCGGCGGCGGCAGCGGGGCTGTCGTTCTCGACGTCGCGCACGAGCACGCCTTCGCGCTCGGGCAGGCCGACGGCGCGGCGCAGCCGGCGCGCTACCCGCGGGGGGGCGATGGCCACGCCGAGCCGGGCGCGCTTGGGCGCCTCGCCGCGACCCAGCGCGTCGATCCGCTCGCGCAGGGAGGCGTCGACGGGGATGGCCAGGATCAGGCCGCCGTCGACGCGGACCGAGTTGATGCCGAGCAGGTGCCCGTCGAGGTCGACGAGCGGGCCACCCGAGGAGCCGCGCGGGAGGGGCGCGGTGTGCTCGAGCGCGCCGGCGATGCGGCGGCCTCGGGGGCCACGGAAGCTCCGCGCGCTCGCCGACACGAAGCCGGGGGTGACGCGGAGCCCGCGCCCGCCGGGGTTGGCGAGGGCGAGCACGGCGCGGCCGATCGGAACCTCGTCGGTCCCCTCGGACCATTCGACGGGTGCGAGGTCGGCGGTGTCGACGTCGAGCACGGCGAGGTCGATGTCGTGGTCGACGCCGGCGACGCGAGCGGGCGCGCGGCGGCCGTCGGCGAAGCTGATGGTGGTCTCGTCGTGCCGCAGATTGTGGGCGTTGGTGAGGACGCGGCCGGGGGCGATGATGACGCCGGATCCGACGCCCCAGCCGCGGCCGAGGCCGACGACGGTGGGGCCGACGCGCTCGACTGCCGTTTGCACGGAGCTCTCGAGCTCGAGAAGAAGATTCATGGTGCGGTCTCCTGATGGCTGGCTCGGCGGGGTACCAATCCACCACCGAAACTAGTTACTTGCAATATGCAAGTCGCTACTGTAACACCTTGTGCCCGCCCGTACGATCCCCGGCACGTCCCCTGACGCCGACACCCCCGCCCCCGACGACCCCGGCCGGGCCGCCCTGGCTGACGCCCTCGCCACCGTCGGCGACCGGTGGACGCTGCTCGTGGTCGACGCCCTGCTCGACGGCCCCCGGCGCTTCGGCGAGCTCCAGGAGGACGTGCGCGGGATCGCCCCCAACGTCCTCACCCAGCGCCTGCGCCACCTCGAGCGCGGCGCCCTCGTCGTCGCCCGCCCGTATTCGCGGCGCCCGCCACGCTTCGTCTACGAGCTGAGCGCGGCCGGACGCGAGCTAGCGGGCGCCCTGCGGCTGCTGGCGGGCTGGGGCGCACGCAACGCCGAAGGCGCCGAAGCCCCCCGCCACTCGGTGTGCGGAACGCCGATGGAGGCGCGCTGGTGGTGCCCCACCTGCGAGCGCCCGGCGTCCGACGACGAGTCCGAAGAGCTGCACTTCGCCTGACCCGCGCCGCATGCGCGCGCGCCACGCGGGGAGAATGGCTGCATGCTGCGCCTGATCGGCATCGTCGTCTCGATCGGACTTGCCGACTCGCTGAATCCGACGACGATCGCCCCGGCGCTCTACATGGCCGAAGGCAAGCGGGCGGTGCGCCGCGTCATCGGGTTCACCGTCGGAGTGTTCGTGGTCTACCTGCTCGGCGGCCTGCTCATCGTCCTCGGCCCCGGCGAGCTCATCGTCGATCTCGTCGCCCGCCCCGGCCACACCGCGCGTCACGTGATCGAGATCATCGCCGGCGCGGGGATGATCATCGCCTCTGGGGTGCTGTGGCATAAGCGGCACGAGCTCGCCAGAGCCGAGCCCAGGCGGCCGCGGAACCGCGAGCGCTCGAGCGCGATCCTCGGCGCCACCATCACCGCCGTCGAGCTCCCGACCGCCTTCCCCTACTTCGCCGCCATCGCCGCGGTCGTCGGCTCAGGGATCTCGATCCCTCGTCAGGTCTTCCTGCTCGTCCTCTTCAACGTGTGCTTCGTACTCCCCCTGATCGCCATCGCCATCATCATCGCGGTGGCCGGCGACCGGGCGGTGGCGCTCCTGGCGCGTGTGCGCCGCGCCTTCCGCACCCACTGGCCGAAGATCCTGGCCGGCGTGGCCCTCGTCGCCGGGGTGCTCGTCATCCTCCTCGGAATCAGCGGCCTGCTCTCCAACAAGCCTTTCGGCCGCTTCGTCCGCGGCCGCCTCTTCCAGCCCCTCGGCCTCCCGCCGGCGCCCAAGAAGTAGGGCTCAGGCTCCGACCGGGGCGTCGGCCGGACGCTCGCGCACGAGCTCGTGGGCGAGCCGCGTGAGGAGGTGCGCGACGTCGACGTGCTGCTCGGGCGACCAGCCGTCGAGCAGGCGCGCGAGGCTCGCCCGGCGCGCGGCCACCAGCTTCGCGACCGCCTCCTGCCCCGCCGGCGTCACCGTATGGGTCGGACCGCCGTCGTCGGCGGACTCGGCCTCGACCACCATCCCTCGCTCCTCGAGCTCCTCGAGCGCCTTCCTCGTCACCTCGAGCGGCACGTCGAAGCGGCGCGAGACCTCCTCGAGGTCGGTATGGGGGTCCTCGCTCAGGCGCACGAGCAGCCAGCACGCCGCCGGTGACAGGTCGACGCCGGCCTCCTGGGCCAGGCGCTCCACCACCCGGCGCCGCCCCTCCCGGCCGAGGAGGACGCCGAGCGCGCGGGAGATCTCGGCGAGTGAGTCGGTGTCCTTGGGCACGGCGAAGCCCTCGCCGATTCCCGAGGCGGCACTGACCGAGTCGCGCAGCGGCCGCTCCTCCAGGAGCACGCTGAGGAGGAAGGCCGCCGCCGCCGCCCCGGCCGCGACCACGAACACGGGGCTGAGGGCGGTGGTGAAGGCGTGGACGTAGGCGGTGTGCAGGGTGGGCGGCAGCTTCTTGAGGGCTGCCGGATTGTCGGCACCGGCCTGGATCTTCGTGGCGATCACCGGTGAGAGTGACCCCCGCAGGTGCAGGAGCGCGCTCGCCAGGTTGGTCTTCAGGCGATTGGCGAAGATCGAGCCGAGGACCGCCGTACCCACGGCGCCGCCGATCGACCGAAACAGCGTCGCTCCTGAGGTGGCAACCCCGAGGTCGTGGTAGTCGACCGAGTTCTGGACGGCGAGGACGAGCACCTGCATCGTGCTCCCGAGACCGAGCCCGACCACAAGCATGTAGAGCGAGGACTCGAGGCTCGTCGTCGAGGCGCTCATGGTCGAGAGGAGGACGAGCCCGGCGGTCATCACCGCCGTGCCGAGGACGGGAAAGATCTTGTAGTGGCCGGTGCGGCTGATCAGCCGTCCCGAGATGATCGAGGTGGTGAGGAGCCCGGCCATGAGCGGGAGCAGGCGCAGGCCCGAGCCGGTGGGGCTGGCGCCGTTGACGACCTGGAGGAAGAGGGGGATGTAGACGACCGAGCCGAAGAGGGCGAAGCCGACCACGAAGCCCATCCCGGCGGTGACCGCGAACACGCGGTTGCGGAACAGGCGCAGGGGGAGGACGGGCTCCGGGGCGCGGTGCTCGACGAAGACGAAGGCCAGGAGCAGGGCGACCGCCCCGGCGCCGAGCCCGATGATGAAGGCCGAGTCCCACGGATAGCTCGTGCCCCCGAGCGTGGTCAGGAGGACGATCGCCGCCAGGGCCGAGGCCAGGAACCCGGCCCCGAGGTAATCGATCCGGTGCGGGACTCGGTCGGAGCGGTCGGGGAAGGCCGCCGCCAGGACGATGAAGGCGAGAACGCCGATGGGGAGGTTGACGTAGAAGATCCAGCGCCAGGTCAGGCTGCTCGTGAAGAACCCGCCGATGAGCGGGCCGATGACGCTGGCGAGGCCGAAGACGGCGCCGAAGTAGCCCTGGTAGCGGCCGCGCTCGCGTGGGGAGACGACGTCGCCGATCGCCGCCTGGGCGCTGACGATGAGGCCGCCGCCGCCCAGCCCCTGGAGGGCGCGGAAGGCGATCAGCTCGGTCAGGTTCTGGCTCAGCCCGCACAGGGCCGAGCCGATGAGGAAGACGACGAGGCCGGCCTGGAGGACGACCTTGCGCCCGTAGAGATCCCCGAGCTTGCCGTAGATGGGCGTGACCGCGGTCTGCGCGAGCAGATAGGCGGTGACGACCCAGGAGATGTGGTTCAGTCCGCCGAGGTCGCCGACGATGGTGGGCAGCGCGGTGGAGACGATCGTCTGATCGAGCGCCGCCATGAGCAGGACGAGCATCAGTCCGGCAAACACGAACGCGACGCTGGGCTGCTTGCCGGCCCGCCCCTCGGCGGGAGCGGCGGCCTCAGCGACGCTCATGGAACCACGCGCTCCACTTATCCGAATATACGCCGGGGCGACGTTTCCCAAACGGGTGAATTTGTGACCGGGCGGCCCGTTGCGGGCATATTCTCCGGGCATGACCGTCACCGCCCCGAGCTCGTCCTTCAATCCCTCCGCCCTCCAGCGTCTCCTCGACGGCCCCTACGCCGAGATCCGCGACATCGTGCGTGAGCGCCTCGCGCGGCCTGAGTTCGCGCCGGTGATCGCCATGCCCACCCCCGAGTACCGCGAGCGGGTGTTCCAGTGGGCGAAGCTCCTGGCCGAGGAGGGCGGGACCGCGCTCGGCTTCCCGGTCGAGTACGGGGGCGGCGGCGACCCCGGCGCCAACGTCGCCTCCTTCGAGACCCTCGCCCTCGGCGACCTCTCGCTCCTGGTCAAGGTCGGGGTGCAGTTCGGGCTGTGGGGCGGCGTCGTCCAGCAGCTCGGCACCAAGCTCCATCACGACCGCTATCTCGAGGACATCGCCACCCTCGCCCTCCCCGGGTGCTTCGCCATGACCGAGACCGGCCACGGCTCGAACGTGCAGGCGCTCGGCACCACCGCGACCTACGACCCGGCGAGCAGCGAGTTCGTCATCGACACCCCGACCGAGGACGCGCGCAAGGAGTACATCGGCAATGCCGCCTGCCACGGCCGGCTGGCCGCGGTGTTCGCCCAGCTCATCGTCGGCGGGCAGTCGCAGGGCGTCCACGCCCTCGTCGTCCCCATCCGCGACGAGCACGGGAACGTGTGCGAGGGCGTGCGGATCGAGGACTCGGGCGAGAAGATGGGGCTCAACGGCGTCGACAACGGCCGGATCTGGTTCGACGGCGTGCGCGTCCCCCGCGAGGCGCTGCTCAATCGCTACGGCGACGTCACCCCGGGGGGCACGTACACGAGCCCGATCGACAACGCCAACAAGCGCTTCTTCACCATGCTGGGCGCGCTCGTGCAGGGACGCGTGAGCATCTCCTCGGCGTCGGTCACCACCGCCAAGACGGCCCTCACCATCGCCATCCGCTACGGGCTGCGCCGCCACCAGTTCGGCCCCCCCGGGGGCGAGGAAGTGGCGGTGCTCGACTACCGCACCCACCAGCGCCGCCTGATGCCCGCACTGGCCAAGACCTACGCCCTGCATTTCGCCCAGCAGGAGCTGACGGCGAAGTTCCACCAGGTGTTCAGCGGCGGAACCGTCGCGCCGGGCGCCGGCGCCACGGCGGTCCGCGCGGCTGAGGCGGCGCGCGACGGGACGCGCCCGGCCGCCGCGGAGACGCCCGGCGAAGGGGCCCGCCAGGCGGCCGACGCACCTGATCGGGACCGGCGCGAGCTCGAGTCGCTGGCGGCGGCGATGAAGGCGACCACGAGCTGGCACGCCATCCACACGATTCAGACCTGCCGCGAGTGCTGTGGGGGCGCCGGTTACATGGCGGTCAACCGCTTCGCGGCCCTCCGCGCCGACGTCGACATCTTCACCACCTTCGAGGGCGACAACACCGTCCTCATGTTGCTCGCGGCCAAGGGCCTGCTCACCAACTACGCCGACCACGTCGGCGACCTCAACCCCGTCGGCCTCGTCACCTTCGTCGCCTCCCAGGTCGTCGACACCGTGCTCGAGCGCCTCTTCGCACGCAAGATCGCCCAGGTCATCTCCGACGTCGTCCCCAGCGGCGACGAGAGCCGCAACCTGCTCGACCGCGACTACCAGCTCGACCTCTTCTCATGGCGCGAGGGCCACATCGTCGCCTCGGTGGCCAACCGCTTCAAGCGCGGGCTGTCCGAGGGCTACGACCCCTTCGAGGTCTTCCGAGCCGTCCAGGACCACGCCATCAACGCCGCCCGCGCCCACAGCGACCGCCTGATCCTCGAGTCCTTCATCGGCGCCATCGGGCGCTGCCAGGACGAGAGCCTGACGGCGCCGCTGAACCGCCTGTGCGACCTCTACGCCCTCTCCAACCTCGAGGAGGACCGCGGCTTCTTCGAGGAGCACGGCCGCCTCAACAGCGCCCGCTGCAAGGCCATCACCCGGGAGGTCAACCGCCTGTGCGACGAGGTGCGCGGCGAGGCCGGGCTGCTCATCGACGCCTTCGGGATCCCCGACGCCGTGCTCGCCGCGCCGATCGGGCTCAAGGGCGAGGACTAGGCTCGCCCGCCCCTGCCTACACTCACCACCTATGGTCGACCGTAAATGGCTGCTCTCACGCTGCTACCGCGTGGCCTATCAGTTGGCCCGCGTCTACTGGTTCGTGGCGCGACCGCGCCAGCGCGGGGTCAAGTGCGCGATCACCCGCGGCGATGAGGTCCTCCTCGTCCGCCACACCTACGGCGACCGGCGCGCATGGGACATGCCCGGGGGCGCGATCAAGCGCGGCGAGGCGCCGCTCGCGGCGGCGTGCCGCGAGACGCACGAGGAACTCGGGCTCTCGATCGCCGACTGGGTGGCCCTCGGCGACTTCTTCGCCCGCTATGAGCACCGCAACGACACCATGTTCTGCTTCCACGCCGCCGTCGACGGTGTCACCCCGGTAGCCGACGGAATCGAGATCGCCGAGGTGCAGTGGTTCCCCACCGCCGCGCTCCCCGAGCGCACCGGGCGCTTCGTGCGCCGCATCCTCTCGATGAGCGAGGCGGCCGCCGCGCGTGCGGTGTGAACAGGGATCGGCGACCGCGGCGCGAATCGTGTCCCGTGCCCCGAAACGGTAGGCTTTAGGTACTTGTCTTTCGCCCGCTTTCATGAGCTGCGCCGCTCGGCTCTCGGTGTTCGCATCACTCGCTACGCGCTCGGCTCCGTCGTCGCGGCAGCCACCAGCGCGATCGTGTTCGCGATCTTGTTCGTCTTCCACGTGAATACGACGACCGACTCGATCTGCGCCTTCGTCGCCGGCGCGATACCCAACTGGATCCTCAACCGGCGGTGGGCGTGGCGCCGTCGCGGGCGTCCCGAGTTCGGCCGCGAGGTCTTCGGCTACGCGCTCACCTCACTCATCAGCCTGGTCCTGACCTCCCTCTCCACGGCGTGGACGAACGCACAGGTGCAGAGCATCCCCGCCCACCATGGCATCCGGGTGATCCTCGTGACGGCGTCCTACCTGGCCGTGTTCGCCGTCCTCTTCGTCGCCAAGTTCGCGCTCTACGAGTTCTGGGTCTTCTCCGAGCACAGCCGCATCCGCGCGGCACTCCGCTCGTGGGGGCTGATGCCCGCAGTCAAGGTCCGCCCCCGCCCGGACCGCACCATCCAGGCCGTCAACACCGACCAGGCGCCCTAGGCGCGGCGGCGGGACCGCTTACGGCGGTCTCGGTTCCACGTCATCAGGGCGGCGCGACCGAAGCGCAGGCCGTAGCGGAGGTTGCCGCCCTTCTTGGTCTTGGTCGCGTGCTGGCCGCGGTCGCGCATGGTGGTGGGGACCTCGGCCACGCGGAAGCCGTTCAGGGCGGCGCTGATCATCAGCTCCGACGCCTGGTACTGGCGCTGCTCGAGCGTCACCCCCGCGGTCACCTCGGCGCGCATGGCACGCAGGCCGCAGGCGGGATCGGTGATGCGCTGGCGGATGAGCACGGTGATGATGGCGCCGAAGACGATCACCCCGGCGTGGCGCATGGCGTCGGTCGTGAGCTCGGCGCCGAGCCGGCGCGACCCGGTGACGAAATCGGCGCGGCCGGAGATGATCGGCTCGATCACCCGGTCGAGCTCCTCGGGCTCGTACTGGCCGTCGGCGTCGAGGGTGGCGATGACCTGAGCGCCGCGGGCGCGGGCGAGCCAGTAGCCGAGGCGGAGGGCCGCGCCCTGGCCGCGGTTGACGTCGACGTCGCACACCAGCGCGCCGGCCGACAGGGCCTGCTCGGCGGTGGCGTCCTGCGCCCCGTCGACGACGACGATGACCTCGCTGGCCAGCCCCGCCGCCTCCTTGGGGATCTCGGCCACGACCTCGGCCACCGTCGGCTCCTCGTTGAAGGCGGCGATGACCACGGCCAGGGGCGCCCCCGCACCGGGAGGATGGGCGCTCAGGAAGGCAGCGGCGGCCGCGCGTTCCTCGGGGCGCAGGCGGGCCACCTCGGCCGCGGTGGCGAATGGCTGCGTGGCGGCCACGTCGGTCACCGGGGCGCGGCCAGGACGGCGAGGTCGGCGGTCGACCATTCCTCCCACACGCCGACCAGGCCGCCGGCGAGGTCGTAGCGGGGGGACCATCCGGCCGCGCGGGCGCGGCTGTTGTCGACGATCACCGCGGGCATCTCACCGGGCTTGGGAGGGCCGTGGCGGGCGGAGATGCTCGCGCCGCTGACCTCCTCCACGGCGGCGACGACCTCGAGCACCGAGAGCGAGGTGCCGCTGCCGATCACCGTAGGGCCGCGCCAGGACTCGTCGGCGAGGGCGAGGCGCATGGCAGCGACGATGTCGCTGACGTGGACGTAGTCGCGCACCTGGGTGCCGTCGCCGTAGATCTCGAACGTCCCGCCTGTGCGGATGGCGCGCATGAGGCGGGCGACGATGCTGTCCTTGGCCTGCATGCCCGGGCCGTAGGCGTTGGTCAGCCGCAGGCAGGCGCAGCGCACGCCGAGGCTCTCGGTGTAGGCGGACATGAGCATCTCCCCCGCGGCCTTGGTCGCCCCGTAGGGGGTGAGTGGCCGCAGGCGCGAGGACTCTGAGATCGCCGGGCCCTCCATCGGGCCCACGACGGCGTTGGTCGAGGTGAAGACGAGCGTCTTCACCCCCGCGACCCGGGCGGCCTCGAGCAGCGCCGCCGTGGCGGTGACGTTGTTTCGCTGGGTGAGCTCGGGATGCTCGAGCGACTTGAGCACCGAGGTCTGGGCGGCGAGGTGGACGATGGCATCGATCTCGCCCCGCAGCGAGTCCTCGACGACCTCGGGCTCGGCGAGGTCGCCGATGACGATCTCGACCGAGGGGTCGGGATGGGGCAGAAGGTCGACGATCCGAACGTGGGCGCCGGCGGCGGTCAGCTCGGCGACGACGTGCCGGCCGATGAAGCCCGACCCACCGGTGACGAGGACCCGGCTCCCGCTCAGGTCATCCGAGGCGGGCGTGCTCACTTAGCTAAGCCAATACCTTGGCCTGCGCCTTGCGCTGGATCCACTTCGAGCTGCAGGGGATCTTCGACTTGTCGCAGCGATCGGCGTAGGCGCGGGCGATCTCGGTGACCTCCGCGAGCAGGTCGTCCTCCAGTCGGATCGGGTTGAGCCCGAGGTCGACCAGGTGCTGGTTCTCGACGAAGAGCTCGTTCTCCGCCGCTTCCTTGCGCGGGTTGTCGACATGGTCGACCTCCGCGCCGGTGAGCCGCGAGACGAGCTGGGCGAGGTCCTCGATTCGGTGGGTCTCGGTCATCTGGTTGAAGACGCGGACCCGCTCGCCCTGCTGGGGCGGGTTCTCGATCGCCAGCTGGATGCAGCGAACGGTGTCCTGGATGTGGATGAAGGCGCGGGTCTGGCCGCCCGTGCCATGGACGGTGAGCGGGTAGCCGACCGCCGCCTGCATGAGGAAGCGGTTCAACACCGTCCCGTAGTCGCCGTCGTAGTCGAAACGGTTGATCAGGCGCTCGTCCAGGCGGGTCTCAGCCGTCTGCGTCCCCCACACGATGCCCTGGTGGAGGTCGGTGACGCGGGTGCCGTCGTTCTTGTTGTAGAACGCGAACAGGAGCTGATCCTGGGTCTTGGTCATGTGGTAGACGCTGCCCGGGTTGACCGGGTAGAGGATCTCCTGCTCGACCTCGCCACCCTGGTCGTTGGCGAAGCGCACGCGCAGATAGCCCTCGGGGATCTTCACGCCGGCGGTGCCGTAGCCGTATACCCCCATCGTGCCCAGGTGGACGACGTGGGAGTCGAGCTCGGCGTCGACGAGCGCGGCGAGGAGATTGTGGGTGGCGTTGACGTTGTTGTTCACCGTGTAGCGCTTATGCCACGAGCTCTTCATCGAGTACGGAGCGGCACGCTGCTCGGCGAAATGGACGACGGCATCGGGCTGGTAGTCGACCAGCAGGTCGAGAAGCTCGCGGTAGTCCTGCGCGACGTCGATGCGATGGAACGGGATCTCATGCCCGGTGAGCTCGCGCCACACCTCCAGGCGCGTGCCGAGCGGCTTGATCGGAGTCAGCGACTCGGCCTCGAGCTCGACGTCGGCGTTGCGCCGGGCGAGGTTGTCAACGATCGCGACATCGTGACCGCACGCGGACAGATGGAGGGACGTGGGCCAGCCACAGAAGCCGTCTCCACCAAGAATCAGTATGCGCAAGGGAACTCCATAGGTTCGGTTAGCTTCAGGCTTCGCCGGGCTCCGGGCG
>DASZMD010000023.1:0-12399 GCA_035551955.1 Solirubrobacteraceae bacterium | reverse complement strand
GCGCGCGGGCAGGTGACGGCGACGGGCGCCCTCCCGCCCGAGCGCTGCCTCGAGCCCGAGCTCCTCTTCGCCGAGCTCGAGGGCCGCGGCTGCTCATTCGAGCTTCGGCGCGACGGCGTCTAGGATCCGCCGGCCGTGGACCTGACCCTGTCACCGAGTGAGCTTGCCTTCCGCGATGAGCTGCGGGACTGGCTCAAGGACAACCACCCGGGGCGCGAGCCCACCGGAGACGAGGCGGCCTTCGCCTTCCGCCGCGAGTGGCAGCGCCAGCTGCACGCCGCCGGCCTAGCCGGCGTCTCGTGGCCGAGCGAGTACGGCGGCCGCGGGGCCACCCTCGTCGAGCAGGCCATCTACAACGAGGAGCTCGTCCGCGCCAAGGCCCCTCAGGCCGCCAACGTCCTCGCCCTGGCCATGGGCGGGCCGACGGTGATCGCCCACGGCACCGAGGAGCAGCGGCGACGCTACCTGCCGCCGATCCTCTCCGCCGAGGAGATCTGGTGCCAGGGGTTCTCCGAGCCCGATTCCGGTTCGGATCTCGCGTCGGTGAAGACTCGCGCCACGCGGCACGGCGACGAATGGGTGGTCACCGGCCAGAAGGTGTGGACGACCTACGCCCACCACGCCAAGTGGTGCATGCTCGTCGCGCGCAGCGACGCCGAGGCGGCCAAGCACCAGGGCCTCACCTATTTCCTCATGGACATGGAGCAGGACGCCGTCCAGATCAGGCCGCTCGTCCAGATCACCGGCGAGGCCGAGTTCAACGAGCTCTTCATCGAGGAGGCGAGGATTCCTCACGGGAACATCATCGGAGGGGAGGGCAACGGCTGGGCGGTGGCCATCACCACCCTCATGCACGAGCGCGCCACCCTCGCCTTCGGCCTGCAGGTATCGGTCCAGATCGCCCTCGGCGAGCTGATCGAGAAGGCCCGCGGGGCGCGCGCCGACGGCGGCACGGCGAGCGAGGACCCCGTCGTGCGCCAGCGCCTGGCCCAGCTCCTGATCGAGGCCGAGGTCCTGCGCCTGAACGCCTACCGCGGGCTCACGGCGATCATGCGCGACGGCGTCCCCGGTCCCGAGGGATCCCTCGGCAAGTGGCATTGGTCCGAGGTCAACCAGTCGCTCACCGAGCTGGCCATGGACATCGCGGGGCCCCGGGCGATGCTGGCCGACGACGAGTGGACCTATCGCTTCCTGCGCGCCCGCGCCAACTCGATCGAGGGGGGCACGAGCGAGATCCTCAAGAACATCGTCGCCGAGCGCGTCCTCGGCCTGCCCCGGATGCGCTGAGCGCATGAACTTCGACTTCACCGACGATCAGCGGGCGATCAAGCGGACGGCGCGCGACTTCCTCGCCGCCCGCTACCCCTCCGCCGTGGTCAGGGAGCTCGCCGAGGACGAGCGGGGCTTCCGAGACGAGCAGTGGCAGGCCCTGGCCGAGCTCGGCTGGACCGGCCTGGTCGTCCCCGAGGCCGACGGCGGCCTCGGCCTCGGCGCCGTCGAGCTCGTGGTCATCCAGGAGGAGCTCGGGTATGCACTGGCGCCGGCGCCCTTCTTCTCGAGCGTCGCCGCCACGCTCCTGCTCGTGGCCGCGGGCAGCGCCGAGCAGCGCTCGCGCTGGCTCGAGCCGCTCGCCGACGGCTCGGCACGGGGGACGATCGCCCTGTGGGACGAGCACGCCGGTTGGGCGCCCGACCACTCGGAGGTTGAGGCCTCCGAGGGTGTTCTCAGCGCGACGAAGATCGCCGTGCCCGACGCGGCGAGCGCCGACTTCATCGTCGTCGCCGGGGCCGACGGACGCCACTACCTGGTCCTGGCCGGCGATCCCGGCGTGCGCATCGAAGCCGCGCCGTCGCTCGACCCCACCCGCAAGCTCTTCACCGTGACCCTCGACGGCGCCGCCGCTGAGCCCCTGGCCCTCGAGCCGGCACGGATCGCCCACGCCTACCACACCATCGTCACCGCCCTGGCCGCCGAGAACGTCGGCGTCGCCCAGCGCGCGATGGAGATGGCCGTCTCCTATGCCAAGGAACGGCGGCAGTTTGGCCGGCCCATCGGCGCCTACCAGGCCGTGTCCCACCTCTGCGCCCAGATGCTCCTCGAGGTCGAGGGAGCCCGCTCGCTCTCCTACTGGGCGGCCTGGGCGGTCGACCACGAGCCCAGCGCGGCCCCCCGGGCCGCCTCCATGGCCAAGGCCTACGCCAGCGACGCCGGCTTCCGGGTCACCGCCGCGGCCCTCCAGGTGCACGGGGGCATCGGCTTCACCTGGGAGCACGACCTCCACTTCTTCCTGAAGCGAGCGAAGGCCAACGCGCACGCATTCGGCGACGCGCGCTGGCATCGGGAGCGGGTGGTGGGGGTGGTGGTGGGGGTGTAGGGCGCGCGGTCCCGGCGGGGCGCGGCGGGGGTGTGGCGGGGGGCGGGTCGCGCGGTCCCGGCGGGGGCGGGGGGATGGGCGGGCCCTGGCGGGGTGCGGCGGGGGGCCGTGATGAATTTTTACTGCATAGCTACCAATTTTCATCACGGCAAATCTGGTGCATCGTAAGCCCGCGCTGGGCCCCAGCGCAGGTGCCCGCCGCGCCCGCCCGGGTGCCCGCCGCGGTCGCGTCCTGTGCCCGCCCGAGTTCCCGTGCCCGCCCGAGTTGCCGTGCCCGCCCGAGTGCCCGCCCGCCCCGCGCCCGTCGGGGTGCCCGCCGCCCGCGTTGCGCGCCCGCCCGGGTGCCCGCCGCACCCGGGTCGTGTGCTCGACCGCCCCGCGCCCGCCCCGCGACCGCCCGGGTGCCCGCCGCATCCGCGCCCTCTGCCCGCCCGCCCCGCGCCCGCCCGAGTGCCCGCCCCGCCCCGCCGCACCCGCCCGTGCCGCGCCGCGCCCGTCCCGCCCCCCCGCCCAGCCCCCCACCCCGCTAGCGTTCAGTCCATGGACTACCGCCCGCTCGGCCGTACCGGTGTCATGGTCAGCCCGCTGTGCTTGGGGGCGATGATGTTCGGGGAGTGGGGGAACGGCGACCATGACGAGTCGGTGAGGATCATCCACCGGGCGCTCGAGGCCGGGATCAACTTCATCGACACCGCCGATGTCTACTCGCGGGGGGAGTCGGAGGAGATCGTGGGCAAGGCGCTGGCGGGTGGGCGCCGGGAGCATGTGGTGCTCGCGACCAAGGTCCACGGGAAGATGGGTGATGATCCGAACGAGTACGGCAACTCGCGGCGGTGGATCATCCGGGAGGTCGAGAACAGCCTGCGCCGGCTGGGGACGGATTGGATCGATCTGTACCAGATCCACCGGCCCGAGCTCGAGACCGATATCGACGAGACGTTGGGGGCGCTCACCGACCTGGTCCGCGCCGGCAAGGTCAGGTACATCGGCTCCTCGACCTTCCCGGCCAGTCAGATTGTCGAGGCGCAGTGGGTGGCCGAGCGCCGGGGGCGCGAGCGCTTCGTGTGCGAGCAGCCGCCGTACTCGATCCTCGTGCGGGCGGTCGAGGCGGATGTGCTGCCCACCTGCCGCCGGCACGGCATGGGCGTCATCCCCTGGAGCCCGCTGGCGGGCGGGTGGCTCTCGGGGCGCTACCGCAAGGACGAGGAGATGCCCGCCTCCCAGCGCGCCGAGCGCATCCCGGCGCGCTTCGACATGTCCCTGCCCACCAATCAGCGCAAGCTCGAGGCTGCCGACGCGCTCGCGCGGCTGGCCGAGGAGCACGGAATGACGCTGATCGAGCTCGCGCTCGCGTTCGTGATCCGCCACCCGGCGGTGACGGCGGCGATCATCGGCCCGCGCACCATGGAGCACCTCGAGTCGCAGCTCAAGGCGCTCGACGTCGAGCTCTCGAACGAGATCCTCGACCGCATCGACGAGATCGTCCCGCCGGGGGTCAACATCAATCCCGCCGACGGCGGCTGGCCGAACCCGGCGCTCGAGCCGGCGTCACGGCGCCGTCCGAAGTAACCCACCTACCGGAGGCAAGACAAGGGTTAACTGTTGGGGTAACTCAGAACCCAGCAGACGGACGTGCGGGGAACGGTAAGTGGCCGTGGAGGAAATCCCAAGGCGTCATACTCGTTAGCAACATGGGCTGGCGGATGTGGGTATCCTCGCGTCCATGACCGACACCAGGAGCCTCGTTAGGAGCATGTTCCCTCCTGTGGCGCCGGTGCGCAGCGCGGTCGGAAAGGTACTGGGGGACACGCCGCTCCCGAAGATCCCGGGGCGAAGGAACGGCGGGCCCACCGAGGCGCGGGATACCTCCAAGGACGGCTTGGCGAACAAGATCCAGGCGTTCGTAACCACCCATGGGGAGCCGGTCTGGAATGTTATTCAGGCGATTTCCCCGCTGCGACGGGCGGTCAACGCGGGGCTTACGAACCTGGCGATCCTCAAGTTCCCCACGCGTCCGAATCCGGTCTCGACGATGGCCGACTACACGTCGTGGGACTCGCTCACCGATCGCACGTGGAGCGGCCGGCATCTTCCCGTCGACCGAACCTTGGCCGCGAAGATGCCGCCCTCCAACGACCTCAAGGATCTCTTCACTCGGACCCAGTTCGTCGAATCACCGAAGTCGACGGTGCTGTTCTCGTACTTCGCGCAGTGGTTCACCGACGGCTTCCTGCGCAGCGACCGGGCGACGCCGCCCGACCCACGGCGCAATCAGTCCAATCACGAGATCGACCTGACCAACCTCTACGGGCTCACCCCCGCGGTTGCGCGGCAGCTGCGCACGCTCGAGGGGGGACTGCTGAGGAGCCAGATGATCGGGGGGGAGGAGTTTCCGCCCTATCTGTGCGACGACGGTGCGATCAAGCCGGAGTTCTCGCTGCTCAGCGTGGTGCGCTTCGATGACCTGCCGGTCGAGAAGCGCGACCAACTCTTCGCCATGGGCAGCGACACCTCGAACCTCCAGGTGGGATTCATCGCCCACAACGTGCTCTTCCTCCGCGAGCACAACCGGATCGCGCGGCTCCTGGCAAGCGAGTATCCGGGATGGGACGACGAGCGCCTGTTTGCCACCACGCGGAACATCCTCACCGTGATGCTGTTGAAGATCGTGCTCGACGACTACATCAACCACATCACTCCGACGATCTTCAAGCTCAGCCTCGAGCCCAAGGACTTCCCCAACCAGCGGTGGTATCGCAACAACTGGATGGCGGTCGAGTTCAACCTCCTGTACCGGTGGCACAGCCTGGTGCCAACGAGCTACAGGATTGGGGGGCAGAGCATTCCTATCGCCGACACGCTTTACAACACCGAGATGGTGAGGCACTTCGGGCTCGGTCCGATCTTCGAGGCGGCCTCGGAGCAGCCGGCGGGCCAGATCGGCTTGCGCAATACCCCGTATGACCTCTGGTACGTCGAGCAGCTCAGCATTGAGATGGGCCGCGCGGTGCAGCTCCGCTCCTACAACGATTACCGTGAGGTGTCGAAGACTCCAAGGGTCACCGACTTCGATCAGATCACCGGCAACGTGGAGGTGCGCGACGAGTTGCGCCGGCTCTACGGCCATGTCGACAACGTCGAGTTCTACGTTGGCCTGTTCGCCGAGGAGGTACCCGACAACGGGGTGTGCCCGGGCTTGATGGGCCGGATGGTGGCACTAGACGCGTTCTCGCAGGTGTACACGAATCCGCTCCTGGCACCGCGGGTGTACAACGAGGACACCTTCTCGCCGATGGGTATGGAGATCATCACCTCGACGACGACTCTTTCTGAGATCGTCAATCGCAACGTGCCCTACCGCGCCGGCGGCTACTACGTCAACATGACGCGCAAGGACTGGAAGCGCACCTAGCTTTCAACAGCGTGGCACCACGCCACCTGCGTGACATAGGGCATCGCCAGCTTACCCTCGACGTACGCCTCGGGGTGGTCGGCCACCACCCTCCTCACCCCATCGAGCACCTCCGCGCGCTGGGACTCGGGCAGGGTGGCGATGAAGCTGATCGACGCATTCCGGGCGAGCAGGTCGTCGAGGCTCCCGTGCACCACGTTGGCAAACTGACGATCGGCGAGCGCGGTGAACAACCCCGTGGCCTCGAGCTGCTCGCGCCACCGGCTCGTGCTCCGCTGCGGCGTGTCGCCCCGGTGGGCGCCGATCAGCTCCTGCATCTGCGCCACCCAGGCGAACGAGTGATCCCACACGTTCCAGATCACGCCGAGGCCACCGCCGGGTCCGAGCACGCGATGGATCTCGCGGGCGGCCGCCGGGGTGTCGAACCAGTGGAAGGCCTGGGCGACGAGGACGGCGTCGGCACCGGCATCGGGCATGGGGATGGCCTCCGCCGTGCCCGCCAGTATCTCTGTCCCGGGAACGACGAGCGAGAGCTGGGCGCGCATACCCGGCACCGGCTCGACGGCGACCACGCGCGCGCCGGTCGGGATCAGGAGCCGCGTCAGCTTCCCGGTCCCGGCGGCGAGGTCGACGACGGTGCTCCCCGGACCGAATCCAAGCTCGGCGGCCAGCACGTCGACCGCCGCCGCCGGGTAGCCGGGCCGTCCCCGCTCATAGTCCTCGGCCGCGCGATCGAAACCGCGCGCGGCCCGGTCGTGAACGCCGTCGCTCAGCTCGCGACCTCGGCGCGCCGTGAGCGCAGCCACTGCACCGTCTGGGCGATGCCTTCGGGAACGTCGATGGCGGCCTCCCATCCCAGCACGTTTCGTGCCTTCGCGACCGAGGGCCAGCGTCGCTGGACGTCGACCTCGAAGCTGGGAAGGTGCTTGAGCGAGAGATCCTCGGGGTCGTTGCCGCACGCCTCCCAGATCACGGCGGCGATTTCCGCGACCGTGAGCTCGCGAGAGGCGGAGATGTTGAAGTCCTCGTTCTCCCCGGCCGGGGAGGCCATGGCGGCGACGATGCCGTCAGCGATGTCGTCGACGTGGGTCAGCGTCCGGGTCTGCTCACCGGAGCCGAAGATCTCGAGCGGGTTCTGGCCCGAGAGGACCTTTTCGATCAGGTCGGGCACCGCGTGGGCGATGCCGGGCTCGCCGGGATCGGGCAGCTCCCCGGGCCCGTAGGCGTTGAAGGGCCGGCAGATCGTGTAGCGCAGCCCGTGCTCGGCGTGAGCGGCGCGCGCGTACACCTCGCCCGCGAGCTTGGAGAACCCGTAGGCCGACCGCGGGGTGGGGCAGTCGAGGAGATACTCCTCGGTGGTCGGGAACTCGGTGGCGCGCTCGAACACCATCGAGGAGGAGACGTAGGTGTAGCGCTCGACGTCGTGCTCGAGCGCCGCACGCACCACGGCGCCCGAGAGCGCGTTGTTGACCTCGGTCAGCGTGTAGGGAAGCTTGTGGAAGTTGGCGATGCCGCCGACGATGGCGGCGAGGTGGATCACGTGCGAGCAGCCGTCGGTGGCGGCGCGCGCTTCCTCGACATCGCGCAGGTCACCGGTGCGCACCTCGCAGCCCTCGCGGATCCAATCGGCAGCTGGGCGATGATCGGAGACGCGGACCTCGTAATCGGGGTCGGCGAGCAGGCGGCGCACGACGGCGGAGCCGATCATTCCGGCTCCACCGGTGACGAGAACGCGGCTCACGTCTAGCGGCCCGTAGGCCTCGGGTTCGCGCGCCGCCGGCTCACGGCGCGGTGGCCGCCGGGGGACTGAGAGCCGCCACCTCGGTGGCGAAGCCGAACACCTGACCTGTCCCGAGCGCGTTCCAGGGATCGACGAGCAGGCAGCCGCCGCCCACCGAGTCGAGGATCGCCTGCCGAGCCTCGGGGCGCTCGAACTCGGAGTGATTGGTTGCCACGATGACCACATCGGCGTCGCGGATCGCCTCTTCGAGCGGCTGGGTGGGCGTGGCCGCGTGCGGGTCGCACACCGCGACGTCGGCGAGCTCGCGCTCGAGCAGGCGGATGAGCTTGGGGGAGAGCGAGTCGCGCTCGTCGTCGGTGTCGCGCTTGAAGGTGAGTCCGAGGACGGCGACCTTGCGCGAGGCGAGCGCTCCGATTCGCCGCTTGATCCCCTCGACGAGGAACAGGGGCACCGCCTCGTTGACCCGCGAGACGGCGAGGAGCATTCCCGGGGCGTTGGAGCGCTCCTCGGAGAAGGCGAAGTCCTTGCGCAGGCAGCTCCCCGCCGTCATCCCGGGACGAGCGATTCCGCCGCGCGGATAGTCGCGGTTGATGAGATCGATGACCTCGAAGACGTTGGCGTCGTTACGCTCGCAGTCCATCATCAGGAGGTTGGGGAGCGCGAAGGTCGCGTAACGGAGGATGTTGGTCCAGATCTTCGCGAGCTCGGCCTGCACGGGGGTGGTTCGCACGATCGGGGCGCCGAAGACCTCGAACACGCTCGCGGCCCGGCGCGTTGACTCCTCGTCGACCCCGCCGACGATGCACGGCAGGGTCGAGATCTCCTCGAGGAACCGCCCGGCCGCGATCCGCTCGGGCGCGTGGGCCACGAACACCTCCTCGCCGACCTTGAGCCCGCCGCGCTTCTCCAGGTACCCGGCGACGAAGTCGGTCGTGCCCGGGGCGATGGTCGAGCGCAGGATCAGGGCGTGGCCGTCGCGGAGCACGGGGAGCAGGTCGTCGAGTGCCTCCCGCACCTGGCTGAGGTCGCTCTCGATGTGCGAGAAGGAGGGCGTCCCCAGGGTGATGACGATGTTCTCCGCCCGGGCGGCATCGGAGGCGCGATCGGCGAAGTGCAGGCGTCCGGCCGTGGTCACCGCATCGAGGAGCTCCTGGGTGCCCCGCTCCTCGAAGGGCATCCGCCCGCCGCGGACCGAGGCCAGAAGCTCGGGATCCTTGTCCACCCCGAGGACCTGGAGTCCGCGGCCGGCGAAGCACAGGGCGAGCGGAAGCCCGACCCGGCCGAGCCCGATCACCGAGATGTCGTAGGGCACGCTCACTCGTGGCCGTGTTCGCTGGCCAGGCTGGGGAGGGGTGCGAGCCCATCTTCGGCCTCGTGCCCCCGGATCTCCCCGGCCACGGCGATGCGATCGAGCCGGATGATCTCGCGTTCCCCTTCGAGCCTCGCCGGATCATCGGCGGGCAGGCCATGGATCAGGGCACGGATCCGCTCGCGGAGCTGGAGCGCGAAGTGGGGGGTTGAGGCCCCCATGAGCTGGCGCACGTCGTCGACCGTGACGTGGCGGCCGGGGCGGAGGCGTTCTGGGTTCTCGGCTTCGCTCATTTGGCGGGGAGGACGTTGAGCAGCGAGTCGATGGTGGCCTGGGTCTGGCCGGAGATCGCGCTCTGGTCACCAATTATCCAGCCATGGTTGTAAACGGCGGCGGTGGGCCCCTCCTGGTTGTAGCCGGAGGCATTGTTGAGGAGGTTGTTGGCGTCGGGCTGAGGGAGCACCGAGGGGTTGTCGACGAGGAGCAGCGGTCCGTACTGGCCGCTGCCCGAGAGCGGCGCCGCGGCCGCCGCCGCCAGCGGCTGGTTGGCGTTGGCGAAGACGTAACCGTGCCCGCCGCTGGTCACCGCCCAGCCGAAGTTACCCTCGCCGGGAATGCACCCGCTCCCCACCGGGCACGCCGGGTCACGGTAGCGCGAGAAGGCGACGGCGTTGCTCATCGGATCGCCGCCGGCGACGCGGCGCACGCGCCCGAGCTTGTCGAGCACCTTGGTGACCTCGTGGGAGATCACGCTCTCGGGTCCGAGGACGTAGATCTTGGGATGCCCGTGGGCGAGGATGGCCTGCCTGGTCGCCTGGGGCACGGTCGAGGACGTCACGTAGAGGATGGGATCGCCGGTCAGGGCCGCGTAGCCGGCGGCGGGCATGGCGTAGGCGGGTGAGTCCGCCGAGGCGATGATGACATCGGGGCTCGGGGTCCCGGCGGCGGCGGCCTGGAAGGTGTCGATCGCCGCCGCCAGGGCGAACGGGTTCGCGCCCGAGATCGCCACGGTGCGCATCCCGGACGGCGAGGGGACGTCGCCGATGGTGATCACCTGCGCGCGTCGCGCCACGCCGGCGCCTCGGGGCTTCATCGCGCTCAGAGCGCTGGTGTCGACCGCGGGGAGCCCGGTGGAGCCCGAGAGGAGGACGGGGGCGTGGATCGGGGCCGCCATGAGGACGGCGGAGGCGAGCGCAGCCTGCCAGTCATCGCTGGGGGCGATCGTCACCGCCTGCGGGCGCGTCGCCGGGGTGAGCCCGGGGTACACCGCCTGGGCGACTCCGGCGGCGTCCTCGATCGGGCCGGCTCCGTTGACGCGCGTCGTGTTGCTCGTCGCGGTGATCGGGAAGCCCAGCCTGGGCACCGGCACCGGGGCCGCGTTGGGGGCCGCGCTCGAGACGGTGACGCGATGGTTGACGACGACGAGCTTCGAGCCGCCGCCGCAGCCGGCGATGAGGGCGACGGAGGCGAGAAGCGTGGCTGGGAAGGTGAGGCGTCGCATGCGGAGCGTGACCTTAGCGAGCCGTTCGGTGAGTGGCGTCGCTGGGCGGGTCGTCAGCCGCTCGCCGGCTCGCGAGCGTCGGTGATCTGCTCGCGCTCGTCGAGCCGGTTGCGGCGCCGGAGCTCGGCCTCGCGCTGGCGCCGCCGCTCGACGGGATCGGTCACCACCAAGGGGGGCACGAGCGTCGGATGGCCGACCGCGTCGAGCGCCACCATGGTGAAGTAGGCGGTGTTGGTGTGCCGGATCTCGCCGGTGAGCGGATTCTCGGCCTCCACCCGCACCCCCACCTCCATCGAGGTGTGCCAGACGGCGTTGACCGACGCGCTGAAGGTGACGAGCTCGCCGATGTGGATGGGGTAGAGGAAGTTGACACGGTCAACGCCCGCGGTGACGACCCGTTGGCGCGAATGCTTGACCGCGACCAGCCCGGCGGCCTCGTCGGCCAACTTGAGCACGGTGCCTCCGTGGACGTTGCCGGCGCTGTTGGCGTCGAGGATGCTCATCCACTTGGCGAGCGTCGTCCGCGACTCCGAGGCGGGCTTGGAATCCATCGCATCAGCATCCTAACTGCGCCTCCGCTGTACGCTAAGGAGGCTCGTCCAGCCACCCGCCAAGGAGGATGCGATGCCGGGCCTTTCCGGGCGCATGTCGACCGTCGTCAAAGCCAAGATCTCTAAGCTCCTCGATCGCGCCGAGGATCCGGCCGAGACGCTCGAATACAGCTACCAGAAGCAGATCGAGCAGCTCCAGAACGTCAAGAAGGGGATCGCCGACGTCGCCACCTCGAAGAAGCGGCTCCAGCTCCAGTCCGAACGGCTCGAGCAGAGCGTGGTCAAGCTCGACACGCAGGCGCGCCAGGCGCTCGCCGCCGGCAACGAGGACCTGGCCCGCACCGCGCTCGAGCGCAAGAACGTGGCCCAGACCGAGCTTCAGGGCCTCGACGGTCAGATCAAGGAACTGCAGAACCAGCAGGACCAGCTGACTCAGTCCGAGCAGAACCTGCGCACGAAGATCGAGCAGTTCCGCTCCAAGAAGGAGATCATCAAGGCCCAGTACTCCGCTGCCGAAGCGCAGGTGCGGATCTCCGAGGCCGCCACCGGGGTGGGCGAGGAGATGGCCGACGTGGGCCTGGCGATGCAGCGCGCGGTCGATAAGACCGAGAACATGAAGGCGCGCGCCGATGCCGTCTCCGAGCTCGAGGCGGCGGGCACGTTCGACAACCTCACGGTCCTCGGCGACGGCGAGGACGACATCGACCGCCAGCTCAAGCAGCTCTCGACGACGAGCGAGGTCGACTCCGAGCTCGAGAAGATGAAGGCCGAGCTCGGCACCGGCGGTCCCACGCCGGGCCAGCTCGGAGCGGGAAGCGGCGGGGAGGGTTCGGCGCCGAGCGGCCCGGCCGAAGGGCAGGCGCCGTGATCATCCGGATCTCGACCGAGGGCCAGTACGAGCTCGCCGATGGTTCCGTGGCGGCTCTCAACGAGCTCGACAATCAGGCCGTGGAGGCGTGCGAGGCGCGCGACGAGGACCAGTTCCAGGAGGCCTACGGCCGGATGCTCGAGTTCGTTCGCACCAAAGGCCGCCCCGTGGACGCCGACCACCTCGGCGCCTCCGACGTCATCCTTCCCCCGCCGGACGTGTCCCTGGCGGAGGCGAGCGCCGAGTTCGTCGGCGAGGGATTACTCCCCGAATAGGCGGCCGGGCCCCCGCGGGCACCCGGCTACCATTGGCCCGTGGATCCCGTTCGCGCTCGAGATCCGGAAGCGCTCGCCGAGTTCTACGACCGGAACGCGGGCAACGTCCGAGAGTATTGCGCGCTCATCTGTCCCGAGCAGTTCGTCGACGAAGCCACCTTCGTCGCCTTCCGGGACTTCCTCGCCCGCATGGTCGACGCTGACGGCGAGGACGACCTGGACGAGCTTCTGTGGAAGGCGACGCGCGGCGCCGCGGCGGGCCGCGCCGAAGTCGGTGGCGAGGACGGCGCTCACGGCGGGGCGGCTACGGCCACCTGCCTGGCCATGCCCGAGCTCCTCGCCGCCTACGTGAGCGGCGAGCTTCCCCG
>DASZMD010000022.1:0-20281 GCA_035551955.1 Solirubrobacteraceae bacterium | reverse complement strand
CTGCTTCTGGCCGGGCTCGAGAAGCTCGAGTACCGGGGTTACGACAGCGCGGGGATCTCGGTGGTGGTCGGTGACCGGATCGACGCCGTGCGGGCCGTCGGCAACCTCAGCGCGCTCCGCGTCGCCCTCGACGCGCGCGAGAGGGCGGTCGCGGGCGGAGTGGCGCTGGTCGAGCGCGAGGAGCCGGGGACGGGGATCGGCCACACGCGCTGGGCGACGCACGGCCGGGTCACCGAGGAGAACGCCCATCCCCACTTCGACACCACCGACCGCGTCCACATCGTCGTCAACGGGATCGTCGAGAACTACCTGGCGCTCAAGGACAGGCTCGAGGAGGACGGGGCCCTGTTCACCTCCGAGACCGACGCCGAGGTCATCGCCCACCTGGTGGCCCGCCACAATCACAATGGCCTCGTCGAGGCGGTCCGCGAGGCTTATGCCGAGCTGCGCGGGCACTACGCCTTCGTGGCCATGAGCGCCGACGAGCCCGGGCTGATCGTGGGCGCCCGCAAGGAGTGCCCGCTCATCGTCGGCCGCGGCGAGGGGGAGCAGTTCATCGCCTCCGCCGTCCCCGCCTTCCTGAAGGAGACGCGCCGGGTCCAGTACATCGACGACGACGAGATCGTGGTCCTGCGCCCCGAGGGGGTTGAATTCCAGACCGCCGCCGGCGCCCCGGTGGAGCGCGAGATCGTGGAGATCGACTGGGACTCTGAGGCGGCCGAGAAGCAGGGCTACGAGACCTTCATGCTCAAGGAGATCCACGAGCAGGCCGACGCGGTGGCCGAGACGATCGGTGAGCGGGCGGCGCGCGACGACGGGATCGACCTCGACGACCTGATGGGCGTGATCGATGACGAGTTCCTCACGACCCTGAAGCGGATCGTCGTGGTGGCCTGCGGGACCTCCTACCACGCTGGGTTGATCGGGCGCTACGCGATCGAGGCGTGGGCGCGCGTGCCCGTCGAGGTCGATGTCGCCTCCGAGTACCGCTACCGCAACCCCGTCGTCGGTCCCGGCGACCTCGTGGTCGGGATCTCGCAGTCGGGCGAGACGGCGGACACGCTGATGGCCATGCGCACGGCCCGCGAGCGCGGCGCCCGCGTCCTGGCGGTCACCAACATCATGGGCTCACAGGCGGCCCGCGATGCCGACGGCGTCCTCTACACCCGCGCCGGTCTGGAGATCGGGGTCGCGGCCACGAAGACCTTCGTGTGTCAGGTTGCGGCCATGTACCTCCTCGCCCTGCGACTCGCCGAGCTGCGCGCGACGCTCGAGCCCGACGTGCTCACTCGCACCATCGCCCAGCTCAAGCATCTGCCGCACGCCATCGACGAGATGGTCGAGCACGGCCTCGGCGATCTGGAGGAGGTCGCCGCCGAGCACGCGGGGGCCGAGTTCTTCCTCTACCTCGGGCGTCACGTCGGCCTCTCGGTCGCGCTCGAGGGGGCGCTCAAGCTCAAGGAGATCTCCTACATCGCCACCGACGCCTACCCGGCGGGCGAGATGAAGCACGGACCGATCGCCCTGCTCGACGAGAACACGCCGGTGGTCGTGGTGGCCACCGACTCGCCTGTGCTCGAGAAGGTGATCTCCAACATGCAGGAGGTCCGGGTCCGCGGCGCTCACGTGATCGCCGTGGTCACCGCCGGCAACGACCAGATCGCCCGTCACGCCGACCGGCTGATCAGGATCCCCGCCACCGACTGGATGCTCTCGCCCCTCCTGGCCGTGATCCCGCTCCAGCTCCTCGCCTACTACATCGCGCGCAAGCGGGGGCTCAACGTCGACCAGCCGCGGAACCTCGCCAAGACGGTCACCGTGGAGTAACGGCGGTGTCCGTGGGCGTCGACCTGCTCGAGATCGAGCGGCTGGAGCAGGCGCTGGCGCGCCGGCCACGACTGGCCGAACGGCTCTTCACCGACGGCGAGCGCGCTTACGCGGCGGGCCGGGCGCGTCCCGGCCAGCATCTCGCCGCTCGCTTCTGCGCCAAGGAGGCGGTGGCCAAGGCGCTCGGCCTCGCCGCTTGGAGCTTCCGTGACGTCGAGGTCCTCGGGGGCGGCGACGGGCCGCCTCGCGTCCGCCTCCATGGCGCCGCCGCCCGGCGGGCGGCCGAGCTCGGAGTCGAGGTCGAGATCTCGCTCACCCATACGCGGCGGGATGCCGCGGCGGTCGCGGTCACCGTGTAGCACCGGGACGGTGGGCCGGACCGGGTAGTTTGAGCTGAGCGATGACCCTCCCGGACTGGCTCGATCCCCTACCCGACGCGGCTGAGCAGCGCGCCCTCGACGAGTGGGCGATCGGCGAGCGCGGGATCACCGGGCTCGAGCTCATGGAGCGGGCCGGGACCGGCCTCGCGGAGATGGTGAGCAGGCGGGCCCCCGCCGGGCGGGTCGCCGTCGTGTGCGGGAAGGGCAACAACGGGGGCGACGGTCTCGTCGCCGCCCGCGTCCTGCGCGGTCACGGACGCGATGTCGACGTCCTCGTCCTCGCCGCTCCCGACGAGTACCGCGGGGATGCCCGGGCCAACCTCGAGCGCCTCCCCGGAGCGCCCCCGCGCCCCTTCGACGCCGCCACGCTCGCCGCCGCGGCGGTGATCGTCGACGCCATCCTCGGCACCGGGTTCGCGGGCGAGCCGCGGGCGCCCGCGGCGGGGGCGATCGAGGCCATCAACGACGCCCGCGACGGCTCGGTGGTCGTGGCCTGCGACGTCCCCAGCGGCGTCGATGCCTCGACCGGCGTCGTCGCCAGCGCGGCCGTGCACGCGCATGCCACCGCCACCTTCCACGCCGCCAAGCCGGGCCTGTGGATCTCGCCGGGCAAGGAGCACGCCGGCGAGGTCGAGGTGATCGACATCGGCATCCCCCCCGGGGGCCCGGCCACCCCCCGGATCGGGCTGATCGCGGACACGGTGAGCGACGGGATCCCGCGCCGGGGGGCGGAGTCGACCAAGTTCGCGGCCGGCAGTGTGCTCGTGTGCGGCGGCTCGCCGGGGCTCACGGGGGCGCCGTCCATGGCCTCGCAGTCGGCGATGCGGGCGGGCGCCGGGTACGTGACCGCGTGCGTGCCCGCCTCGCTGCACGCCATCTTCGAGGGCCGCCTGCTCGAGGTCATGACCGTAGCCCTGCGCGACAGCGACGGCGCCCTGCACCCGACCGCGGTCGGCGACGCCGTCGGGCGGGCGGCGCGGGTCGACGCCGTGGTACTCGGCCCCGGCCTCGGCCGCGAGCAGGGCGCGATCCGCTTCGCCCGCGGCCTGGCCAGCGCCCTCGAGCAGCCGCTGCTCCTCGACGCCGACGGCCTGAACGCCCATGCCGGCGAACTCGAGGCGCTCGCCGACCGTTCGGCGGCCACCGTTCTCACCCCCCACGCCGGGGAGCTCGGGCGCCTGCTGGGAATCGAGAGCCGGGCCGTCCAGGCGCGGCGGCTCGAGAGTGCGCGCCGGGCGGCCGCGGAGGCGAAGGCGATCGTCGTCCTCAAGGGGGACGACACCATCGTCGCCCAGCCCGACGGACGCGTGGCCGTGAGCCGCGGCGGCTCCCCGGCGCTCGCCACCGCGGGGACGGGCGACGTCCTCTCGGGGGTGATCGGCGCCTTCCTGGCCAAGCGCATGGATCCCTTCCACGCCGCCTGCGCGGGAGTGTTCGTCCACGTCAGCGCCGGACGGCACGCCGCGGCGGCGATCGGCCCCGAGGGCGTCATCGCCAGCGACGTCATCGAGGCGCTGCCGGCGGCGCTGGCGGGCCGGGCGATACGCTGAGCGGCATGGTGCGAGCGCTCGCCCGGGTCAACCTGGCGGCGATCGAACGAAATGCCGATCGCATCCGCCGGGAGCTCGATCCGCGCGTGATGTTGTGCGCGGTGGTGAAGGCCGACGGGTACGGGCACGGCGCCGTGCCGGCGGCGCGGGCCGCGCTCGCCGGCGGGGCGAGCTGGCTGGCGGTGGCGACCGCGGTGGAGGCGGCGGAGCTCAGGGCGGCGGGGATCGAGGAGCGCATCCTCGTGATGGGGGCGATCAGCTACGAGGAGCTCCCGCTCGCCCTTGCCGCCCGGGCCGACGTCGTCGCCGGGAGCGAGCGCTTCGTCTCCGAGCTCGCCGCGGCGGGGACCGAGGAGCGGCCCGTACGCGTCCACGTCAAGCTCGACACGGGCATGGGGCGCTTGGGGACGCGCGTGCGCGCCGAGGCGATCGCCGTGGCGGAAGCGGTGAGCGCGTATCCGACGCTCGAGCTTGCCGGCGCCATGACCCATTTCGCGACCGCTGACGATCCCGACGACGAGTTCCTCCAGCTCCAGCTCGCGCGCTTCGCCCCGTTCGCGGCCGAGCTCCGGCGACGGCATCCGGGGATCCTCGTCCATGCCGCCAACAGCGCCGCCACCCTGACCGAGCCCGCCTCGCACTTCGACCTCGTCCGCTGCGGCATCGCCCTCTACGGGCTCGACCCGATGAACAAGAGCGCGCCCGAGCGCGGGCTCGAGCCCGCGCTCGAGCTCACCTCCTACGTGGCGGCGGTCAAGCTGGCGGCCGCCGGCGACAGCGCCGGTTACGGACGGCGCTTCGTGGCCACGCACGATACGTGGCTGGCGACGCTCCCGATCGGGTACGCCGACGGTATCCGCCGCGCCTTCACCAATAACCTCGATGTCCTCATCGGCGGACAGCGCCGCGCCCTGGTCGGCGCCGTGAGCATGGACAACATCACCGTCGAGGTGGAATCGACGGGCGTCGATTCCCCTGGGACTTCGCCTGGCGGTGAAGCCCCGGTCCGGCTCGGCGCGCGCGCGACGATCATCGGCACGCACGGGAGCGAGCGCCAGAGCGCCGAGGATCTGGCGGCGCGGATCGGGACGATCAACTACGAGATCGTGTGCGGGATCTCGGGACGCGTGCCGCGTGCCTACCACCGGGATGGGGTCGAACAATGAGGGGCGGTGAGGACGATCCCATCGCCGCCCTCCGGGGGCTGCTCGCGGGGAGCGACGCGTGGCTCGTGGGCGGCTCGGTCCGGGACCGGCTGCTGGACCGCCCGACCGCTGATCTGGACGTGGCGGTGGCGGCCGACCCGGCGAAGACGGCTCGCGCCCTGGCGCGACGGGTCGGCGCCCCCGCCTTCCCGCTCTCGGAGGCCTTCGGCTCGTGGCGGGTGATCGCTCGCGATCATTCGTGGCAGGTCGATCTCACGCCGCTGGGCACCTCGACGATCGAGGATGACCTCGCCCAGCGCGACTTCACCATCAACGCCATCGCCGAGCCCCTGGCGGGCGGCTCGCTCGTCGATCCCTTCGGGGGTCGGGCCGATCTCGAGGCGGGGCGGCTGAGGATGGTCGCTCCCGAGGCATTCGCGGCCGATCCGCTCCGCACCCTGCGCCTGCCGCGCCTCGCCGCCGAGCTCGACCTCGAGGTCGAGGCCGAGACCGAAGCGGGGGCGCGTCGCCTCGCGCCCGCGCTCTCCCAGGTGGCGGCCGAGCGGATCTTCGCCGAGCTCAAGCGGATCGTGGCCGGTGAGCGCGCGCTCCGCGGTCTCGAGCTCATGCTCACGCTCGGGATCACCGAGGAGATCCTGCCCGAGCTCGCCGACCTGCGCGGCATCGAGCAGAGCCCCTACCACCACCTCGACGTCTACGGACACACGATGGCGGCGCTGGCCGAGACGATCGCCCTCGAGCGCTCGGGATGGGCGATCCTCGGCGAGCACGGGCCCGCGGTCACCGAGCTCTTGGCCGAGCCGCTGGCCGACGAGCTCACCCGGGGTCAGGCGCTCCGCTTCGGCGCCCTCCTGCACGACATCGCCAAGCCCCAGACCCGGACCGTGAGCGACGAGGGACGGATCCAGTTCCGCGGCCACGACGCGCTCGGAGCGGAGGTGGCGCGGGGAGTCCTCGCGCGCCTGCGCGCGAGCGAGCGGCTGCGCGCCCACGTCGCCGCCCTGGCCGAGAATCACCTACGGCTGGGCTTCCTCGTCCACGAGATGCCGCTCCCCCGCCGGGCCATCTACCGCTACCTGCGCGGCAGCGAGCCGGTGGAGGTCGACGTCACGCTGCTCTCGATCGCCGATCGGCTGGCGACCCGAGGCGCCCGCGCCGATCAGGCCATCGCCCGCCATCTCGAGCTCGCCGGGCAGCTCGTGGGGGAGGGGCTTGCCTGGCGCGCCGGCCGCCCCGTCCCGATCCTGCGGGGGGACGAGCTCGCGCGCCGCCTGCGGATCCGGCCCGGCCCCGAGCTCGGGTCCCTCCTCGGCGAGCTCGAGGAGGCGGCGTTCGCGGGCGAGGTGTCGACGCCCGACGAGGCGGTGGCGCTCGCGCGGACCCTGGTCGGGCGCTCCGAGGACGCCTCCGAGGGCTAATCTCCGCGGTGCCGATGCCCGACCCGGACTGCTTGTTCTGCAAGATCATCGCCGGCGAACTGCCCGGCCAGATCGTGGCCGAGGACGAGCGGACGATCTCGTTCATGGATATCAGCCCGGCTACGCGCGGCCACGCCCTGGTCGTGCCCCGGGCGCACGTCTCAGACCTCCTGGAGATCGGCGGCGAGGACCTCGCCGCCGTGGCCCTGGCCGCCCAGCGGCTGGCGCAGCGGGCGCATGAGCGCCTCCACGCCGACGGCGTGAACCTGCTCAACAGCTGTGGACGGGCGGCGTGGCAGACCGTCTTCCACTTCCACGTCCACGTGATCCCACGCTACGAGGGAGACCCGCTGCGCCTACCGTGGATTCCCGCCCCCGGATCGCCCGAGGAGATCGCCGCCGCGGCCGCAGAGCTGCGGGACTGAGGACCCCCGGAGCGCCGGTTCGCGCATCCCCAGAAGGGTGGGTGCGCCGGCCCGGTGACCTTTGGTACTTTTCGCGCGGATCGGGGCCGTCGTTACTGCGCCGATCGATCGTGGTCAGCATCTAAGGGGAGTACATGGCAACTGGCACCGTCAAGTGGTTCAGCGACGACAAGGGCTTCGGCTTCATCACCCCCGATGACGGTGGACGAGACCTGTTCGTCCACTTCAGCGGCATCTCCGGCGACGGCTTCCGTTCGCTGGCTGAGGGCGCCAAGGTCTCTTACGAGGAGGAGGAGGGCCCGAAGGGCCCCAAGGCCATCAACGTGAGCAAGATCTAGAGCGCGCGCCCCCCTCGCGCGCCTGGCTGGCCGCGCCGGCCAGCACTACGCCGGAGCCGGATTTCGGCGGTGGTCGAATCGTTGCCGAGCGCGACTTCGACCGCTGCTTCGTGTTGAATGCTCCACATGAAACGCTTCTTCCTGGCGACGGGGGCGATCTTCGCCGCCCTGCTCGCGTTCGCGACGGCCGCCTTCGCGCAGATCATCGAGCTCGGGACGACGACGACGCCCCTGGCCAAGCCCGTGTGCCCGGCCACCGGCGGCTGCCCGATCATCCTCACCGAGACGACCGCGCTGCAGATCCTCAGCGACGGCGTGACCTACCCCACGACGGCCACCCACACCGGCCGGATCGTCGCCTTCACGGTGACGCCCGCCAGCGTGTCCCTCACCAACATCAACGGAACTCCGAAGACCAAGACCAAGGCCGCCCAGCCCGGCCTCAACTCCACCTACGGAGGGGCCTCGGAAGCCGCGATCACCGTCCTCCAGCCCAGCACCAAGCACTTCTACAAGGTGGTGGCCGAGAGCCCCATGTTCCAGCTCCAGCCCTACTTCGGCCACGTCGTGCAGTTCGTCCTCCAGCAGTCGCTGCCGATCGCCAAGGGCCAGTTCGTCGCCCTCACCGTCCCGACCTGGGCGCCGCTGCTCACCGTCGGCCTGACCAAGAGCCAGTTTCTCTGGCGTCCGAGCCGCGCCAGCAGCTGCCTGAGCTACACGGTCCAGTCGGCCCAGCTCACGGTCGGCAGCAACGCCCAGTACCTGTGCTTCTTCACGGGCACACGCGTCGACTACACCGCGACCGAGATCACCTCGCCGGTGCCGCCGCCCCAGCCCAAGAAGACGGTGAGGCATAAGACGCGCAAAAAGTAGTAGCGCGGCGCGAGAAATTCATTACCATCGCGGCGTGAGCACTCAGGCATGGATTTTCCTGGTCGGCTTGCGCGTCTTCGACCTTGGCGGCATGATCGTCTGGCTCGTGTGGTTCCTGCGCCGCGGCGGCGGCACCGATGATCGCGAGGATGAGGGCGGAGGCGGCGGAGGCGGCGGCACCCGGCCGCCCGAGGGGCCGCTGCCCGGAGGACCGGGGCTCGATCTGCCGATCGCCGAATCGGGGCCCTGGCCGACGCGGCTCCGGGACCACTCGAGTGCACGCCGGCCCGCACAGACTCCCCGGGTCGCGCCTCCGGCATGGCGGCGCTCTCCACGGCCGCGTCAACCCGCTCGAGGCTGAGCGCGCGGTTCGGGCCTGAGCGGGCCCTGACCCTACGGCGCGGCGCCGCCGCTGCCCCCGGAGGTGCCCGTGCCTCCGCCTCCTGCCGTGCCGCCTCCTCCCCCGCCGGTGTTGCCGGTGTTGGAGGTGCCGGGGACTCCGGCGCCGCCGGAGCCTGACCCGCCGCCGGTGTTGCCGGAGGCGGAGCTCGAGCCGGTGTTGCCCGAGGAGGAGCCGGTGTTGCCGGAGGCGGAGCCTGAGCCGGTGTTGCCCGAGCTGGTGGAGGTGGTGGTCGTCGTCCCCGTCGTCGAGGTGGTGCTCGGAGGGGCGCTGTTGGTGGGGACGGTGAGGGTGGGGGCTCCCGCCGTGTTGGCGGTGGTCGAGCTCCCGCCGCCGCAGGCGGAGACGCCGATGGCTACGGCTGCGCCGGCGCAAAGGGCAGCCAGCGAACTGGTGAAGCGGGCACGGCGCGAGGTCACGGCGCGGACCTCAGGCCCCGAGCGGGTCCATCCTGCGCCCGCAGTGCGGGCAATCGTTCAGATCCTTCTGAGCGAGCTGGTCGCACCAATTGCAGAAGCGCAGGTTCTCGACTGCCCAGGGGAGCTCGGAGGGGGTCGGCGCCAAGGGCAGGAGTATGGCCACGGGCTCGAGCGGCTCACTGGTCTCGCGGTCCAGATAGGTGCGGCCGGGCTCGGCCTCGATCACCACTTCGCGTCCCGTGGAGGGCGCCCGCAAGCGGTACTTCTGCTTGAACCTCACCGCTTTGATGCTACCAGCGGGCCGGGCGCCGCGACATAACCGCCCCACCCTCGGATAGAGTGCCGCCCCTCGCGACATGGTCAACCGCGTAGCCAGAAACCTCAGCAGGTCCGTAGCGCTGATTCCCGCGGCGCTGCTTGCGATCGGCCTCGCCGGGTGCTCGGTCAAGCATCAGACGGGTAGCGTGGTCCAGGGTAAGCAGCTCTTCTCCGCCAAGTGCGGGGCGTGTCACGCGCTCGCCCACGCGGGGACGACGGGGACGATCGGCCCCAACCTCGATGTCGCCTTCGCCCAGGATCGCCGCGACCACTTCAGCAACAGCGAGATCCAGGGCCTGGTCGCCTTCCAGATCGAGTTTCCGAACACCCAGGGCGCGATGCCGGCGATGCTCTACAGCGGCTCGAAGGCCGACGACGTGGCCGCCTATGTAGCCCGCGTGGCCGCCGAACCCGGCACCGACACCGGGGCGCTGGCCAATGCCGGCACGGTGACCGGCACCACGCCGGCCGCGGGCAAGCAGGTGTTCACGGGCGTGGGCACGTGCGCGTCCTGCCACACCCTGACCGCCGCCGGCTCCACGGGCACCGTCGGCCCGAACCTGAACACGATCAAGACCGCGTGTGCCGCCCCGGCCTCGCAGAAGGTCCGCGGCTCCACTCTGCGGGCGTGTATCCAGAAGGCGATCGTCGATCCCTACGCCTACATCCCCCCGGGCTACACGGCCGGGGTGATGCCGAGCAACTTCGGGACGCGGCTGAAGCCGAACGAGATCACCGCACTCGTCAACTTCATCGCCGGCGCCGCCAAGTAGCGCTCACGGCCGCGAGACGGTGCTGCGGGGCTTCTCAGGCGCTCGCAGGCGCTCCCACAGCTCCTCGCTGCGCCCGGCGGACACCGCGCGCGCCGCTCGCTGCTCGCTGAGGGCGATGCCATGGGCGCCGGCGTAGTCGAGCAGGGCCTGGCGCTCCTCGGTCTCGCCCGCGACCTTCATGAAGAGCCAGGCGAAGAGGAGGATGGTGAGCACGCTCTCCTCGAACATCATCAGCGCCCCCGCGTAGACCTGGTCGGCGGCCGGGCTGATGTGCCAGTGGGCGTCGCCGGCGCGGTAGAACGGGTAGAAGAAGGTTCCCGAGAAGATCATCACGTTGGCCAGCACCGTCCCGATCAGGCGCACGGCGATGATGTAGACGAGACGGCCGGCGTTGTTGAACCAGGTCGGCTTGGGGAGCGGGCCGAGGAGGGCCATCCACACGCAGGCTCCGAAGATGAAGAAGGTGGTGTGCTGGATGGCGTGGACCCATTCGTTGCGAAGCGCGAGCTGGTAGGCGGCGGGCAGGTGCCAGGCATAGAAGTTCACCGCCCAGCACACGATCGCCACCACCGGATGGGTGAGGACGCGCAGGCGCGCCACGGGCCGCCGGCGAAGGAGGGGACCGAGGAGCGGGCCGGTGAGGCCGAGCACCATCAGCAGCGTGGCGATGTCGCCGATGAGCAGATGCTCGGCCATATGGGCCACCAGGAGCTCGTCGCTGAGGGGGCCGAGCGGAGGCACGAGGGCGGCCACGAAGACGACGACGCCGGCGGCGAAGCACGCCCGCCGCCAACCGGGAACGGGCCGGTCCTCACGGGCGAGGGCCTGGCAGCGGCGCTCGTAGAGCGCCCACACGGCAATGGTGATCACCGTCGGACCGATCGTCTCGGTCACGCTCACGGCCGCAAGCGGTGGGGGTCCGATGGTCACACTAGGTGAGCGCCCGCACGATGAGGACGATGGCGATGATCACGGCGGCCGTGACCACCACGTAGATGAGGGCGCGGAACGCCTCGGCCTCGGAGCGGAGCGGGTTGAGCACGGCCGGGGTGCTCAGAGGACGTAGACGGTGAGATACACGACGATCCACATGGCGTCGACGAAATGCCAGTAGATGCCGGGGATCTCGACGCCGCGGTGCTCCTCGGCAGTGTAGTGCCCGCGGAAGGCGCGGATGCACACCACGAGGAGGATGCACAGACCGATGAAGACGTGGGCGCCGTGCAGGCCGGTGAGCGAGTAGAAGACCGTGCCCTGGGCGCTGTCGCGCGGCGAGAAGCCGATGTGCACGTACTCGTTGAGCTGCACGAAGAGGAAGGTGAGCCCGAGTAGGAAGGTCGAGAGGATCCCGGCCCTGAGCCCGGCCTTGTTCCCGTTCTTGATCGAGGTCAGGGCCCAGTGGACGGTGAGCGAGGAGGACACGAGCACGCAGGTGTTGATGCCCGCGACCGCTTCGGGCAACGTCGTCCCGTGGGCGGGCCAGGGATGGTGGTTGACCACGCGGATGAAGAAGTAGGCGGTGAAGAAGGCCCCGAAGATCATCACTTCGGAGATGATGAAAAGCAGGATCCCCAGCGTCGCCGCCTCGATCCGCGAGGAGCGGTTGGCCTCCGGAGGACCGTGATGATGATCGGCGTGAGCGGCGGCGGCGGAGGCGGCTTCCATCGGACTCCTTCCCTAAACGGTGTCGGCGGTGACGGCGTCGCGGGGGACGATGTGCTCTACCGGCTTCATCGACGCCTTGCGCACGCGCTCGATCAGGTCGGCCCGGAGCCAGCCGGACTTGGTCTCGGCAAAGGTGGAGATGACGATGTCGTCGACCCGGAAGTACTGGAGCGCGTTCATGATCGCCGTGTAGGGATCGGGGTCGCCGATCGTGCCCGCGGCGAGCAGGCCGGCGTTGCGCAGGCGGTTGACGACGAGGTTGAGGCGGGTCCGCGCCCGCCGGGTGGCGGCTCCGTCGCCGCCCTCCTGGGGAACGACGACAACGAACAGGCGCGCGGTCTCGCCGTCAGCCTCGGCCTTCTTCTTGAGCGCGTCGAGGAGCTCGTCGCCGGTGGCGGTGCGGTTGGCGACCGCGAGGGTGACCCGGAAGGGCAGTCCCTCGGTATCGGGGTCGGCGACCACGTGCTCGACCGGGAGCCCGGAGGCCTGGCGGACGCGCTCCACGAGGTCGCGGCGCTGCCAGCCCGAGCGCGTCTCGGGGTAGGTGGAGATGATGATCTCGTCGGGGCGGTACTCGAGGACGGCGTCCATCGTGGCCGTGTAGGGGTCGGGGTCGCCGACCTCGCCGACCGCGTTCATGCCCTCGGCGTGGACGAAGCCCATGGCCAGGTCGACGCGCGCCTGAGCGGCGTCGAAGACGGCGTCGTCGTAGATGACCAGGCCCGCCCTGGGCCGGGTGCGGGGAACGCAGAGGGCGAAGCGGACGTCCCCGAGCTCCTGCTTGCGCTTGCGCACCGCCTCGATCAGCGAGCGGCCGCCGAGCGTCTCGTTGGCGACGACAAGGACTGTGTGCATCGGCGCTCCTTACTCCGGTGTCGGCGAGGTCGCGATCGTCCCCGACGGCTTGGCCTCGGTCGGTGCCTTGAAGATGCCGTGGACCGCGCCGGGAACCCCGTACTCGTAGGGGCCTCCGACCACCGTGGGCACGGTGTCGAAGTTGAAGATCGGCGGCGGTGAGGACACCTGCCACTCGAGCGTGAGGGCGCGCCAGGGATTGCCCACCGCCGGGGGGCCGCCGCGCCAGCTCGCGACCATGTTGTAGACGAAGATCAGGGTGCTCAGGCCGAGCCCCCAGCTCATGATCGAGATGATCAGGTTCCAGTCGGCGTACTTGGCCGCGTAGTCGGCCACCCTTCGCGGCATGCCCTGGATCCCGATGATGTGCATGGGCCCGAAGGTCAGGTTGAAGAAGATGAACGTGGACCAGAAGTGGAGGCGGCCGAGCCGGTCGTCGTACATCCGCCCGGTCATCTTCGGGAACCAGTAGTAGACGCCCGCGAAGATGGTGAAGAGCGAGCCGCCGTAGAGGACGTAGTGGATGTGGGCGACGATGAAGTACGTCTGGCTCACGTGGATGTCGAAGGGGATCATCGCGAGCATGATCCCGCTGATCCCGCCCAGCGAGAAGGTGGTCAGGAACCCGAGCGCGAAGAGCATCGCGGTGTCGAGGTGGAGCACGCCTTTCCACAGCGTGGCCAGCCACGAGAAGACCTTGATCCCCGTCGGCAAAGCGATGATGCAGGTGGTGACCATCATCGGGATCCGGATCCACGCGGGCATCCCGGAGACGAACATGTGGTGCGCCCACACCGTGAACCCGAGCACGACGATGGCCAGCAGCGAGAAGGCCATCATCCGGTAGCCGAAGATCGGCTTGCGCGACTTGACGGCGATGATCTCCGAGATGATCCCGAAGCCGGGCAGGATCATGATGTAGACCGCCGGATGGGAGTAGAACCAGAATACGTTCTGGTACAGGAGGACGTTGCCGTTGTTATGGGTGCCGACGAAGGCGTCGAAGAAGTGGAAGTGGAGCGCGACGTCGAGCAGGACCATGAACTGCGAGGCGGCGATGAACGGGGTGGCGATGACGACGAGCAGCGAGGTCGAGAAGTTCGCCCACACGAGCAGCGGCAGCCGGAAGAAGCTCATCCCGGGAGCGCGCATGGTGATGATGGTGACCAGGAAGTTGAGCGCGGTGGCGATCGAGGAGAAACCCGCGAACTGGATGCCGAGGGTGAAGAAGAGCTGCCCGAGCGGCATCGTCGTCGACAGCGGCGCGTAGGCCGTCCACCCCGAGGCGAACGCTCCCCCCGGGGCCAGGAAGCTCATCAGGAGCATGATCCCGCCGACGGGCAGCATCCAGTACGAGAGCGCGTTCAGGCGCGGGAAGGCCATGTCCGGGGCGCCGATCATCAGCGGCAGCACGAAATTCGCCAGGCCGGCGAACACGGGGATCACGAACAGGAAGATGAGGATCGTCGCGTGGACCGAGAACAGGCCGTTGAACTGCTCGGGGGTGACGAAGTTCATGCCCGGCTTGGCCAGCTGGGCGCGGATGAGCATCGCCAGCATGCCGCCGACGAGAAGGAAGAAGAACGAGGTGACGACGTACTGAACGCCGATCACCTTGTGGTCGGTGTTGACCTTGAAGTAATCGCGCCAGGTGTGGGCGCCGTGCGAGTCGTGGTTCTCAGGGCGCGTGGGGCCGCCCCGCATCCAGTAGAACCAGTAATCGCAGGTGCCGATGCCGATGAGGAAGAAGATCGGCACCGTGATCAACTCGACGATGGTGATCGCGTGCGCGTCGACCACGGGATGCTGGTGCATGGCGATGCGGACGATGCAGGTGAGCGCGAAGCCGAATGCGAAGCCGAGGAGGTCGAACAGCGCCGCCCGGTACCAGCCGGGTGCTCGCAGCTTCTCCGGAAGCGGCACCCGGGTTCGGTTGTGGACTGGTTCGGCGATGGCAGTCATTTATCTCGTCCAGCTGTCGGGGTTCACTTTGTCACGCTCACGAGGAAATCGACCAGCTCTCCGATCTTGGCGGGACCGAGCGTCTTGGCAAAGGTCGAAGGCATGATCCCCGCCTGGTAGCCGGAGGGGAGATAGGCGTAGGGATCGGTGATCGCCTTGTCAATGCACGCGCTCAGGGTCGCTCCACGGACCTTCTGGGAGGCAGGGTTAGCACAATCGGACTTCAGTCGCGTCGTGAGATCGGGTCCGATCACGCCCGTGCTGGCGGCGGCCGCGAGGGTGTGGCAGCTGCCGCAGCCCGAGGAGAGGAACACCGCCTTACCGGCCGCGGCGCCGGCGGCGCTCGTCCCCGTCGACGCGGACGGGGTCGTCGACGTCTTGGTCGGCGCGCTTGCCTTCGCGGGCGCCGAGCTCGCGGGGGCCGGCGTACTCGAGCTCGTCGGCGCCGGCGCGGTCAGGAACGGGAGCGGGTTGGGAACCCCGGGCACCGCCACGGGGAGGACTGAGCCCGACGGAATCCGGCTCGCGGTCAGGGGCTGCAGCGGCTGCTTCTTCAGCCACGTCTGGAACAGCGCGGGCCGGAGGACGTAGGCGGTCGAGCGCATGAAGGCATGGCCCGCGCCGCACAGCTCGGTGCACTCGACGGGGAAGACCCCGCGCTTGGTCGGCGTGACCCGCAGCGCGGTGACGATGCCGGGGACCGCGTCGATCTTCTCGGAGAACTGCGGCACGAAGAAGCTGTGGATGACGTCGAGCGAGCGGATTCTGAAGAGGATCGGATGCCCGATGGGCACGTACAGATACGGCGAGTACACGGCCTTCTTGCCGGGCTGCGGGTAGGCGTATTCGAAGGCCCACTGGCGGGCGGTCACGTCGATGGTGATCTCGTTGCTCTTCTTCGACTCGTTGGCGTAGAGCACGCTCACCGAGTACGCGCAGAGGAAGACGATGAGGACGGCGGGGGCGATCGTCCAGACCACCTCCAGCCGCGTGTTGCCGTGGATGGGAGGACCGTCGATGAGCTCTTCGCCCGGCCGCATCCGGTACCACCAGACCGAGAAGCCGATCACCGTGATCACGAGTACGAAGATCGGCACCGAGGCGATCAGGAGGACGTCATAGAGAATCCGGATCCGGTGCGCCTGCCGCGAGGCGTCGGTCGGGAACCAGTGAATGGCGAGGACGATCCAGATCCCGATCGCCGTCGCGACCACGCCGAAAATGAACATCGGCAGGACCGAATGGTGCTTGCGCACGGGGGAATCTCCACGACCCTCGGGCATGTGCGCCGCATCCTATGCGTTCCGCCCGATGAACGGCAACGCGCAAGCGCCGTTCTCCGCGACGCACTCCCGGCACGTGTGGCTCGTGTCAGCGAGGAGACTGAGTTTTCGGGTATGATTGCGGCAATCGTTGCAAAGTGCAATGGTTGCGGCGGGATATATGACGTAGGGGGCGCGGTTTGGCGGGCGGGCGCATGGGGGCTGGCGCCCGCCCCGGGGCCGGCGGGGGACGCGCTCAGTGCTCGTGCTCTTCGGGGAGTTCGGCGATGTCGTGCCGAACGTCCTGGATCCACTTATAAGTGGTCACGAGGAAGAGGATGAGGCCCACGATTAACAGGTAGGGCGGGAAGATGGTGATGCCGATTACCGACAGGGTGATGCCGAGCGCGACGAGGAACGGCTTCATCGAGGCCCCGGGGAGGTGGATGTCCTCCCCGGCGGGGGGTACGGGGTGCTCTACGTCTGTCATTGATGCACGTAGATGACGGCAGCGACGAAGGTGGCGCCGAACATGAGAACGCAGATGGCGCCGGCGATCAGGCCGGAGCGGAGGTTCTTGCGAGCCAGCTTGCGGTCCATGAGGCCTCGATCCTACAGTTTGACGTCCACCACCATCGCGCCGAAGAGGAGCGCGAGGTAGAGCAGCGAGTAGAGGTAGAGGCGCAGCGCCGAGCGGCGGTCGGCGCGGCGGTAAAGGAGCACCGCGCCGGCGATGAAGACGAACCCGAGGACCATCGAGGTCACCAGGTAGACACCGCTGAACGCCCCGGCGCAGAACGGGAGCTGGGTCATCGCGTAGAGCAGGAGCGAGTAGAGGAGGATCTGCTTGCGCGTCTCGCGCTCCCCCCGCACCACGGGCATCATCGGGACGCCGACCTTCTCGTACTCGCCCTTCATGAGCAGGCTGAGGGCCCAGAAGTGGGGCGGCGTCCAGTAGAAGACGATCGCGAACAGGTAGACGGCCGTCCACGACAGCGACCCGCGGGTGGCCGCCCAGCCGACGAGCGGGGGGACGGCGCCCGCGGCGCCGCCGATGACGATGTTCTGGGGCGTGCGGCGCTTGAGCCAGATCGTGTACACGCCCACGTAGCCGAGGAACCCGCCGAGGGCGAGCGAGGCGGCAAGCAGGTTGACGGTGAGCGAGAGGAGCGCGAAGGAGAGGGCGGAGAGCGCGAACCCGAAGAGGAGGGCGGCGCGCGGGGCGATCCGCCCGGCGGGGATGGGCCGCGACGCGGTTCGCGACATCTGGGCGTCGATGTCGCGGTCCCAGTAGTGGTTGACGGCGCCGGCGCCGCCCGCGGAGAGGTATCCGCCCAGGCAGGTGAGGGCGATCCTCGACACCGACGGGCTCCCCGCCACCTCCATCGTGGTGATGGTGGTGAGCAGGAGCAGCGACTGCACCTTGGGCTTCGTCAGCTCCAGGTAGTCGGAGACAGCCTGCCTGGCCGAGGAGCCGGCGCGGACCGCGGGAGCGGCAGTGGTGGCGGCCGAGCTCACGGGCTTACACGCGGGCGAACTGCTCGCTGCCGCCGCTCTTCTGCGTGACCCCGGTATCGCGCTCGATCTGGCGGCGGATATCGCGCATCGGCTCGACGGAGCGCACGCGCGGGATCACGTCGAAGTTGTTGGCGGGAGGCGGCGAGGTCGTGAACCACTCGAGGGTATTTCCCTTCCACGGGTCGGGGCCGGCGAGCGCCCCCGACTTCAGGCTCCGGGCGGCATTGATGATCGTCAGCAGGATGCCGAGGCCGAGGATGAACGATCCGACGGTGGAGATCAAGTTGTAGGTGGACCAGCCCACGCCCGGCGGATAGGTGTAGATGCGGCGGGGCATGCCCGAGAGCCCGAGGGCGTGCTGGACAAAGAAGGTCAGGTTGAAGCCCCAGAACATGAGCCAGAAGGACCACTTCCCGAGCGTCTCGTTCATGAGCCGCCCGGTCATCTTCGGGTACCAGTAGTAGAGACCGCAGAAGACGGTGAAGACGGCGCCGCCCATGAGCACGTAGTGGAAGTGTGCGACGACGAAGTAGGTGTCGTTGAGCTGCCAGTCGATCGGGAAGATGGCGAGGAAGACCCCGGTGATGCCGCCGATGATGAAGATGGCGATGAACCCGACGGCGAAGTACAGCGACGTCGTCATCACGATCGATCCGCGCCACAGGGTGGCGATCCAGTTGAAGATCTTCACCCCGGTGGGGATGGCGATGAGGAAGGAGCTGAGCATGAAGAAGCCCATCACCACCACCGGGAGCGGCGAGGCGAACATGTGGTGGCCCCACACGAGCACGGCGAGGAAGGCGATGACCGAGGTGGCGGCGGCGATCGCCTTGTAGCCGAAGATCGGCTTGCGCGAGAACACCGGGATGACCTCGGAGATGATCCCGAACCCGGGCAGGATCATGATGTAGACCTCCGGGTGGCCGAAGAACCAGAACAGGTGCTGCCAGAGCACCGGCGAGCCGTGGTCGGCGGGGTCGAAGAAGTGCGTCCCGAAGTGGCGGTCGGTGAGGAGCATGGTCACCGCCCCGGCGATCACGGGCAGCGCGATGATGAGGAGGATCGCGTAGATGAGGATCGACCACACGAACAGGGGGAGCCGGCCCCAGCCCATCCCCGGCGCGCGCATGTTGACGATCGTCGCGTAGAAGTTGATGGCGCCGACGAGCGAGGAGATGCCGGTGAGGTGGATGAGGAAGATCCACGCGTCCTGGCCCCCGCTCGGCGAGTAGAGGATGCTCGAGAGCGGCGGATAGCTCCACCAGCCCGCCTCGGGCGGGGTGAAGAAGAGCGAGAAGTAGAAGACGATCCCGCCGAACAGCAGCAGCCAGAAGGAGAGCGCGTTGAGCCGGGGGAAGGCCATGTCGCGCGCCCCGATCATCAGCGGCACGAAGTAGTTCCCGAAGCCCGCCATGACGGGGACGACGAAGAGGAAGATCATCGTCGTGCCGTGCATGGTGAGGAGCTCGTTGTAGTGCTCCGGCGTAATCAGCGTGTTGTTGGGAACGCTGAGCTGGACGCGCATGAGCAGCGCTTCGACCCCGCCTAGGATGAAGAACAGGAAGGTCAGGGCCAGGTACATGATCCCGATCTTCTTGTGGTCGGTGGTGGTGATCCAGTCCACCCACTTCTTCGTCTCACGGGGCTTGGTGACCTCGTGCGCGATCACCTGGGGCACGGGACGCAGTGCGGTGTTGGAGGTGGACATTCGGGGTTTCCTTTACGGGAGGCCGGGGGTGATGTTGCCGGAAGCGACGAGCTCCTTGCGGAGCGTGAGCACCTGCTGGTCGTCGGCGGCGATGGCTGTCTTCTGGAAGGCCAGCCAGCGCTGGTAGCGCGCGGGCGTGAGCACCTGAACAAGCGCGGTCATCGCCGCGTGCAGGCGCCCGCACAGCTCCGCGCACTGGCCGTGGTACAGGGCGCCGGCCTTGGAGGCCTTGAACCAGGTGTAGGTCGTGTACCCGGGCACCGCGTCGACCTTGCCGCCGAGCGAGGGGACCCACCAGGAATGGATCACGTCGAGCGACTGGATGTGGAGCACGACGGTGGTGTTCGCCGGCACGTACATCTTCTGGTAGGAGTAGGGGACGTGACTGGCGTAGGGATCGGTCTCGCACGCAGATCCGTAGTAGTAGGCCCAGATGAACTGGCGTCCGGTGACGCAGATGATGAGCTTCTTGCCGTTCGGTGGCTCGGGCGCGGTGGTCGAGGCGGTGAGCACGCCACCCTTGAGAGGAAGCCCGTTGGCACTCGTGTTCGGCGGGTTGATGATGCTCGGAAGCTTGATGAAGGTGACGGTGGTGAGGACGACGAGGATCACCGCCGCGCCCACCGTCCAGCCGATCTCCAGGCGCGTGTTACCGTGGATCTGCGCGGCCACCGCGCCCTTCTTGGCGCGGAACTTGTAGACCGAGTAGATGAGCGCGCCCTCGACGACGGCGAACACCACCGCGGCGATGTAGAGCACGATCAGGTACAGGCTGTGGATCGAGTCCGCGTTCGGCGATCCGCCTGATTTCGGGGTGAGGAAGTTGGCGGACGCGACCGGGGCGAGGAGCAGCGCGACGCCCGCCGTCACCGCGACGACCAGCGCTAGGCGACCGCGTCCGATCCGACGCACGCCGCGCCGGCGAAAATCGTTCTTGGCGTCGGAGCGCAAGGCGGCGGGCATTCTATCCAGGCGGAGCCACGGCGCGACTTAGTGAGAATCGCACTAACTAATAGGCCGGGGGCGTCTCGATCACCACACGGCACGGCCGGTGGGCAACCAGGTAGCTGGCCGTCGGTCCGAGCGCCCGCTCGGAGGCGGGCGCGTGCGCGGTGCCCAGGTAGATGATCTCGGCCTCCTGGCGCTGCGCCTCATCAACGATCGCCGCCCCCGGATTCCGGGTCCGGATCAGGCGCGTCTGGACCTTGAGCCCGGTCTGTCGGCCCGCCACGCGCGCTCTCTCGAGCACCCTCAGCCCGACCTGCTCTTCGCCATTGAGGCTGGCATCGAGCGGCAGCTGGTTGGGCACGCGCAGCACGTAGATCGCCTCTACGAGCGCGTCGGGGCCGACGAGCTTGGCCGCGGTCCGCAGCGCCTGGGCGTCGACATCGGTGCCGAAGATGGGCACGATGGCCGAGCGGTAC
>DASZMD010000021.1:0-12590 GCA_035551955.1 Solirubrobacteraceae bacterium | reverse complement strand
AACGCCGGCATCGTCCTCTACTGCCCGCGCCTGCGCTTCCTCGGGGCCAACGTGGGGATCGCCGAGTCGCGCCTGCGCGAGCTCGCCCCCGGCCTCGACGTCGACGCCGTGCGCTCGGCCCTGCACCACCGGGCGCTGATCGCCGCCGGCGACGCGGCGGCGGGTTCGGTGGCCGGGCTCCCGGCCAGCGAGCGCTTCGGCCTCCTCGTCGCCCCGGCGAGCACGCTCGTGCAGCCCGGTCCCGTCCACACGGGGTTGAGCGACGACGCCGCCGCCACCCTCGAGCAGCTCTTCGAGCGCCTCGTGGTGCCCCGCGGGGCTTAGTGGGCCTCCCTAGCGCGCGCGCCCGCGCTTGCGCCGGCGGCGCTCGGCCGGGCTGGGCTTGCGCGTCTTCGGCTTGGGCTTGCTCGCCGGGCGCCCGCTCGCGCTGCCCGCCGTCGCGCTCACCGCGCGTCCTCGCTGGGGCGCGCGGCGGCGCGCGTCGCGCCAGATCCAGAACGAGATCCCGCCCAGGAGGACGGCCGCGCCGGCGGCCACGGCGATGGCGTCGGTGCCGCTGAAGCTCCCCCCTCCCGTCGCCGTCGTCGGGGTGACGGGGACGGTGGCGGCCGGCGAGGTGATCGTCGGCGTCGAGATCGTCGGGAGGGTGGGGTTCAGGGGACTCGTCGTCGACGCCGCCAGAGCCGCCGCCGGCGCGAGCGCCGCGACGCTCACGGCGACTCCGAGCAGCCCAGCGAGGCGGCGCACGACCACGGCCCGGCTACCGCTCGGAGGCGAGCGGCTGCTCCATCGCCGGCGTCTCCGGGGCCTCGCGGTAGGGCTGCTCGTCGGGGACGTCCTCCTCGTGGTACACGCTCTCGGCGTTGACCGCCCAGATGTCGTGCTTGGTCCCGAGGAGGATGTTGTCGACCGCGCGCATGGCGGTGAGCATCGAGTGATCGGAGTTGTTGTAGCGGTGCAGTCCGTTGCGCCCGACCTGGGTCAGGTTGGAGACGCCCTCGAGCCAGCCGCGGATCGTCGCCACCCGCTCGGGATACTCGACGTCGTACATCGGATACGCCTTGTGGACGCGCACCGCGAACCCGAACTTGATGTCCTGGGAGCGCGCGAGCCCGAGCTTCTCGATCTCGCGGGAGGCCATGGCCACGAGCTCGTCGTCGGACATGCTCCATGTCTCGTCGCCCTCGAAGCAGAAGTACTCCATGCCGATCGAGGTCTCGGTGTCGTTGGGCACCATCCACGGGCTCCACGAGCGAAAGTTCTGAATCCGCAGGACCGTGACCCCGGGCTGGTGGATGTAGATCCAGTTGTCGGGGAAGAGCTCGGGGCTGTCGATCACGAGCGCGACGGTGAGAAAGTCGCGGTAGCGCAGCCCGCGGGCGGCGTCGCGCACGGCGACGGGCGCTTCGGGCTCGGCGATGCCCACGGTGGTGCGGAGCGGGAGCGAGGAGATGACGTGTGAGGGGGTCAGCGTCTCACCCCCGGCCACGAGCTCGACGACCCGGCCGCCGTCCATGCGCAGACGGGTTACGGGAGCGTTGAGGCGGACCTCTCCGCCATGGGCGCGGATGTCGTCGGTCATCTGCTCCCACATCTGCCCGGGCCCGTAGCGGGGGTAGTTGAACTCGGAGATCAGCGACTTGATCTTGTTGCCCTTGTTGCCCATGAAGGCGGACTTGGCGGCGGTGAAGAAGGACAGGCCCTTGATCCGCTGAGCGGCGAACTCCGAGCGGATCTCCGTGCACGGGACGCCCCACAGCTTCTCCGTGTAGGTCTTGAAGAAGTGCTGGTAGAGGCGCTTGCCGAAGCGGTTGGAGACCCATGCCTCGAAGGTGTCCTCACGGCCCTTGGGCTTGACCGTGGCCCACAGGTAGGAGGCCAGGCAGCGCGAGAGTTCGACGGGGCCGAGCTTCTTGATCACGTCCATCCCGTTGAGCGGGTAATCGAGGAACTTGTTGTTCCAGTAGATCCGGGACTGGCGCGGGCGCTTGAGGAACTCCTCCTTCATGATCTCGTGCCAGAGGTCGTCGACCTCCTTGACCTTGGTGAAGAAGCGATGGCCGCCGAGGTCGAAGCGGTAGCCGTCGCGCACCTCGGTGCGCGCGATGCCGCCCACCTGGTCGGTTGCCTCGAGCACGATCACCGGGTGGCCCTGCTTGGCCAGCAGATACCCGGCCGTGAGGCCGGCGGGACCGCCGCCCAGCACCACCACCGGGCGCTCGCGGGTGATCCCCGCCACCGGCTCGCGGGCCGGGATGTCGGCGGAGGAGATGGGCTGTTCGTCGGTCATATCTGGTTCAGGAGACTTTCTTGTAGAGCTCGGCGCTGTCGCCGAGGACGGTAGCGCCGGGGTAGGCATGGGGCGCCCAGGACTCGGGCACGAGGTGCTTGTCGGCGGCGAAGAGCGCGCCCCACTGGGCCGAGCGCCGGCGCACCAGGGACGTCCACGGAGCCTTCCAATTGTCCGCGCCCTCGGTCAGGGGGCGCACGTAGAGGATCTGGCCGCCCACCGGCACGCTGTCGAGGAGCCGGGTGAAGGTGGCCTTGGGGTCGGCCTGCTCGAGGCGCTTGAGCGCGTCCACCCAGTTCATGTAGCGCGGGTCACCGACCCCGCCGATCGTGCTCGCCCAGCGCAGGCCCCCGGGCAGGTAGTACCAGGTGACGGCGATCTGGTCCGGCTGGCCGCTGATCACGAGATCGCCGCGGTGGAGCAGGGGCGCCATCTCGCCGCCGACGTCGCGCAGGTCGCTCTTGTACTTGGGGATGTAGGAGGCCGGGTTGACGAGGAAGAGGACCGAGAGGATGAGGGCGAGGGGTCCGGCCACCCCTGCCCGCGCCATCCCCAGCGCCGCGAGCAGGAGCATCGGCCCGAGGATCGGGGCGAAGTACCTCGAGACCCACGCGGGCGTGACCTGGGAGGCGAACCACGCCAGCGCCAGCGTCCCCACCACCATCGCCATCATCGAGAACATGGCCGTCGCCTCGGGCGTGCGCCGGTACTTGCGGGTGAAGTAGGAGGCCAGCCCGATGCCGGCGCCGAGCACGAGCACGGCGGTGATGCGGTCGCCGCCGAGGAGGTCGCGCGAGAGCTGGACGGGGGCGCCGAAGCGGGGCGCCGAGTCCCACGGCGCCCCCGTGTGAGTCGCCTGGTAGATGAAGTTGGGCAGCCACGGGAGGAACAGCACGCCGCCGCCGATGAAGCCGATCGCGGCGTCGCGGATCAGTCCCTTGCGGTCGTCGGTCGCGAACCACACGGGCACGAGCGCGATCACCGAGCCGGCCCAGAAGAACAGGCCCCAGGCGTGGGTGTAGAGCATCAGCGAGATCGCGACGGCGAAGAGGATCACGTAGCGCCGCCGGCGATAGACGAAGGTGTGGATGAACCCGGCCGTGGCCATGATCCCGAGCAGGGCCATGAGCGAGTACATCCGCGTCTCCTGCCCGTAGTAGGTCAGGAACGAGCTGGTGGCGAAGACGACGGCGGCGAAGAGCCCGGCGCGTCGCCCCCACAGGCTCCATCCCGCCCACATGCCGACCGGGATCGCCAGCATCGAGAACAGGTCCGACATCGCGTGGGTCTCGATCCCGCTCGAGCCGAAGATCTGCATCCAGACGTGGAGGAGCATGTAGTAGAGCGGCGGGGAGCCGTCGCGGCGGAGGATCCCCGGGATCGCCGTCAGGGGGTGGGAGGCGATCCCGACGCTCAGCCCCTCGTCGTCCCAGAACTGGCCGTCGATGTACTTGGTGCGCAGGAACAGGGACAGGCCGATGAGGGCAGCCATCCCGACCGTCAAGGCGAGCCACACGGGGATGCGCTGGAGCCGCGCGGGGATGCGGATCTCGGGGATCGGCCCGGGCGGACCGGGGGGCGGCGGCGAGGGCGGGCTGGGGGCGGTTACCGCGGACATCGGCCGGGTCAGGTTACCGGCAATGCTCGTACAGCCGGAACGTGCGCACCCTGATCCGGGTGTAGGCGACGTTGGCGGGGACCGAGGGCCGGAGCAGAGACCGGCCCGTGGCGCGGGTCTGGAGGATCACGTCGGGATCCTTCACCGCATACGCGTTCTCGAGCTCTCCCGCGGGGGCGTCGTTGGTGTGCACGGTCTTCACGCCGAGGTACCAGGAGACCATCTGCTTCTGGTAGTCCTCGGTCTCGATCGTTCCACACGAGACGACCTTCTTCGCCCCCCCGGCCCGCTGCACGATCGCGGCAAGGTCCTGACGCAGCTCGGCCTGGTAGCGGAGCGCATGGTTGAGCTTATGGGCGGGGAAATGGCCGACGACGAAGTCGGGGAAGACCAGGAACACAGCGCTCGCCGCCAGCGAGGCGAGCGCCGCCCCGGGCGCGGGCCGGAGAACGCGCCCGAGGAGCTCGCCGAGCTTCCACGCCACCAGGCCCCAGCCCACGCCGCCGAGGACGACAACCAGGGCTACCCCGATGATCAGGTAACGCTGGTTGCCCGAGAACCCCATCTGCGTCATCAGCGAGATCTCGATCACCCAGATGATCGCCATCACGGCGAGGACGACGACGATCGCCTCGGGCCGACGCGCCTGCTCGCGCAGGGCCACGCCGAGGTCGCCGCGGCGGCGGCTCAGCGCCCGCCATACCGCGACCAGGGCCCCGAGGGCGAGCAGGCCGCTGAAGATCTTCACGCGGGCGAGCGAGAGGCCGACGGCGGCCTTGACCTCGGTGCAGAACGGGCACTTGGCGAAGGTGGGCGCGTTGCTGCGCGGATTCAGCGCCCGCGTGACCCCACGGAAGAAGTGACCCGAGCCCCACAGCTCGGGCAGGAACCAGAGCGCGGGCACGAGCGCGAAGAGGGCGATGACGAGCCGTCGCGCCCCCGGGTCGCGGCGCCACAGGTACAGCCCGTACAGCCCCCAGAAGGCCCAGATCTCCGGGCGGTCGAGGGCGGGGATGAAGCCGATGGCGAAGGCCTGGCGTGGCTTGCCGTCGAGGTGGCGGTCGAGGGCGAGGAGGACCATGCCCGCCCCCAGGCACTCCGAATAGCCGAGCGCCGCGTCGCGGACGTACTGGGGGGAGATGAGGACGCTGATGGCGGCGACCGTGCCCGCGAGCACGGCGGGGCCGTAGCCGATCAGCCGGGCGAGGCCGGTGCGGTCCCCAGGCCCGGCGCCGAACGAGATGGTGATGCGCGCCGCCAGCTTGAAGGCCATCGCCACCGCGAAGACGGCCCCGGCGCGGGCGAGCGCGAGCCACAGGTCGGGCTGCGCCTTGCCGAACAGGGCGAAGGGCACGGTGAAGAGGACGGGGAGGGGCTTGAACGAGTTCCCGCCGACCGTGTACAGGTTGAGGTGGAGGATCTCGCGCCCCCACAGGAGCCAGCCCCACGGGTCGTAGCTCGGGGTCGAGGGATAGAGGAGCGACAGCCCCCCGAGCGCGAGCGAGCCCACCGCCAGCGCCGCGTACACGCGCCACGAGGTCGAGCGGGGACCCGTGGCGACACCGGACGACGGGCGCGCGGCGTCCGCGGACGTGGACGGGGACACGGTGAACTGAGCGGTCGAAGCCGACACCTGCGCCACCGGGCCAGGTTACCGGCAGTGCTCGAACAGCCGGAACGACCGCTGGGTCATCTCGGTGTAGCGCACGTCGGTGGGCAAGACCGGCCGCAGCGGGGCAGATCCGGTGACGCGGGTCTGGAGGATGACGTTGGGATCGTGCGCGGGCCCGGTGTAGGCCTGCTCGTCGGAGACCTGGACGGATTGCAGGCCCAGGTACCACGCCACCATCGGCACCTGGAAGTTCTCGGTCTCGACCTTGCCGCACGCGTTGACGGCCTTGGCGCCCCCCGCGCGGACGATCACGGCGCTGAGGTCGTGGCGGAGCGTGGCCTGGTAGTGGAGGGCCTTGTTGAGCTGCCGGGCATGGAAGTTGGCCCCCGCCCACGAGGGGATGAAGGCGAACCCCACGGCGGCGGCCAGGACCCCGACGGCGGCGCCGGGCACGGGCGTGATCACGCGCCCGATCAGCGCCCCGACCTTCCATGCCAGCAGGCCGACGGCGACGCCGCCGACGACCATGACCGGCGCCCCGCCGATGATCATGTAGCGCTGGTTGCCCGAGAATCCGTATTGGGTCATCACCGAGATCTCGAGGAACCACGCGAGGGCGAGGATGGCGAGGCTGAGGACGATGCCCGCCGGGGTGTGGGCCTGCTCGCGGAGCGCGGAGCCGATCGCCCCCGTCCGCCCCCGCAGCGCCCGCCGGATGGCCACGGCGGCGCCCACCGCCAACGCCGCGGCGATCACCGTCGTGCGCAGCAGCGAGATGTACACCGCCGACTTCATCTCCGTGCAGAACGGGCACTTCGTGTACGCGGGCGCCCCCGCGGTGGGATGCAGGTCGTGCTGGACGCCGCGGAACAGGTGACCTGAGCCCCAGTACTCGGGGAGGAACCAGAGCACGGGCACGAGTGCGAAGAGCGCGACGATGAGCCGTCGCGCGCCGGGATCGCGGCGCCACAGATAGAGGCCGTAGAGGCCCCAGAAGGGCCATATCTCGGGGCGGTCGAGGGCCGGGAAGAAGCCGATGAGGAAGCTCTGGCGCGGCTTGTCGTCGAGATGGCGGTCGATGGCGAGGAGCACGAGGCCCGCCCCCAGGCACTCCGAATAGCCGAGCGCGCCGTTGCGGATGTACTGGGGGGAGATGAGGACGGTGAGCGCGGCGACCGAGCCCGCGAGCACGGCGGGCCCGTAGCCGAGTACGCGCGAGAGGCCGCGGCGCCCGGCCGGGCCGGCGCCGAACCACACGGTGATGCGGGCGGCGAGCCGGAAGGCCATGGCGATGGCGAACACCATCCCGGCGCGGGCGACGACCAGCCACAGGTCGGGCTGCGCCTTGCCGAGGAGCGCGAAGGGGAGGGTGAAGAGGACGGGGAGCGGCTTGAAGGTGTTGGCACCCACCGTGTTGAGGTTGGCGTGGAGGATCTCCCGCCCCCACAGGAGCCAGCCCCACGGGTCATAGCTCGGGGTCGAGGGGTAGAGCAGCGACAGCGCGCCGAAGGCCAGCGAGCCGAAGGCGATCGCCGCGTACAGGCGCCACGAGGTCGAGCGCCCACCCGGCGCGTCCGCCTGGGTCGGGCGGTGGGCGGCCTCGTGCGGGTGCGCGCTCACGGGCGCGGTGACCTGGGTGCTCACGTTCGCGCGGTGATCGGGAACAAGGCGGGAGAAATCCAGGGGTAGGTCACGGTGTTGGGCCGCCGCCGGGAGGGCGGCTGCTGAGGCGATCGCCGCCCGCGCGCTCGGCCGACACCGGCGCGAGAAGCGGCGGGGACGGGCACGCGACGGCGATTCTAGAGGGCCGCCCCGCCCTGCGTTCCGGGCAGGCATCTACTACCCCAGGCGGCGCTCGCCCGTTACAGCGCTACCCGGCGACGCCCTGGTCGAGGCAGGCCTCGACCTGCTTGAGCACGTCCTCGGATCCTCCGTGCACGAACAGCAACGACGCGCCGATCACCTCGGCGCCCGGAGCCTTGCCCTCGATCTGCTCGGCCTCGGCGGCGTTGGGGTCGGGGGCAAAGATGACCGTCGGGCCCGAGGGCAGGCTACCCACCTGGATCTTGGTGGGACCGACGCGCACGGCGGGCAGCCCTGCCGCCTGCATGCACTTGGCGTGGGGCAGGGACGCCTGGTTGACGACCCCGTAGCCGAGCGGCTTCTTGGTCGCCGCGGGCACGTTCGACCCGGCGATCTGCTTGAAGGAACTGCCGCAGCCGGCCAGCGCGGCGGCCGCCAGGCCAGAGACGGCGATCGCCCGGGCGGCACTGGTCAACTTCATGGACACGCGGCGACAGCGTAGAGGGTCCTCTAGACTGGCGCGGGCCCATGCCCGCGTTCGCCGTGCTCACGGGACCGCTTCCGAAGGCCGGCGTGGTCGTCGTCGCGGCGCTCATCGCCGCCGCCCTGCTCGTCCAGGAACCGCGCGCCCGGGCGCGGGCCGTGGCAGGCGCCGTCGTCCTCGCCCCCGTCCTCCTCGTGGCCGAGATCTGGAGCTCGCCCCAGCTCGGCTTCGTCCATCGCCACCCGCTCCCCGCCCTCGTGGGCGCGGTCCTCGCCCTGGCCGTCGTCCTCGGGCTGGCGCTGATCATGGTCCGCCGGCCGGCCGTGCTCCCCGTGCTCGCCGTGGCCGCCCTCCCCTTCCGCGTGCCCATCTCCACGGGCGGGAGAACGGCGAACCTGCTCGTCCCCCTCTACCTCGTCGTCGCCGCGGGCGCCGTCGCCTTCATCTGGCAGGTGCTGCGCGCGCCGGCACCGCGCTCCCGGCGTGTCCGCGATCCGGGCGTGCCCGCGAGCACGCTCGTGCCGCGCACGGCGCGCGCCCGGGCGGCCACCGTACGCGCGGTGTCGGTCGAGGGCAAACCGGGAACGGCGGGCTGGGTCGAGCGCCTCCTCGCTCTCTACATCTGCCTCTACGCCGTGCAGGCCATCTACTCGCCGAGCTTCGAGACCGCGCTCCAGAACATGGTCTTCTTCTACGTTCCCTTCGCGCTCCTGTACGTCCTCCTCTCCCGCCTGGAGTGGACGCCCCGCCTCATCCGCCTGTGCTTCAGCGTGATCGTCGCCCTGGCCATCGTCTCCGCCTGCATCGGGTTCGTCGAGTACGCGACCAAGTCGATCTTCCTGAACTCGAAGCTCGTCCTCAGCAACGACCTCCACACCTACTTCACCGTCAATTCCGTCTTCCTCGACCCCGACATCTTCGGCCGCTTCCTGATGCTGGTGATGATCGGGCTCGCCACCGTCCTGCTCTTCGACCGCCGCCCCCGCGAGCAGGTGGGCGTGACCGCGTGCCTGGGCGTGCTCTGGGCCGGTCTCCTCCTCACTCTGTCGCGCTCGAGCCAGCTCGCGCTCCTCCTCGGGCTCGGGGTGATCGCCGCCCTGCGCTGGCAGGTCCGGCGCGCGGTCATCATCGCGGCCACCGTGGTCGCGCTGGGGGCGGTGGCGATCGTCATCTCGCCCACCACCTTCGGCCTCAACCAGGGTCTCAACGGCGCCTCGAGCGGCCGCGCCAACCTGGTGACGCGGGGAATCCACATGTTCTCCGAGCGACCGGTGTGGGGTTACGGGTCGGGATCCTTCGAGCAGGAATACCAGCGCCAGTACCACGGCAGCGCTCAGAGCCTGTCCGCCTCGCACACCATCGCCGTCACCATCGCCGCCGAGCAGGGGCTGATCGGCGAGCTCGTCTACCTCGCGCTGGTGATCGTGGCCATGGTCCGGCTCCTGCGCGGCGCTCGCTCGGAGCCGGCGCGGGTGGCCGTCGCGGCCGCCTTCATCGCCCTGGTCTTCCACACCCTCCTGTACGCCGACTTCCTCGAGGATCCGGTCACCTGGACGCTGATCGCGGTCGGGACCGCGCTCGCCCGCACCTCGACCGTCCGCAGGGTCGTTCCCGCACATGAGCGCGCTCGGGCGCGCGCGCAGGCGGCCTGAGACCGGTCAGCTCGCCGGCCGCGCCTTGCCCACCAGGTGGGTGCCGTCGCGCCCGACGGTGCGGACGCCGAACTCGATCTCGCCGGGCGCGTCCGTCGGCGAGCGCTCTCCGAAGGCAACCTTGCCGGGGAGGAGGATCGGGCGCCGGAAGCCAACCTCGACCGTGAACGCGGGCGGGAGCCGGTTCTCGAGCGCGGCCAGGCACCGCGCCTTCGTCCACATTCCGTGGGCGATGGCCGAGGGGAAGCCGAAGAGCTTCGCGGTGAGCGGGTGGATGTGGATCGGGTTGTGGTCGCCCGAGACGGCGGCGTAGCGGCGGCCGAGGTCGCCGGGGAGGCGCCACAGTGCGCTCTGGGGGAGCGCTTCGGCTTCGGGAGCGCGTGGCGGCGCGTCGCCGGCCGTCGTGGAGTCGGCGGGCGCCTGTCTCCCGCGCCTGAGGTTCACCGACTCCTCCTCCCACACCAGCTCCTGCCCCACCCGGGCCTCGGAGATGAGCGAGAACTTCGTTCCCCGCGGGTGCGGCTCGAGGCCGCACGCCCGTACCCGGAGCGACAGGCGCTCGCCGAGGTTGACGGGCCGGTGCTGGGTGATGCGGTTCTCGATGTGCACGAGGCCTACGGCCGGGAAGGGGAAGCTCCGGTCCGTCATCAGCGCGAGATGGAGGGGGAAGGCGAGGACGTGGATGAAGGTGGCGGGCAGCTCATCACGCAACGAGAAGCCACACACCCGGTCATAGGCGGCGAGCCGGTCGCGGTCGACGTCCACCTCGGTGAGGACGAGCTCGAGCTCGGGGAGCTCCTTGCCCCGTCCCCCCACGAAGGGCAGCGACGAGGCGCCGGGCACGAGCGCGGCGCCGGCACGGAGGAAGAGCGGAAGCGTGCCGGGCGGGCGCGAGAGGGCACGCTCGGTCATCTGGGCACGCTCTCGGCCCTGCATCCACGCCGTAAGAGCGCCCGCTCGGTCACGCTTACGCGCCGATCAGGCTCTGGCCGCACACGCGGACGACGTTGCCGTTGAGTCCGGCCGAGGCGGGATTGGCGAACCAGGCGATGGTCTCGGCCACGTCGACGGGGAGCCCGCCCTGGGAGAGGCTGTTCATGCGCCGGCCCGCCTCGCGCAGGGCGATGGGCATGGCGGCGGTCATCTTCGTCTCGATCAAGCCGGGGGCCACCGCGTTGATGGTGAGCTTGCGCTCGGCCACCACCGGGGCCATCGACTGCACCATCCCGATCACGCCCGCCTTCGAGGTCGCGTAGTTGGTCTGTCCGGCGTTGCCCGCGATCCCGTTCATCGAGGAGACGCAGATGATGCCTCCGCCCTCACGGATCGCCCCGCGCTCGAGGAGCTCGTCGTTGATCCGCTCCTCAGAGGAGAGGTTGATGTCGAGGACCGACGTCCACTGGTCCTCGACCATGCGAGCGATCGTCTTGTCGCGGGTGACGCCCGCGTTGTGGACGACGACGTCGACGCCGCCGTGGGCCTCGAGCAGATCCTCGGCGATCCGCCTGGGGGCGTCCTCGGCGGTGATGTCGAGGGTGAGCGAGGAGCCGCCGATCCGCTCGGTGACCGCCCGCAGGTCGTCGGCCAGGGCGGGGACATCGAGGCCGACCACATGAGCGCCGTCGCGCGCCAGGACCTCGGCGATGGCCGCGCCGATCCCGCGCGAGGCACCGGTGACGAGCGCGACCTTGCCGGCCAGGGGCCGCTCCCAGTCGATCTCGCTGTAGCGGTCGCTCGGGCCGATCCGCACCACCTGGCCCGAGACGTAGGCGGACTTGGGCGAGAGGAAGAAGCGCAGGGTCGAGGCGAGCTGGTCCTCGGCGCCCGGGGCGACGTAGAGGAGCTGGGCGGTGGCGCCCCTCTTGACCTCCTTGCCGAGCGAGCGCACGAGCCCCTCGAGCGCGCGCTGGGCCGTCGCCTCGCGGGGACTACCGGCGTCCTCGGGCGGAGTGCCGAGGACGATGATCCGGCCCGAGGGACGGATGCGCCGCAGGGTGAGATGGAAGAACTCGTAGGCCTCCCGGAGCATGCCGCTCTCGGTGATCGCGGTGGCGTCGAAGACGAGGGCCTTGTAGGTCTGGCCGTTGTTGCTCGCGTCGGCCTCGGCGCCACTCGGCACTGCGACCTTCGCCTCGGCGTCCGCGAGGACGGCGGCGAGCGACTCGCCGAGGCGGCCGCCGGGCGCCGCACCCAGGAGCACGGGGCCGCGGATCAAGGCCTGCCCCGGCGTATAGCGCTCGAGCTCGACGGGCGTGGGCAGGCCCACCTGCTTGGAGACGAGGCGCCCGATCGGAGTGTTGACGAGCTGTGAGTATCTGTCTTTCATAGAGCACCTCCGCGCGGCGTCGAGCCCCGCATCCGAGTTCGGGTTCGACGATCCGGTCTCAATTAATCTTTCTCCAGGATTGCCACCACGCCCAGGCCCCCGGCGGCGCACACGGAGATGACTCCGCGGCCGGAGCCGCGCTCATCGAGGAGCTTGGCGAGGTTGGCGACGATACGCCCGCCGGTCGCCCCGAACGGGTGACCGGCGCCGAGCGAGCCGCCGTTGACATTGATCTTCTCGCGCTCGACCGCCCCCAGCGGCGCGTCGAGCCCGAGGCGCTCGCGGCAGTAGGCCTCATCCTCCCACGCCTTCAGGGTGCACAGCACCTGGGCGGCGAACGCCTCGTGGATCTCGTAGAAGTCAAAGTCCTGTAGCGCCAGCCCGTTGCGCTGGAGCAGTCGCGGCACCGCGTACGCCGGCGCCATCAACAGGCCCTCGCGCTTGTACACGTAGTCGACGCCGGCGGTCTGCGCGTCGACCAGATACGCCTGCACCGTGAGCCCACGGTCGCTCGCCCACTCCTCGCTTGAGAGCAGGACCGCCGCGGCCCCGTCGCTCAGCGGGGTGGAGTTCCCCGCCGTCATCGTCCCTTCCTGTCCGCCGAACACCGGCTTCAGCTTGGCGAGCTTCTCGACGCTCGCGTCAGGGCGAAGATTCTGGTCGCGCTCGAGCCCTAGGTAGGGCATCACCAGATCGTCGAGAAACCCGGTGTCGTAGGCCGCCGCGAGGTTGCGATGACTCTGGACGGTGAGCTCGTCCTGCTCGGGACGTCCGACGCCCCAGTCCTTGGCCATGGTCGCGGTGT
>DASZMD010000020.1:0-9877 GCA_035551955.1 Solirubrobacteraceae bacterium | reverse complement strand
CGAGCCCGATTCGCCGCTCGGAGTCGAAGGGACGCTCGAGGTGCTCGGCCGCGAGGCCGGCGCCGAGTCGATCCGCCAGCTCCCCACGCTCAAGCTGTTCAAGATCCGCATGGATCTGGAGATGGAGGGCGACACGAGCGCGCTCGCCAAGGCGGTCGAGGCGGCCGAGCCCGCGGAGACCGATCCGCAGCCCTACGACGAGCTCGACAGGTCCGTGATCCGGGCCATGCAGGGCGACATGCCGGTGATCCCCGAGCCCTACGCTCCCGCCGCCGCCGTCCTCGGGATGACCCAGGAGGGCCTGCTCGAGCACCTCGAGGGCATGCGCGAGCGCAAGCTCCTGCGCCGCGTGGCGGCGATCCTCTACCACCGCCGCGCCGGCTTCAGCGCCAACGGCATGGGCGTGTGGAAGGTGCCTGAGGACCGGATCGCCGAGCTCGGGCCGCAGATGGCGGCGTTCCGTGGCATCTCTCACTGCTACCAGCGCCCCACCTACGCCGACTGGCCTTACTCGGTCTTCACCATGGCCCATGGGCGCTCGAAGGACGAGTGCGACGCGATCCTCGACTCGATCGCCGCGTCGACGGGGATCGAGGACCGCGCGACGCTCTACTCGTCGACCGAGTTCAAGAAGATTCGCCTGCTGTATTTCACGGACGACTACCGCGCGTGGGAACGCGAGCACGCCGGCGTCTAGCGGCACGCGGGGTGCCGGCCCCGTGAGCTCCACTCGCGCGGGTACCGGTCGCTCATCCGCCCTCTACCGCCGGGCGGTCGAGTTCATGCCCGGTGGCGTCAACTCGCCGGTGCGCGCCATGCGCGCGATCGGCCGCGATCCCATCTTCCTGGCCTCGGGTGCCGGGTCGCGGATCGTCGACGTCGACGGCAACGAGTACGTCGACTTCGTCTCCTCGTGGGGCCCGCTCATCCTCGGTCACGCCCATCCCGAGGTGCTCGCCGCCGTGCACGAGGCGGCTGCGCGCGGGACGACGTTCGGGGCGCCGACGGAGGGAGAGGTCGAGCTCGCGGCCGAGGTTGTGGCGCGGATGCCGTCGGTCGAGATGGTGCGGATGACGTCCTCGGGCACCGAGGCGACGATGAGCGCCCTGCGCCTCGCCCGGGCCGCCACCGGCCGCGAGCATGTGCTCAAGTTCGCCGGCGCGTATCACGGCCACGTCGACGGTCTCCTCGCCGAAGCCGGTTCCGGGCTCGCGACCCAGGGCATCCCCGCCAGCCCCGGCGTGCCCGCGGGCGCGGCGGCCGCCACCGTGATCGTGCCCTGGAACGATCCCGTGGCGCTCGCGGCGGCGTGCGAGCGCCACGAGCTGGCCGCCATCATCGCCGAGCCGGTGCCCGCCAACATGGGCGTGGTGCCGCCCGCCCCCGGCTTCCTCGAGCTCGTGCGCGACACCGCCGGCGCCGGCGGAGCGCTGCTCATCTTCGACGAGGTCATCACCGGCTTCCGCGTTGGCCGCGGGGGGGCCCAGGAGCGCTACGGGGTCATGCCCGACCTGACGATCCTGGGCAAGGTGCTGGGCGGAGGCCTCCCGGCGGCGGCCTACGGCGGCCGGCGCGACCTGCTCGAGCGGATCGCCCCCTCCGGAGACGTCTACCAGGCGGGCACGCTGTCCGGCAATCCGCTCGCCGTGGCGGCGGGTCTCGCCACCCTGCGCTCCCTCGACGCGGATGCCTACGCGCGCCTCGGCGAGGTGACGGAGAGGCTCGTCGACGGGCTGCGCGACGCGGCCGCCGCCGCGGGCAGACCCGTCTCGGTCCAGTCCGTGCCCGGGCTCCTGACCGTCTTCTTCACCGACACGCCGGTGGCCGACTACCGCGGCGCGTCCCGGTGCGATGTCGACGCCTACGGGGCGTGGTGCCGCGCGCTGCTGGCGCGGGGCGTGTACCCGCCGCCGTCACAGTTCGAGGCCTGGTTCCCGTCGCTCGCCCACACCGACGAGGACATCGAGTTCGTCCTCGCCGCCGCCGCGGAGGCGTTCGCCGAGGGCCCGGCGTGATCGCCCCCTCCCACACGAGTAGCGATTTCGTCGCCGTCCTGCGCGCCGAGGGCGGGACGGTCGCCGAGCACACGTGCGATCAGGCGCTGGTAGGGGGCTCGTCTGAACCCGCCCGCCTGGCCGCCGCGGGTCCCCGGTCACGCGGCCTCGAGGCCGAATACGAACTGCTCGTGGAGATGATCTTCGAAGGCTGCCGACTCCACTACGGCCCCCAGCGCGTCGTCTGCACCTCCGACCCGGACCTGGCCCTGCTCCTCGGCGACCAGCTCTACGCCCTGGGGCTCGCCCGGCTCGCTCGGCTCGGCGACCTCGAGGCCATCGGCGAGCTCGCCGACGTGATCTCGCTCGTGGCCCAGGCCTACGTGGCCCAGGCGCAGGTGCTCGCCGACACGGTGTGGCTCGCGGGAGCGGTGGCCATCGGCTGGGGGAGCGACGAACGCCACGCCGAGGCCAAGGAGATGGCGCGCACCCAGGACCCCGGTGCCGCCGCGGCGCTGCGCAGCGCGGCCGAGAACCGGTGCCGCGTGGCCGAAGGCCAGGCCGCCCCCAGACCCTAGTGACGCCCGTCTCGTTGTTGACGATAGGCTTCCCGACCCTGTTGAATTCGCCGCCTCTGCGGACGGGTTGATTCTTGGCTGACAAACACAAAGAGAACCTTTCGAAGTACACGGTCGACCTGAACATGCCGGGGGCGTTCGAGGGCGAGACGGTCACCCGCCGGCGCTTCATGAACGTCACCGTGCAGGGCCTCGGCGGCCTCGCCGCGGCCGCGTTCACGCTCCCCGCGCTCGGCTTCGCCCTCGGGCCGGTGTTCAGTCACGAGCCCTTCGAGTGGCAGATCATCGGTAAGTCCGATGACTTCCAGCCGCTCGTGTACTCGCTGCGCGTGGTCACGCTCGTGGCCAACGTCGGCGAGGCGGGCAAGAGCACGGCCTACGTCCGCAAGCGCGATCCGGCGATCGACACCGAGCCCGCGGACGAGTTCAACCAGATCATCGCCGTCACCTCACGGTGCTCGCACCTCGGGTGCCCGGTGCGCTGGGTCGAGAGCGCGGCGCGCTTCCTGTGCCCCTGTCACGGCGGCATCTACGACTTCCGCGGCCTTCGCGTCGCCGGCCCGCCGGTCCGTCCGCTGAACCGCTTCTACACGCTGATCCGCAACGGCTACGTCTACCTCGGCCCCATGTACTCGGTGAACAGCGAGCTCGAGCGTTTCTCGAACCGCGACCCCGGGCAGCCCGTTGACGGAATCGGACAGTTCCTCTATCCGCGGCGCTTCTCCACCTCGGTGCGACCGCCCACCAACAACCTTCCGGCCCCTCCGCCAGGCGTCCCCGCCGGCTAGCTGAACCATGCCCAAACTGCCAGCTCCCCCGATCCCGAAGGCCCTGAGGGCCAAGCCCAAGCGGCCTGGCGAGAACGGCAACGGCAACGGCAAGCCGTCGACGGCCCAGGTGGTCCAGGAAGCGGGCATCACCGCCGTCGACTGGATCGACGAGCGCACGTCGCTGTCCGGCGGCATCCGCTGGATGCTCTTCCGCAAGGTCCCGCGCGGCGTCAACTGGTTCTACACGCTCGGCTCGGCGACCATGTTCGCCTTCCTCAGCCAGGCGGTCACCGGCGTCTTCCTTGCCATGTTCTACCGCCCCGACGCGACCGGGGGAGCGTACGAGTCGATGCGCTACATCGTCGACGACGCCTTCCTCGGGCAGTTCGTGCGCGGCATGCACAAGTGGGGCGCATCGGTGATGGTCATCCTCATCTTCCTGCACATGGGGCGGGTGTTCTTCTTCGGCGCCTACAAGTACCCGCGCGAGATGACGTGGATCATCGGCGTGGTGCTGCTCATCCTCACGCTGGCGATGTCGTTCACCGGCTACCTGCTCCCGTTCGACGACCGCGCGTACTGGGCGACCATCGTCGGCGTCAACATCAACGGCACGGCGCCCTTCCTCGGCCCCTACCTCTCCGACTTCCTGCGTGCCGGTCCCGAGTTCGGGGCGAACACGCTGTCGAGGTTCTATGCCATCCACATGCTCCTCCTCCCGGCCCTCATCATCGCCCTCATCGGCGCCCACCTCTACTTGATCTCGAAGCTCGGCATCGCGGCGCCTCCGTGGCTCAAGAGCCACGAGGAGCCCGACCTCGACGTCGCGGAAGTGTGAGGGGCGCATGAACCAGGCAGAGAAGGAGGCCTACCTCCGCGAGTACTCGATTCTCAAGAACGAGGGCAAGCCGTTCTTCCCCTACATCGTGGCCAAGGACTCCGCGATGGCGGTCATCGTGATGCTCGTGATCCTCTTCTTCGCGCTCGTCTTCGGCGCCGAGCTCCTGCCCAAAGCGAACCCGACGACGACGCAGTACGTACCCCGGCCCGACTGGTACTTCTTCTTCCTCTTCGAGGTCCTGCGCGTGATCAAGCCGCCGGTGTGGACGCAGTTCGCGACCATCGGCGTGCCCACCGTGGCCATGGTCCTCCTCTTCCTGCTCCCGTTCTACGATCGCAGTCCCGAGCGGCGGATCGAGCGCCGTCCGGTCGCCCTCACCGCCGGCATCCTCACCATCCTCTCGATGGCCTACCTGACCTACATCGGGGCCAACGCCGGATCGATCAACACCGGCGATCTCAAGCCCCCCGCCTACCTGAGCCCCGCCCAGGCGAAGGTGTTCGAGGCGGGCCAGGTGGTGGTCGGCCAGTCCGGATGCTTGGCCTGCCACCGGATCGGCAAGGACAACCCGGGCAGCGGCGTCGGTCCCGCCCTCACCCACGTGGGGAGCTATCTCGCGCCGTCGGCGATCGCGTCGACGCTGAAGAACCCGACGCCCCCGATGCCGTCCTTCAACAGCCTCGCGCAGCAGAATCCCACCAAGTTCAGGGATCTGGTCGCGTTCTTGAGCGATCTGCAGTAGCCGCTTCGGCTGCTGTGGCGGCGAGTCTGCCCTTGCCCATGGAGGACAACCCCGGCACCCTGGAGGAGACGCAGGTCAGGGCGATGTTCGACCGCATCGCCGGCCTCTACGACCGCATGAACACGGTCATGACCGCCGGGCTGCACCACCACTGGCGCCGGCGCGCGGCCGATCTGGCGGCGCTCGGGCCCGGCGACCGGGCCCTCGATGTGGCCACGGGGACGGGCGATCTCGCCTTCGAGCTCTCAGGGCGCGTGGCCCCGGGCGGCGAGGTGGTGGCGAGCGACTTCTCTGAGCGGATGCTCGCCATCGCCCGCGACAAGGCCGCCGGCCGGCCGGGGGCCGCCGTGCACTTCGAGACCGCCAACGCGCTCGCCCTTCCCTACCGCGACGACGAGTTCGACGCCGCCACGGTGGGCTTCGGCGCCCGGAACTTCGCCGATCTCGACCAGGGGCTCCGCGAGATGACCCGCGTCGTCCGGCCCGGCGGCTGCGTCGTCGTGCTCGAGATGACCACCCCGCAGCGACCGCCCCTGTCCACTTTCTTCCGGCTGTGGTTCGATCGCGTCGTGCCCGTGCTCGGGCGCGTGGCCGGCGATCCCGAGGCCTACGACTATCTTCCCAATTCGGTCCGCCGCTTTCCCGGCCCCGCCGAGCTGGCCGCCGTCATGAGCAGATCTGGTCTACGCGACATCCGTTACGTCCTCACCGCGGGAGGGATCATCGCGCTCCACGTCGGGGTGGTCGGCGGGGCCGACGGGGCCGGCAGTTCGGAGGCGGGGGCGCCATGAGTGCCGTCCAGGACGTCCTCGACGCCGGGGGCGCCGGCGTCCCTAGGCTAATGGAGCGGCTCGAGCAGCGGATGGCCGAGATCACCTCCGGCTACGGCCCCGAGCTCGTGCGCCACGCCGGCGAGACGATTGCCGCCGGGGGCAAGCGGCTGCGGCCCCTGCTCGTGTTCCTCGCCGCCGGCGTCCCCCCGCCCGAGACCGAGGGCCTGGTGCGGGCCGCGGTGGCGGTCGAGCTCGTGCACAGCGCGAGCCTGGTCCACGACGACGTCCTCGACCGTGCGGCGCTTCGGCGCGGAAGGCCGAGCGTGATGGCCACGGGCGGGCGCGAGCAGGCCACCGCCACCGGCGATCTCCTGTTCGCACGCGCCTTCGCCGAGCTTGCGGGCGGCGGCTCGGTGGACGCGGTGCGCTCGCTCTCGCGGGCGAGCCTCGCCTTGGCGCGCGGCGAGCTGATGCAGCGCGCCGACGCCTGGAGCTCCGACGTGACCCTTGCCAGATACCTCGAGCGCTGCTGCCTGAAGACCGGTGTCCTGTTCCGGGCCGCGTGCGAGCTCGGCGCCATCGAGGGCGGCGGTGCCGTCCATGCCCTCGGTTCGTTCGGGGAGCGGATCGGAGTCGCCTTTCAGATTCTCGACGACGTGCTCGACATCAGCGGGCCGCCCGAGCAGACGGGAAAGCCCCGGGGCACCGACCTCCTCGACGGCACGGTCACGCTGCCCCTGATCCTCGCCCGCGAGCGCGACCCCGAGCTCGCGGCCATCGACCTGCGCGACGTGCGCACGCCGGACGAGGCGGTGGAGGTCTGCCGACGGCTCGCGGCCACCGGCGCGCTGCCCGTCGCCCGCGAGCACGCGCTCGAGCTCGTCGCCGAAGCGAAGCGGATGCTCCCGTCGCTCGCGCCCCGCCAGCTCGAGGTCCTCGAGCTCGTCGCCGACGGCGTCGTGGAGCGGTATTCGTGAAGCGGCGCGGTGCGGTGCGGCGCTAGAAGTCTTCGGGGAGGATGAGGTCCGCGCGCAGGGCGGCGGCGAAGCGATCGACCTCGGCCGTCATGTTGGCGTAGGTCAGACGCTTGAGATCGTTGAGGATGTCCTCGACGCCGGCCTCGAGGGTGTCCTCGAAGCGCTCGATCTGCTGCTGATCGTAGATCCCCCCGCCTTCCCACTCACAGTTCGGGCAGTACAGCTCGAGCTGCCACGAGGTATCGCCCGCCTCCGCCCACGAGACCGGCTGGACGAGCTGCGAATGGCAGCCCGGGCAGAGATGCAGCCCGAGGTGATCCTGATCGGTCTGGTCTGCGAAACGTATTACATCGATCTTCCGCCCGCTGGGGAGGACGATGCGGCGGACTGAGTGTTGGTTGGGTTCGTTTGCCATCTTGATCTGAGACTTCATCGGCGGGCCGGGAGCGGTACTTGAGTGAAATGCGTCACGAAATTGCGCACTGACCGCTACTCTGTGAAGGCAACCGCCAGGAGTGCATGACTCATGTTCAGCAATCCAGAGAACCTCTTAATCGTCCTTCTAATCGTGGTCGTGCTCTTCGGGGCGAAGCGGCTTCCCGGGCTTGGTCGCGGACTCGGTCAGGGAATGCGCGAGTTCAAGGACGGCATCACCGGCGCCTCCAAGCCGGAGGATGACGACCAGGTCCCCGAGATCTCCCGCGCGACCGCCACGCCGGCGCCGGCGGCGGACCGCCCGCGCGAGCCGGCTGACACCGGCACCGAGCGCAGCGCCTAGCGCTCCTCGCCGGCGGTCGTCATGGCGAGGAAGCTCCGGCCCATCGGGCACGAAGACCGGCTGAGCGTCGTGGATCATCTCGACGAGCTGCGCTCGCGCCTGATCGTGTGCGCGATCGCCCTGGCCGTCGCCTTCGGCATCGCCTTCTGGCAGAACGCGCCGCTCATCAATCTCTTGAACAAGTCGGTGCCGTTCCACTCCGCGACGACCGCCCAGCAGCGTGACGCCGTAAATCAGCGCGGTTATGTGGAGAAGGCTGCCAACGAGCTTGGGGCCCTCGTAACCTCGCCCCGCCTGGCGCCAAGCGACCGCCAGCACATCGCCACCGCCGTCAAGGACTTCCGCAAGTTCGCCGCCGCCCTCCCGACCAAGGTCCAGAAGGAGAAGCCGATCACCATCGGCGTGGCCGAGCCGTTCACGACCACGATGGCCATCGCGGCGTACTTCGCGCTCCTCTTCTGCCTGCCCCTCATCATCTACGAGATCTACGCCTTCGTCCTACCGGCCTTCAAACCGGAGGAGCGCAGGAACGCGATCCCCCTGATGATCATGGCCCCCGCTCTCTTCATCGCCGGCGTCGTCTTCGCCTACTTCCTCGTCCTCCCCCCGGCGGTCCAGTTCCTCCAGGGCTTTAACAGCAGCAACTTCAACAGCCTGCTCCAGGCCAAGCCCTACTACGAGTTCGAGATCCTCACCATGCTCGGCATCGGGCTCACCTTCCAGCTCCCCCTCGGCCTCCTCGCGCTCGACCGCCTCGGCGTCCTCAACTCCCAGACCCTGATCCGCCAGTGGCGCTATGCCGTGGTCATCATCGCGGTGATCGCCGCCGCCCTCCCCGGCGCCGACCCGGTCACGACGCTGCTCGAGATGGTCCCGCTCCTCCTCCTCTATCTCCTCAGTATCGTCCTGCTCAAGTTGGCCGATCGCCGGACTGCCACGAGAGCTGCCCTAGAGCTGTCGGGATCGACCCCAGACCCGACCTGACCCACGCCCCAGAAATGCTGTTCGATCTTCGCGGACGCGGCCGCCGCCGCACCATCCAAGTCATCTACCTCGGTCTCGCCATCGTCCTCGGCGGGGGCCTCGTGCTGTTCGGCGTCGGCACCGGCGGCGGCGGCGGCGGGCTCCTGAACGCCTTCAACCCGACCGGCGGCAACAGCGCGGCCAAGGCCTACATCAGCCAGCAGACCAAGGCGGCCGAGCGCCAGACCAAGCTCGATCCCACCAATCCCCAGGGCTGGGCGAGCCTCACCCAGGCGCGCTACAGCGACGCCAGCCAGGGTTACGACCAGACGACCCAGACCTACACCGCGGCCGGCCGCGCCGACCTCGCGGCCGCCGCCCAGGCCTGGCAGCAATACCTGAAGCTCGTCAAGCAGCCCGACCCGACCCTCGCCAGGCTCATGGGGGAGGCCTACCAGAGCACCGGCGACTACCGCCAGGCCGCGTCCGCGTGGCAGATCGTCGCCAACGCCAGCCCCAAGGTCGCCACCTACTGGGAGTACGTCGCCGCCGCCGCCTACTCGGCCAAGGAGATCGATCTCGGCAGCCTCGCCGCCGCCAAGGCCCTCAGCCTCACGCCCAAGGCCAATCGCGCCACCCTCGCCGCCCAGCTCAACCAGATCAAGGCCAGCGCCACGACCACGAGCACGACCACAGCAGCGCCCACCACACCCACCGTCACGCCGACCACGACCACGACGAAGACCAAGACCAAGAAGAAGTGACCCGGCCTCGTCGTCTAACATCGGCCCCAGTTCGGGCCGTTAGCTCAACTGGTAGAGCAGGGGACTCTTAATCCCAAGGTTGGAGGTTCGAGTCCTCCACGGCCCATGAGAAAGCCCCGGAGATCGGGGCTTTTCTCGTTCTCAGGGATGTGCCATCTCTGGAACATGTCCCCAATATGTCCCGAAATCGGCGTAGGATTTGCGTCGTGAAGCCTCCTACTGGACACGTGTTCCGAGTCGAAAGGGCTCGTGGCCCCGCCTGGTACGCCAAGTACCGGCTTCCTGACGGGCGACAGGTCCAGAAGAAGCTCGGGCCAGCCTGGACCGGCCGCGGGCGCCCGCCGGGGGGCTACTTCACCAAGCGACTAGCCGAGGACTGGCTGCGTGGCGTGCTCGAGCAGGCTCGCCGGGGCACCTTGGCGGGGATGGTGTGCACGGGCGCCACGTTTGCGGACGCCGCGGCCGAGTACCTGCGCTACATCGAGCACGACCGCGGGCGCAAGCCGTCCACGGTGCGGGGCTATCGCTCGGCGATCGAGGCGCATCTGCTGCCCGCTTTCGGGTCGCTGCCCATCGAGGCCGTGACCACCGAGGAGATCGAGCGGTGGATCGCAGGGTTTGGGGGATCCGTCCGGACCCGGAACAAGCTCCTGATCGAGCTGCACGGCATCCTCGGCAGAGCCCGGAGGGTCTACGG
>DASZMD010000019.1:0-20392 GCA_035551955.1 Solirubrobacteraceae bacterium | reverse complement strand
AAGATCAACTTCTCCGGCCGCCTCTACCACGTCGTCGCGTACCACGTCGACCGCGAGACGAGCGTGATCGACATGGACGAGGTGGAGCGGCTCGCCGAGGAGCACCGCCCGAAGATGATCATCGCCGGCTGGTCGGCCTATCCCCGCGAGCTCGATTTCCGCCGCTTCCGCGAGATCGCCGACTCGGTGGGGGCCTACCTGCTCGTCGACATGGCCCATTTCGCGGGCCTGGTGGCGGCCGGACTGCATCCGAACCCCGTCGAGCACGCCCACGTGGTCACCACCACCATCCATAAGACGATCGGCGGCGGCCGCGGCGGGATGATCCTGTGCAAGGAGGAGTACGCCAAGAAGGTCAACTCCGCCGTCTTCCCCGGCCAGCAGGGCGGGCCCCTCGAGCACATCATCGCCGGCAAGGCGGTGGCCCTGCGCATCGCCGCCACCGAGGCCTTCCGCGAGCGCCAGCGCCGCACCGTCGCGGGCGCCAAGGCCCTCGCGACAGAGCTCCTCGGCGCCGGGCACGGGGTCAACGTCCTCACGGGCGGCACCGACGTGCACCTCGTCCTCTGCGATCTGCGCGAATCTGAGCTCGACGGCCAGCAGGCCGAGGACCGCCTGCACGACATCGGGATCACCGTCAACCGCAACGCCGTCCCCTTCGACCCGCGCCCGCCGGCCGTCTCCTCGGGCCTGCGGATCGGGACCCCGGCGCTCGCCACCCGAGGCCTCCAAGCCGAGGACTTCGACGAGGTCGGCTCGATCATCGCCGGCGCCCTCCAGCCCGGCGAGTTCGAGGCCCGCCGCGCCGAGCTCCGCGACCGCGTCACCGCCATCGCCGACCGGTATCCGCTCTACGCCACCCTCGGGGCTGCCGCGGTCGTCTAAGGGCGGCCCCCAGCGCAGCAGGCGACCAACGCGAGGCGTCGAAACACACACACGTAGGCACTGGCTGCCATGCTTACGTATGCGCCATGCGGCATCTTGACGCTCTGCTCGCCTTTCTCGTCGCGACGGCCGCTGTCGCGCTGCTGACGCCGCTCGCGGGGAAACTGGCCAGGCACGTGGGTGCGGTGGCGAGGCCGAGGGAGGGAGCGCTCGCCCTGAAGGACACGCCGCAGCTGGGCGGGGTGGCGATCTTCGCCGGGGTGCTGCTGGCCGCGGCGATCTGGATGCCGGAAGGCCGGGAGGCGAGCGTCACGCGAGCGATCATCGCCGGAGCCGCGCTGATCACCCTCGTCGGCGCCGTCGACGACGTCGTCAACCTCCCGCCCCTGCTCAAGCTGGCCGGTCAGATCGGGGCGGCGCTGGTCGCCGTCGTGGTCGGGGACGTGCAGGTCCTCGACCTCACCGTCCCCTTCCTCGGCGTCGTTCATTTCGCTCCCTGGGTGGGCGGTGTGCTGACGGTGATCTGGCTCGTGGGGATCATGAACGCCGTCAACTTCATCGACGGTGTCGACGGGCTGGCGGCGGGTCTGTGCGCGATCGACGGGGTGGCGTTCACCATCATCGTCTTCGAGCTCAAGGGCCCGAATTCGACGCTGGCGGGGATTCTCGCCGCGATCACCGCCGGAGCCGCACTCGGGTTCCTGTTCCACAATTTCCACCCCGCCTCGATCTTCATGGGCGACTCGGGGGCGAACCTGCTCGGGTACCTGGCCGGAGTGGTGACGATCGAGGGGACGCTGAAGACCAACGCGGTGATCGCGCTCGTCGCCCCGCTGGTGATCCTCGCCGTGCCCTTCCTCGACACCGGCTTCGTCGTCGCCAAGCGGCTGAAGTACGGACGCAAGCCGTGGTCGGCCGATGCCAACCACTTCCACCACCGGATGGCGCGGATCGGCTTCAGCCAGCGCAAGACGGTCCTGTACATGTACGCGTGGTCGGCTCTGCTGGCGGCGTTCGCGGTGGCCGAGCGCCTGATCCCCTGGCACCGCCACGGGACCTACCACCTGGGCTGGACGATCCTCATGATCGCCTTCGGCGTGGTCGCGGTGGCGGGCAGCGTCTACGTTGTCTACGTGCTCGAGATCTTCAAGTTCCGGCGCCTGCGCGCGCGTGATCTCCGCCGCGCCGAGCCGACGACGAGCGAGCACGAGATCGAGGTCCGAGTCCAGCGCGAGGTCGAGACGGGCGAATTCGAGACGGTGGGATAACGATGGAGATCGCACGTCTCGATGAGCTCGAGGCGTTCACCACCCTCGACGGCTCGACGATCCGAGAGCTCGCGGGGCCGGCGTGGACGCCCGTCCGCAACCAGAGCCTGGCCGAGGCCACGCTGCCCCCCGGGGGCGAGACCGCCGAGCACTACCACCCGAGCTCGGAGGAGATCTACTACTTCACCGCCGGCTCGGGGCGCATGCGCCTGGGCGAGGACGAGGCGGACGTCAACGCCGGCGACTGCGTCGTGATCTCGCCCGGCACCCCCCACAAGCTCTTCAACGGTGGCCCCGATCCGCTCGTCCTGCTGTGCTGCTGCGCGCCGGCGTACTCGGATGCGGACACCGTGATGACGGGTCGGTAGACGGGAATTGGGGCTGAACAGAGCCGAGCGCCTGGCGCTGTGCGCGATCGCCATCGCCACCGCTGCCGCGGGTGTGAGCCGGTATGGGGGCGGGATACCGACCGGGGTGACCTTTGCCTTCTCGACCGTCGCCCTCGTCGGCCTGGCGTGGCTCGTCAGCTTCGCCGTCGAGCACGTGGGGGAGCATTTCGGCTCCTCGATCACCGGCGTCCTGCAGGCCACGCTCGGCAACCTCCCGGAGTTCTTCGTCGTCCTCTTCGCGCTCCAGGACGGCCAGCTGGTGATCGCGCAGACGGCGATCCTCGGGTCGATCCTCGTCAACGCGCTGCTCGTCCTCGGGCTCGTGATCGTCGTGGGCGCCAACCGAACGCCCGACGGGGTGATGCGCTTCGGCTCGCGGCTTCCCAACGACACCGCGACGCTCCTCCTGATCTCCACGCTGATCATCATCCTCGTCGGCCTCGCCGACTCGGCCCACGACGCGGCCAGCCACCACGTCCGGGCGATCTCGGTGATCGGCGCGGCGGCCATCCTCGTCGTCTACGCGTCCTGGCTCGTGCCCTACCTGCGCACGCCGAGCCCGGCCGGGGCGACGGAGCCGCGAACGACGTCGCGCCTGTCGCTGACGACGGCAATCGGGCTGCTCGTGGTCGGGGGGGTGGGGTCGGCGTTCGTGTCGGACTGGTTTGTGTACGCCCTGCAGCCGACCATTCACACCCTTCACATCTCGAAGGCGTTCGCCGGGCTGGTCATCGTCGCCATCGCCGGGAACGGAGTCGAACACGCGGTGGGGATCGTGCTCGCCCGCCGGGACAAGCCGGACCTGGCCATCTCGGTGGTCAAGAACTCGGTCGCCCAGATCGCCTCCTTCCTGTACCCGGCCATGGTCATCATCTCGCTGGCGCTGGCGACACGACTCACCTTCTCGCTCGCGCCGGTGTACATCGGCGCCCTGGCGGGCACGGCGATCATCGTCTGGCAGATCACCGGCGACGGGGAGGCCACCCAGTTCGAAGGGGTGGCCCTCGTCGCCGCCTTCGTGATCCTCGCCACCGTGGCGGCCTACGAAGCCTGAGCTGCGCTATCCTTACGTTTACGTAAGGTTGCAGTTGGTCGAGTCGCGGAGGTGCGAAGTGCCGGCGTTATTTGAGCGTCATCGGACGAAGAACCCAGTCGCCCGTCGTAACGGCGCCTCCCCCCGGCGCATCGGTGTCCAGGCCGATCACGGGATGTACAAGTGGTGGGCCCTGTCGTGCACGAGCCTGGGAATGCTGCTCGCGACGATCAACTCGGGCACCCTCATCATCGCCCTCCCCAACCTCGAGCGCAGCCTCCACACCAGCCTGCTCGAGCTCGTGTGGGTGATCCTCGTCTACATGATCGCCTCGACCGTGCTCGTACTCAGCGCCGGTCGCCTGTCCGACCAGTTCGGGCGCAAGCGCGCCTATCTCGGCGGCTTCCTCGTCTTCGCGCTCGCCTCCCTGGGGGCGGGCTTCGCCGCCAACGGCACCGAGCTCATCCTGTGGCGCATCCTCCAGGGGATCGGCGGCGCCTTCCTGTTCGCCAACGCCGCCGCCATCGTCACCGACGCCTTCCCGCGCGAGCAGCTCGGACTGGCCATGGGCACCAACACGATGGTCGCTGCCGTCGGACTGGTGATCGGACCTGTGCTCGGGGGCGCCCTCGTCGCCATCTCGTGGCCGTGGGTGTTCTGGTTCAACGTGCCCCTCGCCCTCGCCGGAACCCTGTGGGGCGCCCTCATCCTCCGCGAGATCAGCGGGCGCGAGGCCAAGCGCGAATGGGACCTCGCCGGCACCCTCACCTTCACCGTCGGGCTCACCGGTCTCGTCCTCGGTATCTCCAAGGGCGGGATCTCGGGCTGGAGCTCGCCCCTCGTCCTCGGTGGCCTGATCGCGGCCGCGGTTCTCCTCCCCCTCTTCATCGTGATCGAGAAGCACCATCGCGCCCCGATGCTCGACCTCGGGATCTTCCGCAGCCGACTGTTCTCGGCCGCCGCGGCCGCCGCCTTCCTCAACGGCCTCGCGCGCTTCGCGCTCATGTTCGTCTTCGTCTTCTACTTCCAGGGCGTCCAGGGCGACACCCCGATCATCGCCGGGATCAAGCTCGCCCCCCTCGCCCTGGGCATGCTCGTCTCCTCGCCGCTCTCGGGAATCTGGGCCGACCGCCGCGGCTCCTCGCGCACCATGGCCGCGCTGGGGATGCTCGTCACCGCCGCCGGCCTCGCGCTCATGACCCTGCTCCAGCGCGACACGAGCTACCTGCCCGTCGGCCTCTACCTGTTCATCGTCGGCATCGGCTCGGGGATGTTCAACAGCCCCAACACCGCGGCCATGATGGGCGTGGTGCCGCCCCACCGGCGCGGCATCGCCGCCGGCGCCCGCGTCCTCGTCCAGAACACCGGCGCGGTGATCTCGATCGCCTTCGTCCTCGCCGTCGTCACCTCCTCGGTGCCCAAGACGGTGCTCTTCAGGGTCTTCTCCGGCCTCTCCAACCACATCTCAAACCAGCAGCTGGCGCCCTTCATCGGGAACATGCACACCGCTCTGTGGTGCCTCGCGGCCGTCTCCCTCCTGGGCGCCTTCGTGTCGGCGGCACGACCCAAGCACGAGGCCGAGCTCGATCTCGGTCCGGCGCCGGCCATGGAGGGCGCCGAGGCCGAAGTCGAGGCCGCGGTGCTCCCGTGAGCGCGAAAGACATCCACGTCTTTCCCCTCGATACCGAACGGCCCCTGCGCATCGGCGAGGTCGCCGAACTCGTGGGCACGACGACCCGGACCATCCGCTACTACGAGGAGATCGGCCTGCTCCCCGGCTCGGCCGAGCGCGAGCTGGGCAAGCACCGCTGCTACACCGAGGCCGACGTCGCCCGGGTGCGCGAGATCGTCCGCCTGCGCGACCTCCTCGGGCTCTCCCTCGAGCAGCTCTCGCGCCTGCTCGAGGCCGAGAGCGCCCGCGCCGACCTGCGCCGGGAGTGGAAGGTCGCCGAGAGTGGCGCGCAGCGGCGGCGGATCCTCGACGAGGCGCTCGAGCACGTCGGGACCCAGCTCGAGCTCGTCCGCGACCGCCGCGTAGAGCTCGAGCAGCTCGAGGCCGAGCTCGAGGCCAAGCGCTCCTCGCTCCACGAGCGCCTCGCCGAGCTCGACGCTTGACCGCGCCACGGGTGGGCGTCGACCGTCGCGCGATGGCGATGCTGTCGGCGGGCCACCTCCTCACCGACATCTCCCAGGGGTCGGTCCCCGCGCTCCTGCCCTTCCTCATCGCCCAGCGCCACCTGAGCTACGCCGCCGCCGCCTCCCTGGTGCTTGCGGCCACCATCTCCTCTTCGATCATCCAGCCCCTGTTCGGGCACATCTCGGACCGCCGCTCGCTTCCCTGGCTGATGCCGGTGGGTCCCGCCCTCGGCGGCCTGGGGATCGCGCTCGCGGGCATCGCCCCCAGCTACGGGCTGACCTTCGCGGCCATCGTGCTCAGCGGGATCGGCGTGGCGGCCTTCCATCCCGAGGGCTCGCGCTTTGCCAACTACGTCTCCGGTGCCCGGCGGGCGAGCGGCATGAGCCTGTTCTCGGTGGGGGGGAACATCGGTTTCGCGCTCGGGCCCGTGCTCATGACCCCGCTCGTGCTGGCCTTCGGCCTGCACGGGACGCTGTTCCTGCTCGTCCCGACCTGGCTCATGGCCGCCGTGCTCGTGGTCGAGCTCCCGCGCCTGCGCGGCTTCCGCACCGACGTAGTCTCCGGGCGCGTGCGCGGGGGAGACGAGCCCGAGGCCTGGCGCCCGTTCGTCGTGCTCGCCGGGGTGATCGCCCTGCGCTCGTTCGTCTACTTCGGCCTCGTGACCTTCATCCCCCTCTATTACATCGCCCATCTCCACACGGGCAAGGCGACGGGCAACGCGGCGCTCTCGGCCATGCTCCTGGGCGGAGCGGTGGGGACGCTGATCGGCGGCCCGCTCGCCGACCGCTTCGGCCGCCGCACCGTCCTCGTCGGCTCGATGCTCCTCCTCCCGCCGCTGGTCATCGGCTTCATGCTTTCCGGCCCGGTCCTCGGCATCGTCTTCGCCGCCCTCGCGGGCGCGGCCACCATCGCCACCTTCGCGGTCACCATCGTCATGGGTCAGGAGTTCCTCCCCGGTCGCCTCGGCGTCGCCGCCGGTGTGACGATCGGGTTGTCGATCGGCCTCGGTGGCGTGGGCGCGCCGCTCCTCGGCCTCCTCGCCGACGCGCACGGGTTGCGGGCCACCTTCGAGGTCATCGCCGGCCTGCCGGTTCTGGCGCTGGCGCTCAGTTACGCGCTGCCCCGCTCGGCCTCCGGCGCGGCGCCGGCTCTGGCGCCCGCGCGCGCCGGCTCGGGCTGACACCGCCCGTCGGCTCCGGGCGCGCTACTGTTAGCTCCGCTCCGACCCCCACACGTTGGGGGTCGGCGGTGCCTTTGGCACCGACTCCCCTCTGACGGTTCGTTCCTGCCCGGCAGGTAACGGGCCGTCCGACCTCCTCTGTGATCGAACAAGCTTGACTGCAACCATGACGAACGGCCGTCCGCCGCTGACGGGAAAAGATGTCGCCGGCGCCGGGATGCTGATGCTCTCGGTGAACCTGCTTTGCGCCGGCGTCGGTGCCGGCCTAGGTGCACTCGCGGGTTCTGTCGCGGCCGGCCTCGTGCCCGGGTTCTTCATTGGTTTCGCGCTCGCGATCTTCGTGGTCTCCAAGCGCTTCCGGGACTCCTGAACCGTGATCGATACCAGGACGAACACCCTCCCATGAACCGTCATTTTTCGGGCAGCGCCTATAGGATTAGCCGGGCCGCCTGTCGAGCCGCTACCGACTCCACGCATTTGACTCGCCTCCGACCCTGCCCTGACGATCACGATTCACACTGCGCCAACCCGCTGCCGGCGCGGCGCGGGTCGGCGCGCGCCGCGCTCGGGCACCGTCCGGGGAGTCTCCCTTGGCGGTAGGCGTCGGAGCGGCCTCCGAGCAGCCGTTGATGGTGGTCCCTCGCTATCTGGATGTCGTGCTCGTGGCGATTGTCGCGATCCCGGCGATTGCCCTTGGAGTGCCCACCTTTGGTTACCTCGTGGGTGCCGGGGCATGGATCCTGCAGCGCCTCATCGCCATCACCGACCGGCGCCTGCTCGATCGGGCGACCGAAGACACCACCAGCGTGCGCAAGCAGCTCGGCTTCAACCTGTTCGAGCCGTTCATGCGCATCTGGCTCCTCGCCGGCGCGATCGTCCTCGCCGGCGTCGCGGGCCACCGGGCGGACGGGCTGACCGCCGCCATCGTCATCTTTGCCGCCTACTCGATCGCCCTCGCGGTCAGGCTGATGAGCGGGCCGCCACCGCCGAGGCCAGCCCGATGAGCGCGATCAACGCGCCCGCTCCCGGGGGCTCCACCGGGCCCCGGAAGGGTCTCAGCCAGGGCAAGAAGATCCTCTACTCGGTGCTCGCCATCTGGCTCGGCGGGATCATCCTCTTCGTCATCCTCTTCGGGATCACGGCCCACAAGGCGCCGAGCATCGCGAACCAGACGTTCTCGCCAACCGACGAGTTCAAGCTCGATACCTGGTTCAAGCTCGGTCCGATCGCCTTCAACAAGGCCGTCCTCTACCTGCTCCTCACCGCCGGGATCACCCTCGGGGTCATGGGGTATGTCGCCAATCGCCTGCAGCGCCGTCCCGGGCGCCTGCAGACCTTGGTCGAGGTGTTCTACAACCTCACGCGCCAGCTCACGACCGAGAACATGGACGAAGACATGGCGAGGAAGTACTTCCCGCTCGTCGCCACCCTGTTCGTCTTCATCCTCGTCAGCAACCTGATCGGCTACATCCCGCTCCCCGTCGACTCGACGCAGAAGTTCAACCTCTTCGGGGCCCACATCCCCTCCTTCCAGGTCTACGCGGCTGACACCAATGTGGCCTTCCCGCTCGTCCTCGCCCTCTGCGTGTTCCTCCTTTCGACCTATGAGGGCGTTAGGCACCACGGACCGATCGGGTACCTCAAGAGCCTGATGCCGGGCGGCGTCACCGGTCCGATCGTGCCCCTGATCTTCGGGATCGAGGTCCTGTCGAACTTCCTGCGCCTGATCTCGCTCACCGTCCGGCTCTGGGCCAACCTGCTCGCCGGCCACATGCTCATCGCCTTCATGGGCGGTGAGCTCGGCGTGCTCGTCGGGATCCCGGCCGTGTCCTGGTTCTTGCTGCCGATCGGGATCGCCATCTTCCTCTTCGAAGCGGTGCTCATCGCCGGCCTGCAGGCTTTCATCTTTGCCATCTTGACCGCTATCTATCTCGGTACCGCGGTCTCGAGCCACTAGCAATCACACAAGGAGCTATCGAGTCAATGTCGTTCCTCCACTTCTTCACGGTTTTCCACCCGCTGTTGGCCGCGGCGGTTGATCCCACCACGTACGGCCAGAAGGCGGGCCGTGCCATCGCCCTCGGCGTGGGCGCGGGCGGCGGGGCCGCGGGCGCCGGTGCCGGCATCGGCAGCGTGTTCGGGAGCGCGATCCAGGCCAAGACCCGCCAGCCCGAGCTGCGCCAGGACATCGAGCGCGACCAGTGGCTGGGCTTCGCCCTGACCGAGGCCGTCTTCTTCTACGGCCTGGTGGGCGGCTTCATCGCCTTCTTCCTCTAGACCGAGATGTTCGCCGCCGCCATCCACCTCCCCCTCGCCAGCAGCGGCTCGTTCCTGGTCACCCCCAATGTGGGGATCATGGTCTGGACGCTGGTCGTCTTCGCGATCTCGCTCTTCGTCCTCAACATGTGGGTATTCCCGCGCATCCGGGACGCGCTCGACGCGCGCCAGCGCGCGATCGACGAGTCGATCGAGGCGGCTGAGCGCACGCGCGAGGAAGCCGATCACCTGCTCGCCGAGTACCGCGAGCGCCTCCAGGAGGCGCGCCACCAGGCGGAGGAGATCATCGCCCGGGCCAACAAGGCAGCCGAGGCGCTCGACAAGCGCGTCCGCGAGGAGGCCGAGAGCAAGCGCCAGGAGGCGCTCGAGCGGACCCGGCGCGACATCGAGGCGGAGACCCGGCGGGCGATCTCAGAGATCCGGCGCGAGGTCGCCGACCTCACCGTCGAGGCGACGGAGAAGCTCACGCGCAAGACCCTCACCCCGGAGGATCAGACCCGACTCGTGCAGGAGGCGCTCGAGGAGCTCGATTTCGACGCCCTCGTCGCCGGAGAGGCTCGCTGATCGCCGATGGAGGAAGTCGCCCAGGTATACGCTCGGGCCCTCTTCGAGGTCGGCAAGGAGCACGACCGCCTCGATGAGCTGCACGAGGAACTCGATCAGTTCGCCGCGGCGCTCAACGATCACCGCCAGATGGCGGTGTTCTTCTTCTCGCCGTACTTTTCCACCGAGGAGAAGAAGGAGGCGCTGAAGCGCGCCATCAAGGGCGCCGACCCGCTGTTCATGAACTTCCTCGAGGCGCTCGTCGAGCGCCACCGGATGCCCGTGGTGTTCCGGATCCGCGCCGAGTTCGAGGAGCTCTGGGACCGGGAGAAGAGGCTGCTGCCGGTGCAGATCACCAGCGCCGTCGAGCTCGACGAGAAGACGGTCCGGGGCATCGGCGATCGCATCTCCGAGCGGACCGGCCAGAAGGTCGAGCTCTCGACGAACGTCGATCCCGAGCTCATCGGCGGCATCGTCCTGCGGGTCGGGAATGTCATCCTTGATGCCTCGATCACCAGCCGCCTGAACCAACTTCGAAAGACGGTCGCGCAAGCCGCTTAGCGCGCCGTGCCCCGCCAAGGAGCCCAACCAACATGCAGATAAACCCCGACGAGATCACCTCAATCCTCAAGAGCCGCATCGAAGGACTCGACACGACCGGCGCCGATCTGACCGAGGTCGGGACCGTCCTCTCGGTGGCGGACGGCATCTGCCGCGTCCACGGCCTCGAGAACTGCATGTCGCTAGAGATGCTCGAGTTCCCGCACGACGTGACCGGACTGGCCCTCAACCTCGAGTCCGACAACGTCGGCGTCGTCATGTTCGGCGAGTGGGAGCGGGTCGTCGAGGGTGACACGGTCAAGCGCACCAAGCGCCTGCTCGAGATCCCGGTGGGCGAGGCCATGCTCGGGCGCATCGTCGATCCGCTCGGTAACCCGCTCGACGGGAAGGGCGAGATCAACACCACCGAGCGGCGCCCGGCCGAGCACAAGGCCCCCGGCGTCGTCCAGCGCCAGCCGGTCAAGGAGCCGATGCTCACCGGCCTGAAGGCGATCGACTCGATGATCCCGATCGGCCGCGGCCAGCGCGAGCTCATCATCGGCGACCGTCAGACGGGCAAGACGGCGATCGCCATCGACGCGATCATCAACAACAAGGACCGCGACCTCATCTGCGTCTACGTCGCCATCGGGCAACGGAAGTCCACGGTGGTGGCGCTCGCCAAGGTGCTCGAGGACGCGGGCGCCATGGACAACACCATCATCGTCATGGCCGCTGCCGACGAGGCGGCGCCGATCCAGTACCTGGCGCCCTACGCCGGATGCGCGATGGCCGAGTACTTCCTCTACCGGGGCCAGGCCGCCCTCGCCGTCTACGACGACCTGACCAAGCACGCCTACGCCTACCGGCAGATGTCGCTGCTCCTGCGCCGCCCACCCGGTCGCGAGGCCTACCCCGGCGATGTCTTCTACCTACACTCGCGGCTCCTCGAGCGCGCGGTCAAGCTCAACGACGATCTCGGCGCCGGGTCGCTGACCGCCCTTCCCATCATCGAGACGCAGGCGGGCGACGTCTCGGCGTATATCCCGACCAACGTCATCTCGATCACCGACGGGCAGATCTTCCTCGAGCCGAAGCTCTTCTACTCGGGCGTGCGTCCGGCCATCAACGTCGGCATCTCGGTGTCTCGCGTCGGCGGCGCCGCCCAGATCACCCCGATGCGCAAGGTCGCCGGACGCCTCAAGCTCGACCTCTCCCAGTACCGCGAGCTCGAGGCGTTCTCCCAGTTCGGGTCAGAGCTCGACGCCGCCACCCAGCGGACCCTGGCCCGCGGCGAGCGCCTGGTCCGGGCCCTGAACCAGCCCGAGCGCCACCCGATGCCCGTCGAGGAGCAGGTCGTCCAGCTCTACGCCGCCACCAACGGCTACCTCGACCGGATCGAGGTCGACAAGGTCGAGCGCTTCCTGGGCGAGCTCGCCGAGTGGGTCCGGGGCAACGACCCCGAGCTGCTGAAGAAGATCGCCGGGGGCGACTGGAGCGACGAGACGGTCGAGCAGGTCGACAAAGCGGTCAAGCAGTTCGCCGAGGACTTCGGGTACGACCTCGACGAAGAGGGCCACCCGATGGACTCAGACAGCGCCGCGCCGCCCGCCAGCCGCTCGAGCGAGGACTCCGGCGAGCGCGAGCAGGAGCAGGAGGAAGAGGCCGTTCCGGCCTAGGTCCGGAGCGCCTGAGACCCGATGCCCATCTCACAGCGTGACGTCCGCAACCGGATCGCCTCGGTCCGGAACATCGAGAAGATCACCCGGGCCATGGAGATGGTCGCCGCTGCGCGGCTGCGGCGCGCCGAGCAGCGCATCGAGGCGCTGCGGCCGTACGCGAGCGCGATCCGGCGCATGACCCGGGAGGCCGCCGAGGCGGCCGGACGGGTCCCGCGCCTGCCCATCCTCGCCGAGCACGAACAGGTGAGCCGGGTCGGTCTCCTGCTCGTCGCCGGCGACCGTGGGCTGGCCGGCGGCTTCAACTCGAACATCGTCCGGGCCGGGATCGCCGCGGGCCGCGAGCAGGAGGGGGAGGGTCGCACCGCGGTGTACTTCGCCTCGGGCCGCCGTCCCGCCTCCTCGATCCGCTTCCGCGGCCTCGAGCTCGCCGACAGCTTCACCGGCTTCACCGACCGCCCGGCCTACGCCGACGCGCGGAGGATCGCCGAGCGGCTGATCTCCGCCTACGTCGACGAAGAGGTCGACCAGGTCGACGTGTTCTACAACGGCTACATCTCGCCCATCTCCCAGGTCGTGCGCCACGAGACGCTGCTGCCTCTCCAGCAGGCGACGGTGCTCGGCGAGGGCGAGCACGAAGAGGATGAGGACGAGGATGAGCCGCGCCACCGCGCCGAGGTCGAGTACGAGCCCGGACCCGAGGAGATCCTCGAGCGCCTGATTCCCGACTACGTCGAGGTCTCGATCTATCGCGCCCTGCTCGAGTCCACCGCCTCCGAGCACGGCGCGCGCATGACCGCCATGCGCAACGCGACCGACAACGCCGGCGAGCTGATCGAGGGGCTGACCCTCGAGATGAACCGCGCCCGCCAAGCTGAGATCACCCAAGAGATCATGGAAGTGGTCGCCGGGGCCGAAGGCCTCGGTTAGAACCAGAACTGGAGAACGATGTCCGCCACCACCGAGAAGAGCGCGCCAGCGCAGAAGAAGAACACGGGCCGGATCGAGGAGATCCAGGGAGTCGTGATCGAGGCCGTGTTCCCCGACAAGCTCCCCGAGATCAACCACGCGATCACCGTGCAGCGCCCCGCGGCGGCGCGCGCCGAGGAGGACGAGGACATCGCCGCCGGCGAGTCCGATTTTCTCGTCTGTGAGGTGGAGCAGCACCTGGGCGATGACCGGGTGCGGGCCGTGGCCATGGACAGCACCGACGGCCTCTCCCGAGGCGCCGAGGTCGTCGACACCGGCGCCGCCATCACCGTCCCCGTGGGCGACATCACGCTCGGTCGCATCTTCAACCTGCTCGGGGAGCCGATCGACCTCGGCGACCCGCTGCCCGACGATGTCAAGCGCTGGCCGATCCACCGCGAGGCCCCGTCGGTCGAGGACCTCACCCCGACGACCGAGATGTTCGAGACCGGGATCAAGGTCGTCGACCTCCTCGCCCCCTACGCCAAGGGCGGCAAGGTCGGCCTCTTCGGCGGCGCCGGCGTGGGCAAGACCGTGATCATCCAGGAGCTCATCCACAATCTCGCCCAGGAGCACGGCGGGCTCTCCGCCTTCTGCGGCGTCGGCGAGCGCTCGCGCGAGGGCAACGACCTGTGGCTCGAGATGAAGGAGTCCGGGGTGCTCGAAAAGACGATGCTCGTCTTCGGGCAGATGAACGAGCCTCCCGGCGCGCGCATGCGCGTCGCGCTCTCCGGGCTGACCATGGCCGAGTACTTCCGCGACGAGGAGGGGCAGGACGTGCTCCTCTTCATCGACAACATCTTCCGCTTCGTCCAGGCGGGCTCCGAGGTCTCGGCCCTGCTCGGGCGCATGCCCTCGCAGGTGGGCTATCAGCCCACGCTGGCCACCGAGATGGGGCAGCTCCAGGAGCGGATCACCTCGACGCGGAAGGGGTCGGTGACCTCGATCCAGGCCATCTACGTCCCCGCCGACGACCTCACCGACCCGGCGCCCGCCTCGGCCTTCGCCCACCTCAACGCCACCACGACGCTGTCGCGGGCGATTTCCGAGAAGGGCATCTACCCGGCCGTCGATCCGCTCGACTCGACCTCGACGATCCTCAAGGCCGACATCCTCGGCGAGGAGCACTTCAACGTCGCCAACGAGGTCAAGCAGGTCCTCCAGCGCTACCGCGAGCTCCAGGACATCATCGCCATCCTGGGAATCGACGAGCTCTCCGACGAGGACAAGGTGACGGTCAACCGGGCGCGCAAGCTCGAGCGCTTCCTCTCTCAGCCCTTCTTCGTGGCCGAGCAGTTCACCGGCATCTCCGGCGAGTACGTCCCCATCGCCGAGTCGATCCGCGGCTTCCGGGAGATCCTCGAGGGCAAGCACGACGAGGTGCCCGAGCGGGCGTTCTTCATGAAGGGCACGATCGACCAGGTGGTCGAGGACGCGAACAAGGGCTGAGCCCGGCGATGGCGCACAACACGTTCCAGGTCGAGGTCCTGACCCCGGAGGGCGAGGTATTCAACGACGAGGTCGAGATGGTCTCGACCTTCACCGCCGAGGGGTCGATCGGCATCCTCGCCAACCATGCCCCGATCCTTGCCATCCTCGACCCCACCGAGCTGCGCCTGTACCGGACCGAGTCCGAGATCGTGAGCTTCGCCCAGGCCGAGGGCTACATGCAGGTCGCCCACAATCACGTCCTCATCCTCGTCGAGGAGGCGCACGAGCCCTCGGCCCTCGACGCCGGCGAGCTGCGCGACCGGCTCTCGGTGGCCGAGCACGAGTACGAGGAGGCCGAGGAGGGCAGCGAGAAGCGGCGCGCGGCCGAGCGCACCCGCCGCCGGGTCGAGGCCTTCCTCGAACTCGCCTCGGGCAGCGGCTGAGCTACATAACGCGCTCCGTATCATCGGCTAGCTCATGACCGATGAGCGTGTGCTGGCCGAGCGGCTGATCTCCTACGACACCTCGCGTCGCGATGAGCTCACGGCCGCGGCAGGATTCGTCAAGGGATGGCTCGAATCCCGCGACATCGAGGTTCGCGAGCACGATCACAACGGCATGCCGGTGCTGGTGGCCGATATCGGCGCCGTCGCCGAGGACGCGCCCACGGTCGTCTTCCACGGCCACCTCGACGTCGTGCCCGCCCACGGTGAGCAGTTCACCCCACGGGTCGAGGGCGATCGCCTGATCGGGCGGGGCGCCTACGACATGAAGGGCGGGCTGGCGGCGATGATGTGCGCGATCAACGACGTGACCGGCCAGGACCGCGTCCGCGTCCGCTTCGTGTGCGTCCCCGACGAGGAATCCGAGGAACTCGACGTGCGCTCGACCGACGACTTCGTCAAGCGCGGCCTCGGGGGCGACTTCGCCATCACGGGTGAGCCCACCGACCTCCATATCGGGGTCGAGGCCAAGGGCGTGCTGGTGATGCGCATCGACGTCCACGGCCGCGCCGCCCACAGCTCGACGCCGTGGCTGGGGGACAACGCGGTGCTCAAGGCGATCGACGTCTTCCGCGCCATCGAATCACTTCCCTTCAGCCGCGAGTCCTCGGAGATGTTCGACCGGCCCTCGATCAACCTTGGGCGGATCGAGGGCGGGGTGGCGCTCAACCAGGTGCCGGACAGGTGCCTGATGGCCGTCGATGTGCGCTACCTGCCGGGTCAGGATCCCGGCGACATCCTGGCGCAGGTGCGCGCCATCCCTGACATCGACGTCACCCGGACGTTCATCCACCCGCCCGTCACCGTGTCCCGCTCCAATCCCTACGTGCGAGCACTGTGCGACGCCGTGGCGCGTTCGCTCCCCGACCGCGAGGTCATGAGCGTCGGGCGGGACGGTGCCTCGGACGCGGCCTCGTTCATCGAGGAGGGCATCCCCGCGGTCGAGTTCGGACCCGCCGGCGCCGGCCACCACGGGCCCGAGGAGTGGGTCTCACTCACCTCGCTCGCGCGCTACCGGCGCGCGCTCGGCGACTTCGTGCGCGCGCTCCCGATCTGGCTCGAGGGGACGGACGCGCGTCCCGCGCCCGGCGGCCTCAGAGCGATCGAGGGAGGCCGGTGAAGTTCCTGTTCCCCAGCTCCCGGGGCGGGGCGCTGTGGCGCTTTGCGCTGGCGGCGGCGATCGTGGTGGCCTTTACCGCCACCACCACGGCGGTTGCCGGCCTGCTCGAGTTCAAGCAGATCGCCAAGGACATCAGCGCGACGCCCCCGATCACCCACGCGCGGGTCGTGATCCCCAATCCGGGTAATCCGCAGACCATCCTCATCCTCGGCTCGGACCACCGCGCGGGTGAGGCCCAGAGCGCGGCCAACACCGACACGATCATGCTCGTGCGCCTCGACGCCAGCTCCTCGAGCATCAACGTGATGTCGGTACCCCGCGACTTGATGGTCAACATCCCCCTCCCCAACGGGCTGGCGGAGACGGGCAAGGTCAACGCCGCCTACTCCCTCGGCGGCCCCAATCTCGTGGTCAAGACCCTGCAGCAGAACGTCTTCCCCGAGCTCCAGGTCAACCACATCGTCGACATCAACTTCTCCGGCTTCGTTGACCTCGTCAACGCCATCGGCTGCGTATACACCCAGGTCGACCACCGCTACTACAACAACACCGCCTACACCAACTACTCGAGCATCGACATCGAGCCGGGGTACCAGAAGCTGTGCGGAACCGACGCCCTGTCCTACGTACGCTTCCGCCACACTGACAACGACCTCGTGCGCGCGGCGCGCCAGCAGGCCTTCGTCCGCGATGCCAAGGACCAGTACGGGCAGAGCAATCTCATCGCCAACCGCGGCAAGCTCCTGAAGATCTTCGGCCAGCACACGCGGACCGACGCCAACCTGCACAGCATCGACGGGCTCATCAACCTGTTCAACCTGGTGGCCTTCTCCGATGGCCACGCGATCAAGCAGATCCCCTTCCCGACCGCCAACATCGCCGACGTGGTCAACGGCATCGACTACGTCACCGCCGACACCGGCGCCGAGCAGGCGGCGTTCAACAAGTTCATGGCGTCCACCGGGTCCGGCTCCACCACGACCACGGCCACCACCTCCACGCCGGCGGCGCCGGCCAAGCCCGCGCGGGCGCCCACCGCCGGGCTCATCCCTGATCTCAAGGACGGAAAGGCGCAGGCGGCCGCGCTCGGGCACGCCGGGGTGCCCGTCTACGTTCCAAGGCGCCTCGCCGCGGGATCGGCGTACTGCTCGGGCGCGCTCGGGAACTGCCCGGCGGAGATCCCCACCGTCGGCGCCTACCCGCGCAAGTACCAGATCCGGACCCCGCAGCACCACGCCTACCCCGCGTACCAGATGACCGTCGAGCTCAACGCCACCCTCGGCCAGTACTACGACATCGAGGGCATGGGCTGGCAGCACCCGCCGATTCTCGCCGGCCCCTCGGTGGTGCGCGTGGTGGGGGGCAAGCGCCTGAATCTCTACTTCGAAGGTTCCAAGCTCGGCGTCGTCGCCTGGCACACCGCCCGCGGCGTGTACTGGATCTCGAACACGCTCACCCACAACCTGGACAAGCAGCAGATGATCGGGCTCGCAGCTTCCCTCGTCCGCGTGCCGTAAAGCGGTCTCTTGGGGCGGCTCGCTAGCCTCCCGCCGCATGACTCAGGAACGCGAGCCGATCGCCGTGATCGGCACTGGATACGTCGGACTCGTGAGCGCCGCCGGTTTCGCCGAGCTCGGCAATGAGGTCTGGTGCGTCGATGTCGACGCCGACAAGATCGCGCGCCTCGAGCGCGGCGAGATCCCCATCTACGAGCCGGGACTCGCCGAATCGGTCGCCCGCAACCGCGAACGGCTGCATTTCTCGACCGAGCTCGCCCCGGCGCTCGAGCACGCCCGCCTCCTCTTCGTCGCCGTCGGCACGCCCCCGACCTACTCCGGCGACGCCGACCTCTCGGCCGTCAACGCCGTCGTGCACGCGATGCCGCCCTCGGACCGCCACGCGCTGGTCATGAAGTCGACCGTGCCCGTGGGCACCGGCATCTCGATCAAGCGCATGTTCCGCGAGCAGGGCAAGTCCGGCTTCGCCTACGTCTCCTGCCCCGAGTTTCTCAAGGAGGGCTCGGCGCTGGCGGACTTCCTCCACCCCGACCGCGTCGTCGTGGGCGACGACGGCGACTGGGCCGGCGACGCCGTCGTTCGGCTCTACGCCCCGCTCGAGGCGCCCATCGTCCGCACCGACATCGCCTCGGCCGAGATGGTCAAGCTCGCCGCCAACGCCTTCCTGGCCACCAAGATCAGCTTCATCAACGAGATCGCCAACGTCTGCGAGGAGACCGGCGCCGACGTCCTCGAGGTCGCGCGGGGGATGGGCCTCGATCGTCGGATCGGCGGGCACTTCCTGAGGCCGGGGATTGGATATGGCGGCTCGTGTTTCGTCCCCGAGGAGACCGTGCTCGTGCGCCATCGGGGGCGGACGACGCTGCTGAGCTTCGCAGCGCTGTGGCGCCGGTTGGCGCGGGATTACGAGGAGAGCGACGGGGTCATCGAGCCGGACGACGATCTCAAGGTCCTGAGCTGGGTTCCGGGCCAGCCCGAGCCCATGTTCCTGTCCGTCCTGTGCGTCACCCGGCGCGATTACGAGGGCGAGGTCGTGGAGGTAGGGACGAAGATGGGCGGGCGCGTCAGCTGCACGCCCGATCATCCCTGGCTCGTGAGCGACGGCTCGGGCGCCGAGCCCGAGCGCAAGCTGGCGGGCGACCTGACGCGCGAGGACTGGCTGCCGATCGCGGTGGGGGGGACGCCGGAGTGGGAGTCGACGAACACGGCGTCGCTGCTGTGCGCGGTGGAGGCGGCAGAGATGTCGCCCGAGCGCTTGATCGTGCGCGCGCCGACGCGCCCGACTGCTGACCCCGTGCTGCGTTTTCATCGTATGTCGATCAAAACGCAACACGCCCCTCCGAGTTTCCCGTCGCTGCGCGCCCGGCCGGCCCAAAGTGGGCAGACGGGTCCCGTTAGCCGGGTCAGCCTTAGTCGCGATTTCTGGCGCGTGGTGGGCCTCTACATCGCGCAAGGCTCCCGGATCTTGGACGGCGGCGGTCTCAGCTGGTCGTTCGACCGCACCCGCGAGCAGCATCTCGTCGACGAGGTGAGCGCGTTCTGGCTCCGGCAGAACACGCGGGCCAGCTGTCGCGATACGGCGTCGTCGAGAGTCGTGGACGTCAACTCGCCCACCCTGACCGCCTGGTGGACCCAGGTTCTCGGCCTGGCGGGCTCGCGCGAGGAACGGCGCCTGCCCGACCTCATCTGGGACCGGCCCGACGCGGACAAATGGGCGCTTCTCTCGGGTCTCTACGAAGGCGTCCGCGAGCCGAGCGACTGGATCGAGTTCGCCACGATCAGCGATGAGCTCGCCGACGGCGCGATGCGACTGCTCGCGAGCCTCGAGATCGTTGCCTCACGGAGGATCGGGCGCGGGGCGAAGTCGACCAAGGACGCGCACTGGATCCGGATCGCCGGCGCCGATCAGGTCGAACGGGCGATCGAGCTCGTGCCCGAACGCGACCGGCCCGGCGTGCTGACCTCGATCGCCCGCCGGCACAAGCGGATCGCTCCCATCGAGTACCGCCGTCTCGGCGACGGCCCCGCCTGGGTTCGCGTCACCTCAACGGACCGCCGACCGTACCGCGGACCGGTGTTCTCACTCGAGGTTCCGTACGCCCACACGATCGTCACCACCAACGCAAATATCGCCGGGAATTGTTTTCCCAAAGATGTCTCCGCCCTCAAGCAGCTCGCGGGCAACTCCGGCTACCACTTCCAGCTCCTGACCGCGGTGATCGAGGTCAACGAGCTCCAGAAGCGGCGAGTGATGTCGAAGCTCCAGAAGCACCTGGGCACGCTGGTGGGGACGACGGTGGCGCTCCTCGGCCTGGCCTTCAAGCCCGAGACCGACGACATGCGCGAGGCGTCTTCGCTCGTGCTGGCGGCGCGGCTGCAGGCCGATGGCGCACGGGTGCAGGCCTACGACCCGGTCGCGGCTGAGGAGGCGCGGACGCTGATGCTCGGCGTCGACTTCGCGGAGTCGGCGCTGACGGCCATCGACGGCGCCGACGCCGTGGTGCTCGTCACCGAGTGGCCCGAGTTCGGCGCGCTCGACTTCGCCGAGGTGGCGGGGCGGATGCGCGGGACGGTCGTGGTCGACGGGCGCAACTTCTTCGATCGCGCCAGCGTCGAGGGGGCGGGTCTGACGTACGAGGGGATCGGGAGATGATGTGGAACCGGCTGGCGCGGGTTGTGGAACCGGCGTCCGTGCGGGTTGTGGAACCGGCGTCCGTGCGGGTTCCATTGGCGGATTTGGCAGAGCCAAATCCGCCGAGGGCCGGTCGATGGTGACGCTGTGCAGGCGCTGATCCTGGCCGGGGGGGAAGGCACGCGCCTGCGCCCCCTGACCTCGACGACGCCGAAGCCGGTCATCCAGCTCGTGGGCCGGCCCTTCATCGGGTACATGATCGAGTGGCTTCGCGGCCACGGCGTCGACG
>DASZMD010000018.1:0-4999 GCA_035551955.1 Solirubrobacteraceae bacterium | reverse complement strand
GCAGGCGAGCGCCGCCTACCGTCAGCCTCTGGGTCTGCGCTGAGGGGCGCGCCGAGCGGCCCCGGCTTCGGCGCGGCGCCTGCGGATGCGGCGTTCGGCGACCACGGTCCCGATCACGATCAGCGCCACCGGGACCTCGAGGATGGCCAGCATCCCCAGACCCGGGGTGAGGATGATGGCGAAGATCATCAGGACGAGCCCGGCCACGCAGTCCTCGAGCAGATCTCGGCGGCGGCGGCGGAAGTGCATGACCCGGCGGCGGCGCTCGAGCCGGGACGCGCGCTCGGCCTCCTCCGCCCATACCTGGGGCGGCAGCCCGTCGATCGGAGCGCGAGCGGCGCGGCGCGGCGCGGGTCGGCGTGCGGGCTGGGCGCTCAGCTCAGGCTCCGAGACCGAACATCACGATCCATGCCACGCCCGCCATCTGCATGAATCGATCACCGAAGATGACGGTCTCGGGCGCACCGCCGCTGCCAGAAGTCACAAGCAAACCGTAGCGGAGCATGGCCAGGATGAAGGGGATGATCGTGAGCTCACGCGCCAGCGGCATCCCTGCCGCGAACGCCCACAGCGAGTACGCGCCCAGTGCCCCGGCGCAGGCGACGCCGATCACGAGGCGCAGGAACTCGGCCGTGTACTGCTCGAGCACGCGCCGCGACCGGCGCGCCTCGGGGTCGAGGAAGTCCGCGTAGCGCTTGCCCGCGGCCACGAACAGGGCCGCGAAGGAGATGACGAGGATGAACCACTTGGAGATCGGCACGTGCGCGGCGATCCCGCCTCCCAGGGCCCGGAGCACGAAGGCGGCGGCGATGGCGGCGATGTCGGCGATCGCCACCCGGCGCAGCCAGGTCGTGTAGGCGACGTTGAGGGCGGCATAGGCGACGGCCACGATGCACAGGCCGTCGCTCACCGCGAGCGCGAGCCAGATGCCGAGCGCCACGAACACCGCCCCCACCGCGGAGGCCATCTCCGCCGAGACCGCGCCCGAGGCGATGGGACGATGGCGCTTGAGGGGATGGCGTCGATCCTCGGCGGCGTCGCGTGCGTCGTTGATCAGATAGGCACCGCTGGCGAGCAGGCAGAAGACGGCGAAGGCGACGGCCACGTGCACGAAGACGCCCGGGCGACCGAGCGTCCCGGCGGCGGCGGCAGCGGCGAAGACGAGCAGGTTCTTGGCCCACTGGCGCACCCGGATCGCCCGCACCCACGGGCGTGCGCCGCCCGGGCGGGCGGCGATACCGGACACCGGCGGAGCGGGGCCCCCGGCGATGTCGCCCACGCGTCGGCTGCGAGCGCGGCGAGTCTGCGGTATCTGGGTGGCGGTGGGCATGGCGGGGGGTGACTTCCGTAGCCGTTTCTCCTCCGGGCCCGGATCGCCTGCGCGTGCAAGATGAGATTTTTCTCAGGCGCGCGGGAAAGGTCGCAGGACGAACCTAGACTGCCGCGAACGTTTCTTCTGACGCTCGCTCCCTGACCCTGACCTGCGAGCGTCGCGCAGACGCTCGTGTCCGTCACCGAGACCGCCATACCCCAGGCGCGCCGCGCGCGGCTCCCGCCGCGGCTCAGTCCCTGGCGCCGGGTGCGCCGGATCGCGATCATCGGCCTGTGCCTGTGCTCGCTCCCGATCCTGATCTCCTACGTGACGACGATGCTCAGGCCGTCGAACTCGAGCTTCACCATCAATTCCTTCGAATGGCTGCGCGACCACGGCGCCGCCGGCCTCGCCGTTCAGGCCGAGGACATCTACTACTCGTTGAACGCGCCCTCCACGGGCGGTCCGGGGATCCGCAGGCTGGACCTCAAGCATCCCGCGGGCGTGGCCGCGAGCGTCCATCCGCCCAACATCTCGCCCCTGATCCAGCCGGCCCTGCGCGGCGAGGGCGTGTGGGTCCCGAGCGAGTCGTGGACGGGAACCAATGCTCCCGTGCAGATCACCCAGTTCCGCAGCGACCCGAGCTATCCGAGCATGGTCGCGGGAGTCGCCTGGATCGACACCGCGCGCACGACGCTCGCCCTCAACCCCGGTCGCCTCGAGCCGGCGGTGACCCTCCCTCGCGGCCCCATGGAGGTCGCGCCCACCTCGCGCGGGCGGCTACTCGCGACCTTCAACAGCGGCTTCAAGCTCGAGGACTCGGGCGGCGGCTTCGCCCTGGGCGGGCAGACCTACGCGCCGATGAAGCACGGGATGGCGACGCTGATCGCGTACACCAACGGCCACGTCGACATCCAGGCCTGGGGGTGGGGACCGAGCGTCCCCGCCGGCGTCTCCTTCGCGCGCCAGAACCTGCCCCTGATCGTCGAGAACGGGCAGCCCAACCCCAACCTCTCCGATGGGCCCGCTTGGGGCGTGACCGTCGGTAACGCGATCCGGGTGTGGCGCTCGGGGGTCGGCGTCGACCGCAACGGGAACCTGATCTACGCGGCGGCCGACAACCAGACGGTCGGCTCGCTGGCCCAGATCCTCATCCGGGCCGGAGCCGTGCGTGCCATGCAGCTCGACATCAATTCCTACTGGGTGAGCTTCATCACCTACGCCCAGCCCCAGGCGGGCACGCCGAGCAACCTGCTGGCGGGCATGACCCGCACCGCCTACCGCTATCTGACTCCCGACGACCGCGACTTCTTCTCCGTCTACGCGCGCTGACGCGCCGCCGTCAGGCGGGGGCGCCGCCGGTGCCGCCGGCCCCGCTCGCCGGGGGCAGGGTCTGGGGACCGAGCGAGGAGAAGAAGCTCCAGATCGTGTGCGAGGCACTGATCGTCGCCCGCGGTCCCGGGTCGGGAGGAGTCGCCCCCGGCCACTGATGGCGGCCGGCGATGATCCGGATGTGCTCCACCATCGCGGCGTGCGCGCATCGCTGCCAGCGGAAAAGCACGGTTCGGGAAGCGATGCTCCGGATCCCGGGCAGCGCGGCGCACCCGTCGCGGCGAGCCCACGCGGCGACGAAGGGCGGGACCCCGTCGACCGTCGCCTGTCCGAGCTTGCCGCGGTAGGGCGCGACCCGATCGGCGGTGCCGTGGATCTCGAGCAGCGGCACCGGTCGCTTGAGACGGCAGGACGGGAGCTGGTCGTAGTCCCCGGCGACGACGGCGATCCCGTCGATCTGCGAGGACAGGGCGCAGCCGAGGAGGGCGACCATCCCGGCGCCATTGGAGACGCCGGCCGCGAACACGCGCGTCGTGTCGATGCACATGGTCGACTCGAGGGTGGAGATCAGGGCCCTGATGAAGGCGACGTCATCGGGTCCCTTGGCCGAGCCGCTGATGTTCCAGAAGTGCCCGGCCGCGCTCGGGTAGGCGACGATGAAGTCGTCGGCGTCGGCGAGCGCCGAGAAGCCGCTGTAGGTCTGCATGCCGGGGCCGTTCCCGTAGGCGCCGTGGAGGGCCAGGAGCAGGGGCGCGGGCGCGCCGGCGGGGAGCGCGGCGGGGACGTGGACGAGGGCGGTGCGCTGAAGGCCGCCGCTGGTGACGGTGACGGTGTAGGTCCCGGCCACGGGGGCGCTGGCGCACGCCGTCGGCGCGGGCGCCGCCGAGGCGGGTCCCGCGAGGGCAAAGGCAAGCGCCGCGGCCACCGGGGCGAGGGCGGCGCGGCGCCATGGGCGAAGGGCGCTCATCAATTGAGGAAGTAAAGCCTCAGCCGCTGCGCGCGGGGGATTCCCGCCGCGGCGCTGACGTCGATCCCGTGGCTGCGGATCCACCTCGAGGTGGGAAGGCAGGCGGCTCCGCGCCGCCCCCCGGCGCAGGAGTAGCTGCCCACCACGGCGTATCCGACCTCGCCCGAGCGCACCGCCTGCTGGAGCTGAGGCAGGGTCAGGAAGGGCTTGGCGGCGAAGGTGGTGAGGGGGAGGATGGGTCTCGCGTCGTGGATCAGGAGCGGCGCCAGCGCGAGCGGGTCATCGGCGGCCAGCTCATAGCGAAAGCCGGCCGAGCGCGGGCGCAGGAAGCGCGAGATCGCCGCCTCGACGGCACGCGGCTGGACGGGGAGGCCGACCGAGTCAGAACGCGCCCCGCGGACGATGGCCTCGGACTCGCCGACCGGAAAGCTCAGGCACGAGGCGAGCGCGAGGGCGGCGGCGAGCAGGGCCACGGGGCGGACGGCGCGGCGCACGAGAACGACGGCCGTGGCGGCGATCACGGCGGCGGCCGCGAACGCCGCGGCGCGCGCGACCGAGGCGCCGTGGAGGGAAGCGGTGTACCAGCACACGCCGGCGAGGGAGGCGGCGAGCGCGAGCGCCGCGACCTTGGCCTCCCCCGGGGCCCGGAGCCCGCGCACGATCGAGGCGAGCGCGCAGCCGATGACGATCGACACCGCCGGCGTGACCATTTCCAGGTAGCGGGCGTGGAACACCGTGACGTAGCTGAGGAGGGCGACCCCGCACGCGAGCCAGACGACGGCGGAGATCGAGAAGGCCACCGCCAGCCGGCTGCGGTCGAGCTGCCTGCGCCGACCCTCGACGATCACGGCGCCGAGGCCGAGGGCGAGGGCGGCGACGAGCATGGTCCCGAAGAGCCGGCTGACGCTTCCCACGCCGCTCAGGAGCCGGAGCACGCCCGGAGGGGCGGCGTACACCCCGCCCGCGGCCAGGGCTCCGGACACGCGGCCGACGCCGTTGAAGTTGAACATCGCGTCGAGGACGCTGCCGTTCGAGCCGACGGGGAACGGGTGCCGCCCCGGCGCGAGCGTGACCACCGTGGCCCACGAGAGAGAGACGAGGGTCAGGGCCGAGCTCGCGAGGGCGATGTCGGCGGCGCGGCGCCGGCGCGAGAGGGGAGCGGCGGCAGCGTAGAGGAGCGCCAGGGCGGGGACGGCGAGGAGTCCCTCGAGGAGCTTGACGTTGAAGGCGAGCCCGAGCGCGACGCTGGCGAGCATGAGCGAGCGCCGGCTCCCGCTCTGGGTGGCGCGAACGGTGAGCCACAGGGCGGCGACGACGAAGAACATCATCAGCGAGTCCATCGTGTCGCTGCGCGAGGTGAGCACGGACACGGGCAGGACGGCGAGCGA
>DASZMD010000017.1:0-6182 GCA_035551955.1 Solirubrobacteraceae bacterium | reverse complement strand
CCTCGATCTGCTCCGGGGTGACGCCCGAGTAGGCGATCCGGAAGCTGCTCTCAGCGCCGTCGAGGACGAAATCGGAGCCCTTGACGATCTGCACGCCGCGCTCGGCGGCGCCCGCGGCAAGGGCGTTGACGTCGGTCCCCGCGGGAAGGTCGACCCACAGGAAATAGCCACCCTCGGGCCGGGTGAAGCGGGCGTCGGGAAGCTCGCGCTCGAGCGCCTCGCACAGCGTGTCCGCCCGTTCCCTGAGCGCCGCCTTGACCGTCTCGATCGACTGCTCGATGGCGCCACTGCGGCAGAACTGGTTGACGATCGCCTGCGAGACCATGCTCGGGGAGATATAGGTGCTGGTGGCGATCTTGACGATGCGGGCGATGAGCTCCTCGGGCCCGACGAGGTAGCCGACCCGGATCCCCGGGCATACCGTCTTCGAGAACGACGAGGCGTAGACGACGCACTCGCCATCCATCGAGACCATCGTCGGCAGCGAGGATCCCTCGAAGCGCAGGGCCACGTAGGGATCGTCCTCGAAGATGGTGAAGTCGTGCTCGCGGGCGAGGGCGATCAGGGACTCGCGCTTGGGCGCCGAGAGCGTGTAGCCAGCGGGATTCTGGAAGTTGGGGATGATGTGGGCGAGCTTGGGCGTCGCCCCCGAGGCGATCACCGACTGCAGGGCGGCGACGTCGATCCCGTCGGACTCGAGCTCGACGGCGCGCACGTCGGCCCCCCGGCCGCGCAACGAGAGCAGGGTGCGGTCGTAGGTGGGCCGCTCGACGACCACGGTGTCGCCGGAGGACACGAGCGCGTCGAAGAGGAAGGCGTCGGCCTGCATCGAGCCGTTGGTGACGATCACCCGACTCGGCTCCACCTCGTGGCGCTCGGCGATCCACTCGCGCAGCGGCGGGTACCCGATCGCCGTCCCGTAGGCGGTCATCCCGCCCGGGTCGTTGGCAAAGGCCCGGTCGGCGGCGGCGCGCAGGCCCTCGACGTCGACGATGTCCAGGGACGGGGCGCCGCGGGCGAAGGAGATCGGCTTGGTGGTGGCGGACATGTCGGCGCGGAACTCTACGTGCTTGCGGATCGGAGTGGCGCCCCGCCCGGGAGTTCGGCGCCAGCCGAACTCCCAACGGAAGCGGCGCTAGCCGATTTCGCCAACTCGGCCACCTCGGACGGGCTGCGCCCCACGCGCACGCCCTTGGCCTCGAGCGCCTCGGCCTTGGCCGCGGCGGTGCCGCGCGAACCGGAGACGATCGCGCCGGCGTGGCCCATGGTCTTGCCCGGAGGGGCGGTGAAGCCCGCGATGTAGGCGAGGACGGGCTTGGAGACGTTCTCGGCGATGAAGTCGGCGGCGCGCTCCTCGGCGTCGCCGCCGATCTCGCCGCACATGACGATGAGCTCGGTCTCGGGATCCTCCTCGAACAGGGCGATGGCGTCGATGAAGTCGGTCCCCGGAACCGGGTCGCCGCCGATGCCGACGATGGTCGAGTTCCCGAACCCGCTCTGGGCGAGCTCGTTGCCGATCTGGTAGGTCAGCGTCCCCGAGCGCGAGACGAGACCGACGTTGCCCTCCTTGAAGAAGGCGGCAGGGATGATCCCCACGTTGGCCTTGCCGGGGGAGAGGACGCCCGGGCAGTTGGGGCCGATCAGGCGGGCGCGGCCGTTCTTCTTGATCACGCTGTAGGCGCGGAGCTCGTCGTGGGCGGGGATGCCCTCGGTGATGGCGATGATGAGCTCGATGCCCGCGTCCTCGGCCTCGAGGATCGAATCGGCGGCGAATACGGGCGGGACGAAGATCATCGCCGTGTTCGCGCCGGTGCGCTCGACGGCCTCGTGGAAGGTGTTGAAGACGGGGATGTCCTCCACCGACTGGCCGCCCTTGCCGGGCGTGACCCCGGACACGACCTGGGTCCCGTAGTCGCGGTTGCGCAGCGCATGGAACGTTCCCTCGCGCCCGGTGATGCCCGACACGCAGAGCCTGGTCTCGGTGCCGACGAGGATGCTCATGCCGCTGCCCGCGCCAGCTCGACGACCTTCTCGGCGGCGCCGTCCATCGTCTCGGCCGAGTGGACGTTGGGGAGATCGGCCTCGGCCAGGAGCCGCCGGCCCTCGACGTCGTTGGTCCCGTCGAGGCGGACGACGAAGGGAACGTCGGGGTTGATCTGGTGGAAGGCCTCGATCAGGCCCTTGGCCACCTCGTCGCCGCGGGTGATCCCGCCGAAGATGTTGAAGAGCACCGCCTTGACCTTGGGGTCGGAGAGGATGACCTCGACGGCGCTGGTGATCGCGTCGGCCTTCGAGCCGCCGCCGGCATCGAGGAAGTTGGCGGGCTTGCCGCCGGCCAGGGCGACGACGTCGAGGGTCGACATCACCAGGCCCGCGCCGTTACCGAGGATGCCGATGTCGCCGTCGAGCTTGACATAGGTGAGGCCGCGCTCGTGGGCCATCTGCTCCTGCTCGTCCTGGGCCGAGGGGTCGCGCAGGGCGGCGTTCTCGGGGTGACGGAAGAGCGCGTTGTCGTCGAGGGTGACCTTGGCGTCGAGCGCCCGCACCTGGCGGTCGGGGGTGACGATCAGCGGGTTGACCTCGACGAGCGTCGCCTCCTCGGCGATGAACGCCTCGTAGAGCTTGGCCAGCATCGCCCCCACGGGCCGGACGACGTCGGCGGCGACGGCCGCCTCGAATGCGAGACGGCGCCCGTGGAAGCTCTGAAATCCGACCAGCGGGTCGACGTGGAGCATGGCGATGGCGTCCGGGTCCTCCTCGGCCACCGCCTCGATGTCCATCCCTCCCTTGGTCGAGAGCATGACCAGGGGAGCCTTGGCCGAGCGGTCGAAGACCACCGAGGCGTAGTACTCAGAAGCGATGTCCGAGGCGAGCTCGATCCACACCTCGTGGACGGTGAGGCCGCGGATATCCATCCCGAGGATGGCCTCGGCGTGCTCGCGCGCCTGCTCGCGGTCCTCGGCGATCTTGATCCCGCCCGCCTTGCCGCGACCGCCGATCTGGACCTGGGCCTTGACCACACACGGGTAGCCGATCTCGTCTGCCGCGGCCACCGCCTGCTCGACGGTGCGGGCAGGTTTCCCCGGTGAAACGGGTATTCCGTGACGGGCGAAGAGCTGCTTGCCCTGGTACTCCAACAGATCCATCGAACGGCCAAGGACTGTAACTGATGGGCGCGGGAACCCGTCGCGACGCTGCTAATACTAGGGCCGTGGCATCATGCCCGAGCTTATGGCGATACCTAAGAACATCACGTTTGTCACCTTCGACGTCTACGGGACGCTGATCGACTGGGATACCGGCGTCTACGAGGCGTTCCGTGCCGAAGCCGAACGCGACGGGTTCACCATCGAGCGCGACGAGCTCATCCCCGTCTTCCACGAGATCCAGCAGCAGATCCAGGCGGGCTCCTACGAGCTCTACGCCGAGGTCCTGCGGCGGACGGCCGTGCAGATCTCCAAGAAGCTCGGCTGGCCGCTCGAGCCCTCGCGCTCGGGCTTCCTCCCCGAGTCGATCCAGCGCTGGCAGCCGTTCAAGGAGACCAACCCGGTGCTCCAGAAGATCGCCAAGAAGTACAAGGTCGGGCTGATCACCAACGTCGACGACAAGCTCCTCGGCCAGACCCGCCGCCACATCCCCCTCGACTTCGACCTCGTGGTCACCGCCCAGCAGGTCCGCTCCTATAAGCCCGATCCCGCCCACTTCACCGAGTGCGAGCGGCGGATCGGCTCCAAGAAGGGCTGGGTCCACGTCGCCGCCAGCTACTACCACGACGTCGAGCCGTGCCTGAAGAAGAAGATCCCGGTGATCTGGGTCAACCGCAACAAGCAGGAGCTCGAGCCCGGCCAGAAGAAGCCCGATGCCGAGGTGTCGAGCCTGCGCGAGGCCGCCAAGCTGATTGGGGTGAGCTGAGGGCCCTCGCCCTCCATCCCGACGTCATCGTCCTCGTCAGCCGCGTGTGGCAGACGACGTGCACGGCGGTCCGGTCGGGCGACGAGGGGTTCGTGATCGACTCACCCGTCGACCCGGACGAGCTCGAAGCGCTTCCCGGGCTCCTCGCCCAGAGCGGGTTTCCCGTCTCCGGACTTCTGAGTACCCACGCCGATTGGGATCACCTCCTCGGGCGGCTTGCCTTCCCCGGGACTTCGCTCGGCTGCGGGGAGAGCACGAGCGCGCGGCTCGCCGCCGAGCCGGGGGGCGCCCAGCGGGCGCTGCGCGAGTTCGACGAGGAGCAGTACATCGAGGACCGGGGGCCGCTGCGGCTGGGTGGGATTCAGGCCCTCCCCGTCCCCGGGCGGCTCTCGCTCGGCGAGGAGCGCGAGCTCGAGCTCCATCCGGCCGAAGGCCACACCGCCGACGGGACCGCGTTCTGGCTCGGGTGGGCGCGGGCGCTGGTGTGTGGGGACTACCTCTCGCCCGTCGAGATCCCCGAGATCTCGAGCGGCGGCTCGCTTGATAACTACCTGGCGACGCTCGAGCGCCTGCGGGCGCTCGTCGAGGGCGCCGAGGTGGTCGTGCCCGGGCACGGCGCTCCGCTCGAGCGCGAGCGAGCGCTCGCCGTGCTCGAGGAGGATGTGGCGTACGTGAACGGGTTGGCGCGGGCGGGTGGCCGTTCAGCGCTTCCCGCAGGCCGCCGGACCGCGGCGCAGCAGCGGCGCCATGCCGGGAATGTGCGACGGGTGGGCGGCGGCTCGGGCGGCGGCGGCGGCCCTACTTGATCCCCAGCTTGTTGTAGATCTTGGTGGCGGCCTTGTCGATCGTCACCGCGTACTTGAAGTAGCCGGCGAGATCCTGCTGGGCCTGAGCGTTGCGGCCCGAGTTCGCGTCGGTGGCGAGGTTGCGCAGCGTGCCCTCCATGCCCACGGCCGCGTCGGAGAGCGACCTGTAGGCGGCGGCCACGCTGCGTGGCGGGCTCAGCCCCTGGAGCTCGATGACCGCCGGGGTGAAGCGGCTGGCGAAGACGGCGAACTCGCTGGCGAGCTGCGCATCGGTCACCGTCTGGTGACGGGCCCGGGCGCGCTTGACCTGGTTGATGGTCGCCGAGACCGCGGCTCCCACTTGCTTCATCTCGCCCCAGGCGTGCGCGTAGCCCTGGTTGAAGGTGGTGGGCAAGGTCGGCGTGCCCGTGGTGGCAATCGGGTTGGTCGCGGGGACGGTGGGCGGCTTGCTCGAGCCGCTGCCACAGCCCGCGATGATGAGACACAGCGCCGCTCCCGCCGTGAGCTTCCTCATCGGCGCATTTATACCGAGGCGATCACCGCGATGGTGTCGCCTGTGGCCACCGAGGCCCCAATCGCGATCGGGAGCTCGGAGACCGTGCCCGACTTGTGGGCGGTGATCTCGTTCTCCATCTTCATCGCCTCGACCACGGCCACGAGGGCGCCCTCCTCGATTGCCGCGCCCTGCTCGACGGCGACCTTGAGCACCGTGCCCTGGATCGGTGAGGGCAGGGTGTCTCCGGAAGCTCCTCCCCCTCCTCCGGCGCCGCGCTCGCTGCGGCGCGGGGCGCGCCGGGCGGCGACCGGTGGGGCCGAGCCGTTCATTCCCGCCGTCCCGTCGTAGGGCGCCCCGATGACCTTGACGTCGAAGCGGCGCCCCGAGACCTCGACGGTGTAGGTCTGCTCGACCGTCGCGTGCTCGTCGGCGTCGGCTTTCTCGGCGGGCGGCGGGGCCGCGAGCTGCTTCAGCCACTTGCGATCCTCGATCAGGTCGCGGCACGTCTCGGCGTTGGCCCACTGGGGGGTCTGGAGGATCGCCTCATGGAAGGGGAGCAGCGTCTTCAAGCCCTCGATCTCGTACTCGCGCAGCGCCCGCACCATGCGCGCCGTCGCCTGCTCGCGGTCGACGTCCCAGACGATGAGCTTGGCCACCATCGGGTCGTACATGGGCGAGATCTCCGAGCCGGGGCCGACGCCCGAGTCGACGCGCACCCCGGGTCCCGCGGGCTCGCGGTAGGCGCCGATCCTCCCTGGCGCCGGGGCGAAGTTCTTGCTCGCGTCCTCGGCATTGATGCGGCACTCGATCGCGTGCCCACGCAGCTCGACGTCCTCCTGGGTGATGCTCAGCGGCGCTCCGGCGGCGACCCGGATGCCCTCCTTGACGATGTCGACGCCGGTCACCATCTCGGTCACACAGTGCTCGACCTGGACCCGCGTGTTCATCTCCAGGAAGTAGTACTCGCC
>DASZMD010000016.1:0-2118 GCA_035551955.1 Solirubrobacteraceae bacterium | reverse complement strand
GGCGTGTAGACCCGGCTCATCCCCCCGTCGCGGGCGATCACGCGCGTCGTCGAGGAGCCGACGATGAGCAGCGTGCGCATGTCGACGATGTCGAGCTCGAGTTCGCCGAGCGAGGTGACGAGCACCGACTCGTCCTCGCCGCCGACCGCCCGGGCCACCACCACCGGGGTCGACGGCGCCCGGTGGCGGGCGATCACCCGGGCCGCCCGCGCGAGCTGCTGGCGCCGGGTGCGCGAGGCGGGGTTGTAGAGGGCGAGCACGAGGTCGGCGGCCCCCGCCGCCTCGAGCCGCCGCTCCACCACCGCCCAGGGCTTGAGCTGGTCAGAGAGCGAGATGACGCAGAAGTCGTGGCCGAGCGGGGCCCCCACCCGCGCCGCCGCCGCCTGCATGGCCGACAGGCCGGGGACGACGCGCACCTCGACGCCGGCGAGCCTGAGGTCGCCCTCGTCGAGGACCTCGAGCACTGCCGAGGCCATCGCGAAGATGCCGGGGTCGCCCGAGGAGACGACGGCCACGCGCGCCCCCGCGGCGGCGAGCTCGAGGGCGTGGCGAGCGCGCTCTGACTCAACGCGGTTGTCGCTGGCGTGCCGGCGCTGGCCGCGGCGCGCGGGGACGCGGGCGAGATAGGTGTGGTAGCCGACGAGCTCATCCGCCGCCGCGAGCTCGGCCTGGGCGTCCGGGGTCAGCCAGTCCGGGCCGGCGGGCCCGAGCCCGACGACGGACACGCGTCCGGGGTGGCCGTTGCGCCTCGCCGAGCGGGTGGCCGAGGGGACGAGGACGAGCGACATGTAGGGCACGGCGCCCTCCACCTCGGTGAGCGGCGACGAGCGCTCCTCGGGCGCACTCGCGCGCTCGACGTAGATGGCGCGGGGAGCGACGCCGGACCGCTCGGCGGCCTCGCGCACGCTCGCGAAGGTGCGCCCGAGCTTGAGTACGACGGCGGCGTCGGTGCTGCGCAGGCGCGAGGCGAGGACGTCGGGCGGGAGGGTGCCGGGGAGGACGGTGAAGACGTCGTCGCGGCGCGCGAGTGGCGTCCCCGTCGCCGCCGCGGCGGCGCTGAAGGAGGTGACCCCGGCGATCACCTCGGTCGGATACCGGGCGGCGAGGCGGTCGTGGATGTACATGTAGGAGCCGTAGAAGAAGGGGTCGCCCTCGCACAGCACCGCGACGTCCCGGCCGGCGTCGAGGTGGGCGGCGAGCTCTGCGGCGGCGGCGTCGTAGAACTCGCGCAGCGCCGCCTCATACCCGCCCGGATGGTCGCTTTTCTCGGTGGTCACCGGATAGGTCATGGCCACCTCGACCTGGCCCGCGCGCAGGTAGGGCTCGGCGATGCGCCGAGCGACGCTGCGTCCGTGCCGCGCCACCGGGTAGGCGACGACGTCCGCCGCGGCGATCACCCGCGCCCCCTTCACGGTCACGAGCTCGGGGTCTCCCGGCCCCACCCCGACTCCGAAGAGCCGGCCCGCGCCTGCCGCGGGCGCGGTCATTCGGCGCTGCTCGCGAGCGCGTTGACGGCGGCGGCGGCGATCGCGCTTCCTCCGCGCCGACCCTGGACGATGAGGTGCTCGAGCGTGGCGGGATGCTCGGCGAGCGCGCGCTTGGACTCGGCCGCGCCGACGAAGCCGACGGGCACGCCGATCACCGCCGCCGGCCGCTCGGCGCCCTCCTCCACGATCTCCAGGAGCCGGAACAGCGCGGTGGGAGCGTTGCCGATCACCACCACCGCACCGGCGAGCTCCGCCCGCCACAGCTCGATCGCCGCCGCCGTGCGCGTGGTTCCGAGGTCGGCCGCGAGCCCGGGGACCAAGGGGTCGGAGAGGGTGCATACGACTTCGTTGCCGGCCGGGAGCCGCGCGCGGGTGACGCCCGAGGCGACCATGGCGGTGTCACAGAGGATCGGCGCGCCGGCCCGCAGCGCATCCTGAGCGGCGATGCCGAACCCGGGCGCGGCGCGCACGTCGGCGACGAGGTCGACCGTGCCGCAGGCGTGGATCATGCGCACGACGGCCCGCTCGAGGATCGGGTCGAGCCCCTCGAGGTCGGCCTCGGCCCGGATGGTGGCGAACGAGCGCCGGTAGATCTCGGCGCCGTCGCGGAGATAGTCGATCACGCGGGCAC
>DASZMD010000015.1:0-13861 GCA_035551955.1 Solirubrobacteraceae bacterium | reverse complement strand
CAGGGCGAGCGGCTGATCGGCGCCGCCGGCTCGGTGGCGGGCGCCCAGCACGTGTTCGACCGCACCCTCCAGTACGCCAAGGAGCGGACCGCCTTCGGACGCCCGATCGGCGGCTTCCAGGTCACCCGCCACAAGTTCGCGGAGATGGCAACGAAGATCGAGACCGCGCGCCAGCTCGTCTACACCACGGCGTGGCGCTTTCACAACGGCGAGTACCCCGTGCGCGAGATCACCATGGCCAAGCTCCACGCCGCACGAATTGCCGTCGAGGTCGCCGACGAGTGCATCCAGATCCACGGCGGCAACGGCTACATGAAGGAGTACGGGATCGAGCGCACGTGGCGCGACCTGCGCCTGAACCGGATCGGCGCCGGGACCGACGAGATCATGCTCGACGTGATCGGGCGCTCGTACGGGCTCTGAGGGGCGCGGCCGCTACAGGCCGCCGGTGTGGATCGCCTTGCCGGCGGCCCCCACGGCGTACCAGGTGCCACCGTACTCGTAGGTGCCGGCGTAGGCCGTCGAGCGGGGGGCGAAGTCGCCCGCGTAGGTGTAGAGCGGGTGGCCGGCGTAGGTCACCTGCCGAACCGAGCCGTGGTATCTGATCGTGCCCAGCAGCGAGGACTTCACCCCCGGGCCGGCTACCGGCCGACGCGCGCTGGTCAGCGCCGGCCACACCCCGATGCACCCCGGCACCCCCACGCACCGATCCTGGCGCCGGCGGTCGCGGGTGAACAGGTAGAGGGTGTAGCCCGATCCGTCGACGAGGATCTTGCCGAGGCTCGTGCGCACGAGCTTGACCGTGGGGCGGGCCCCGGTCGCCGCGCTCGTCGCCCCGGCGAGGGCGAGGGCGAGGCCGAGCGCCAGGAGGACGGTGACGACGGCGAGGGAGGTGCGAGCCTGATCGAGCAAGGCCGAGAGGATACGGCCATCTTGTTACTCCGGCTTGCGGTGTGCTAGCTTGCCGACTCGAGGGCGCCATGACTTGGGGTGAAGCTGACAGCGGCGGGCGATCGCTCAGCCGACGCAGATTTCTGGTCGGCGCTTCCGCGCTGGCCGCCGGCGGCGTCGCCGCGGGCCTCGGCCCCAAGCCCGCCTCCGCCGCCGGCGCTCCGGTGCCGGCGGTGGCACTCGGTACCCAGCCCGCGGGTCTCCCGGTCCGCCAGCACGCGTGGGGCGCGACGCTGGCGGTCGACGGCACCGGGGACAAGATCTCCCCGCGCTTCGACCGGCTCCTCTTCTTTGACGTGAAGCCCGGTCCCACGCCGGCGTCGGCGGTGCTGCTCGAGGCGGCGCTGCGCACGCTCGAGCGCCGCTACCCCTGGGGCCCGGGCGGGCTGCTCTTCACCGCCGGGTGGGGCCCCGCCTACTTCGAGCACGTGCTCGGGGTCACCTCCCCGATCCCCGCCGCCACGGCACTGGCGCGCTTCGAGTCCCCCGCCATCGACAGCTATCACCTGTGCCTGCACTTCGCCTGCGACGACGAGGAGCGCCTGGCCGAGGTCGAGGCGGCGCTCGTCGACGGCACCCCGCTGGCCGGGGCGGACGGCACCCTCGACATCTCCTCGGCGCTGACCTGGCGCGAGACGCGGACCGGGTTCACGGGCACGGGGCTACCGGCGGCGCGCCAGCACGTCCGCGGCATCCCCCCCGGTCACCACGTCCCCAAGCAGTCGCCGCTCTTCATGGGCTTCAAGTCGGGCCTGCGCAAGAACCAGGCCACCGAGGATGCGGTGACCGTCGCCAGCGGCCCCTTCGCTCAGGGCACGACCATGCAGGTGAGTTACATGCGCCTGCGCCTCGAGGGCTGGTACGAGAAGCTCAACGAGCGCGAGCGGGTGGCGCGCATGTACTCGCCGGAGACAACCCCCGCGCAGGCCAAGCGCCTGTCGGTCGACGGCGCCAGCGAGCCGAAGCTGGTCGAGCAGGCCGCCCGCCAATACGGGGTGATCGGCCATGCCCAGACCTCGGCTCGTGCCCGCCGCCACGGCAAGCCGCTGATCATCCGCCGCGACTTCAATACCGTCGACGGCGGCTACGCCGGCCTCCATTTCGTCTCCGTGCAGCGCTCGATCGACGACTTCGTCATCACCCGCAACGCGATGAACGCCTCCGGCGCCCACGCCGTCAACCGCGCCATCACCGACACCCGCAACAACGGGATCAACGACTTCATCAAGGTGCTCAAGCGCGCCAACTACATCCTGCCCGCACGGGCGAGCCGCTCGTTCCCGCTCCTTCCCGGCCGCGGGGCGCTGACCTAAGCGGGCGGAGGGTAGTCGGCGACGGGGACGACGACGTCGCCGGCGAACTTGTCGTGCCAGCACTGCTTCTCTCGGTCCCACAGCATCCACAGATAGCCGAGATAGATGGGGATGCCCGAGACGATCTTCCCGATGTAGCGGATGAAGGCGCGCCCGTAGCCGATCGGACCGCCGGTGGAGAAGTCGATCACGCGGATCCCCAGCGCCCGCTTGCCCAGCGTCTGGCCCGTCGGTCCCCCTTCGAAATACACGTAGTACGCCGCCCCGGCCACGATCGCGAGGGCGTAGCCGATGCCCTTGAGGGCGATCAAGAGGATGGCGAACACTATTCCCACGATGATTCCGTCGATCAACGCCGCCCCGAAGCGCTGCCAGAACCCCGCCCGCGGCCCCGAAGCGACCCTGCCCGTGACGGCCGTACCCGTCTGCGTGAAAGACATGCCCCGTCCTCCTCTATTTAGCCCAACCCTGTGCCGCGAGGATAGGTTCTCAGCGGCGACGGCGCAAGCTCACCATCGGCTCGCCTTGATACTTGCGAGCTCCTCGAGGAAGCGCTCGGCATCGAGATCGGCGGGCGCGCCCCCGACCTTGGAGCGAAGCCCCTGACTGAGCCGCAGCGCGAGCTGGCGGCGCGCGGCGCGGTCCAGGCTGTCACGGCGCTCGAGGAAGCGGCGGACGACCGCGAGCTCCTCGGTGGTCACGGCGCTTACGTCCCAGGCCCGCGCCCCCGGGACGTCGGCGCCCAGCCCTGGCGAGGAGGCCCCGGCGGACGCGCGCTCGCGGATCACCAGCGTTCCCGCCGCCAGGTCTCCGGGGCGCTGATTGTGGGCGGTCACGGCAATCCCGATCAGGGTCGGCAGGTAGCTGAGGGGAGGCCCGTCGAGCAGGCGCATGAGGTTGCGGATAGCGCTGGCGGGAAGGTCGACGGGCGCGCCGTCGTCGAGCACCACGCGCAGATGCGTCCACCGCTTGCCGGGGGTTCGGCCCCCGGCGAGCACCTCGAAGAGGATCGGATACAGCAGCCAGATCACGAACAGGCCGACGAAGAAGATCGCCTCGAGAAACCCGTTGGCCCGGCCCAAGGCGCCCGTCAACAGGACTAGGATCAGCGTCAGCACCGCCTGGAGGGCAAGGTCGGCCGTGCCGGCGATGAAGCGCGACCCGAGACCGGCGAGGGCGAGCCGCAGCTCGACGCCCTCCGGCGTGCGGATCGTGATCAGATCCTCCAGCTCCACCGCCATGAACCTAAACGCATTCCTCACCGAGCGCACGCCGATCTGGGAGGCGCTCGAGGAGGAGCTCCGGCGAGGCGGGGGGCACCCAGGCCGCCTCGGCCCCGAGGGAGCCCTCGAGCTCGGACGCAACTACCGCGCCACGGTGGCCGACCTGGCGCTCGCCCGGCGCCGGTTTCCGGGGGACCCGGTAATCGGGCGGCTCGAGGCCCTGGTCCTCGCGGGACGCCAGGCGATCTACGCTCGTCGCCGGCGCGGCGGGTCTGTGCGCGGCTTCATCGCCCACGACTACTGGCGCCTGGTGCTGGGACGACCCGGCGTCCTCGCGGTGGCGCTCCTCGCCCTCTTCGGTCCCTGCCTGATCGCTGCGGTCTGGGCGCTGCACGACCCCGGCGCCGCGCTCGGTCTCGTCCCCGGCCGCTTCAAGGGTGCTGCCCATCCCCACCTCCACCACCTGGCCACGGGCGCGGCGAGCCAGGCTGCCCTGGCCGGATCGATCTTCACCAATAACATCGAGGTCACCTTCCTCGCCTTCGCCGGCGGCCTGATCCTGGGCCTGGGAACGCTCGTCGTGCTCGCCTACAACGGCGTTCTCCTCGGCGTCCTCGCCGGCCTCACCCTCCAGTCGGGCAGCTTCTCGGTGTTCCTTCGCTACGTCGTCCCCCACGGACTGCTCGAGCTCTCCTGCATCGCCCTCGCGGGGGCGGCGGGACTGCGGCTGGCATGGGCGATCATCGACCCCGGGACCCTGCCCCGCGGCGCGTCCCTGCGGTCGCAGGCGCGCCCAGCGGTGATGCTCGTCCTGGGGACCGCTCCCTTCCTGGTGGTGGCCGGATTGACCGAGGGCTTCGTCACCCCCAGGGGACTGCCCCTCGACGCCGCCCTCGCGGTGGGCCTCGGCCTCGGGCTCACCTACTGGCTGCTGGCGGTGTCCCTCGGCCGCCGCCGCGGCGCTCACAGCCGGGCGCGCGCCTTTGCCCGCAGGTAGGCGCTGAGACAACGGCCGGCGAGCTCCTCGCCGGGGGCCTCGAGAACCTCGGCGCCGGCGCGCCGGAGCCGCAGGGCGGCGGCGGCGCGGGCCTCGAGGACGTCGAGGGCGACGACGGCGCCCGCCACCCGGGCGGGGGTGGCCGGGGGCGACGTCGTCAGCTCGGCCAGCGCCGGGTCGACGGCGCTCGCCACCACCACGGCATGACGGCGGGCGAGCATGGGCATGCCGGCGATCAGCGACCGTGCCGCCGACTCGTCGATCAGATCGGTGAGGACGAGCACGAAGGCCCGCCGGGAGGCTCCCACGCGCGTGAACGCGCCCTCGAAGTCGGAGTCCAGTGACGTGGCCTCGAGCTCGAACAGGGCTTCGATGACGTCGCGGCCCCCGCGGTGGCGCGGAGACAGCGCCCTGCGCACGGCGGAGTCGAAGGCCACCGCTCCGCAGCGATCGCCGAGCTCGTCGGCGGCGAGGGCGATTACCGCCACCGCGTCGAGGGCCGCGTCGAGCATCGTTTTCGAGCCGATGGGGGCTCCCATCAGGCGGCCGCTGTCGAGCACGCACACCACGTCGCGATCGCGCTCGACCCGGTACTGATTGCTCATGGGCCTGCCCAGGCGGGCGGTGGCTCGCCAGTTGAGCTGGCGGATGTCGTCGCTGGGGGAGTAGTCGCGCACCGCTTCGAAATCGGTGCCGAGGCCGAGCGGGCCGCGGGCCAGTCCCCCCGGATTGCCGGTGGCGCCCGGGCGCAGGCGCAGGAGGAGCGACCGCGCCGCGGCCAGGTCCGGGTACGCGCGCACGTACTCGACGGGCCCGGGCCGATGATGGACGCGGGCCAGCCCGAGCGGGCCCAGGCTCGCGCTCGCCACCGGCGGGAGGACGTGGCGCCCGCGGCGCCGCGCCGTCACCCACCCCTCGAGCTCGTTGCCCGAGGTGGTCGCCTCGACGCGGAGGTCGGGGGTCGCGGGCTGGCGCAGGAGCACTCGGCGGTGGTCGGCGCTCGCCACCCGCACCGACAGGGCCGAGCGAGCGCCCCGGGAGAGGACGCGGCCGAGCGTGCGCTCGACCACCGGCGCCTCGCGGACCGCCCAGGCGTCGGCGGCCGCCACCGCGAGGAGGATGAGCGCCGCGGCGATGACCGCGCCGGCGGGCAGTATCAGCGCCGAGCACGAGATCACCGCGAGCAGGGCGGCGGCGCGAACGGTGGGCGCAACCGACGGCACTAGTGGGTCTCCCACTACCGGGGCACCGGCACCTCGGCGATCGCCGTACGCACGGCGTCGCGGGCGGTGAAGCGCTCGAGCTCCGCCTCGGGGGTGAGCACGAGCCGGTGGGCGAGCGCGGCGGGGGCGATGCCGGCGACGTCGTCGGGGGTGACGAAGGCTCGGGCGCGGAGGCGGGCACCGGCCTTGGCGGCGGCGAGGAGGTGGACAGCGGCACGCGGCGAGGCGCCGAGCGAGACGCTGGGCAGCTCCCGCGTCCGGCGCACGAGGTCGACGACGTAGCCGGCCACCTGATCGCTGACCGTGGTCTCGTCGACCTCGCGGCGGGCGGCCGCGAGCTCCTCGGGCCCCGCGATCTGGCGGATGTCGCCAAGGCCACCGGGGGCGACTCCCTCCCGGCGCAGGGCGAGCATCGCGCGCTCGGTCTCGGCGTCCGGATACCCGACGTCGACGCGAAGGAGGAAGCGATCGAGCTGAGCTTCGGGCAGCGGGTAGGTGCCCTCGTACTCCACCGGGTTCTGGGTGGCGATGACGAGGAAGGGCTCGGGCAGGTGGTGGGGACGGCCGTCGACCGACACCTGTCCTTCCTGCATCGCCTCGAGCAGCGCCGCCTGGGTCTTGGGCGGCGTGCGGTTGATCTCGTCGGCGAGCAGGATGTTGGTGAACACGGGACCGGGGCGGAAGACGAGCTCGCCCCCACGCAGGACCATCGTCCCCGTGAGGTCCGAGGGGAGCATGTCGGGAGTGAACTGCGCGCGCGCGAACTCGACGCCCAGGGTCGCCGCCAGGGTGCGGGCGAGCAGGGTCTTGGCCACTCCGGGTGGACCTTCGATGAGTACGTGGCCACCGCACGCGAGCCCGGTGAGGATCTGCGCGAGCGTCTCGTCCTGGCCGACGACCACCGTCGCGACCTCGTCGCGCACCCGCTCGTAGAGCTCCTTCACCGCTCGCCCCGCAGGAGCGCCAGCACGCGGCCGAGGACGAGCAGCTCCGCCTCCCCCTCGCCCGGACCTGGGGCGGCGAGCGCGAGGTCGGCCTGCGCCGGGCCCGCGCCCGCCGCGATCAGCGTCTCGCGCCGGGGGACGCCGGCCCGGCCGGCGCGGCGGGCCAGGCGTGCGTCGAGCTCGGAGGCGATGCGGGCGCGGGTGAGCCGGGTCAGCCCGGGGGTGTCGCCCGCCCGCGTCAGCGCGTCCGCCATGGCCTCGACGTAGGCGCTCCGCGGCGGCTGCCCGGCGGCGAGCGGTTGCTCGGGCGGGCCGAGCCGCCGCCCCCGTGCCAGCGCCCATGCTCCCCCGGCAAGCGCCAGGCCCGCGAAGGCAAGCCAGAACGCGCCGGGCAGGGCCGCGATCCCCGTAGCCGCGCCGTAGCCGTGCAGTGCCTCCGCGAAGACCACGGGGCGGCCCGGCGGCCCGGCGAGGTCGAGCGCGAAGCGGGCGTTGTCGGCGGAGGCGAGCAGCCGGTTCTGGAGCGGGGAGGGATCGGCGAGGAGGTCGAGGCGGCCGCGGCCGACGGTGCCGACCACGAGCAGGGCGTTGCCGCTGGTGTCCGTGAGCACGCGCTCGCCCACCCCGCCGCGCCAGGCACCGGCGCCCGCGCTCTCCACCGTGCCGACGCCGTCGGTCTCGCTCACCCTCGCCGCCGCCTGGAAGCGACGGGGCGAGGGCGAGGCCCATGACGGGGGCGCGGGGAGCACGCCGACAGGGTTCCCGGTGGCGATGACGAGCCGGCCGCCGGCACGGAGGAAGGCACCGAGCCGACGCGCCGCGGCGGGCGGGAGATTCGGGGCGCCGAGGACCACCAGGGTGGTGGCCGGGCTGAGGGCGGCGTGGCTGAGGTCCCGGCGGAGCTGGGTCACGGGGTGCCCGGAGCGCGCGAGGAGCTCGGCCCACGCCGCCGCCCCGGTGGACGAGGTCGCGTAGGAGGATGACGCAGGTCCGCCGGGCGAAGGCGAGAGACCCTCGGCCAGCAGGCCGGCGATGAGGAAGGCGGCCAGCACCCCGGTGGCGGCGAGCGTCCAACCGCTCCACAGCGGCGCCCGCCTCGGGGTGACCGCGTGCACGCTCATCGCCTCTCGCTCCCCTCGAGCACGACGGGCCACTCGCGGCGCGCGGCCTCGACGTCGGCGGCGACCGGGGGCGAGCCGCCATAGGTGATCTCGTCGAAGCGCCGAGCGAGCGCGTCGAACTCGGGCGAGCGCAGCGTCCGCGACACGTCGATGGTCGGCGTCGAGCGGGCGGTCTCGATCGTCCCGCGCTCGGCCAGGCGGAGCAGGCCGGCGCGGAAGCGCAGGCGGACGGCGTCGGCCAGGCGGCCCTGCCGCTCGGCCGCCTCGGCGGAGCGCAAGAGCTCCGAAGCACGCTCGGCGCGAGGTCCGGCTCCGGCCCCGCGCTCGAGATCATCGCTCGTCAGGGTCCGGCGCGTGCGCCGCCCGGCGAGCAGGCCGGCGGCGGTCACGGCGGCGAGCGCGAGGATGATCCACACCACCACGACGCCGCCCGGGAAGACGCTCCCGATGGCATCCACCGCGTCGCCCAGCGCGTGCACGGGCACGCGTACCCCCTCGCCGAGCGCGTGCAGGACCCCGTGGAGCGGACGCGGCACCGACGGCTGGTGAAACCGCCCCTCGGCGAGGATCGCCCGCGCGAGGTGGCGCGCTGCGTCGGCGGGGGCTGATCCCAATCCCTCACCCTCCGCCGGGCACGGGCGGCTCGAAGCCCCCCGGGCGCCAGCCCGGCGGCGGGGGCCAGAAGGGGGGCCCGCCGGGCTGCCCCACCGCCTCGGGCCCCGCCGGCGGCGCGCCGTCGCCGTAGCGCGGCGCGCTCCTCACGCCCTCGGCTGGGAGCGAGGCCGCCGGGAGCCCGAGCTGCTCGGCCAGGAGGTCGACGTCGAAGCCCTCGCGCCGAACCCGGAGGTCGTAGTAGAGGATCGTCCACACGGTGGCGGTGAAGGGCGTGGCGATGATCGACGAGACCGCCCCCGCCAGCGTCACCAGGGTGACACCGACGAGCACCGGCGGCTCACCAGGGAGAAATCCCACCCCGACGAGCAGGGCCTCGAGGGCCGCCGAGACGAGCCCGGTCATGACCACGGCGACGAGCAGGACCCCGGCGGTGGGAAACCAGCGGGTCTCGACGAGATTATGTGAGCGCCGCAGCGCGCCGGCCGGGCCGAGGCCCTCGATGAGGAGCGCAGGGGCGCTCACCGACCATGATCCATAGAGCCAGATGCCCGGGATGATGAGGAGGATGAAACCGACCACGAGGCCGAGGACGTAGAGGACCTGCATGGCCAGGTAAGCGAGCAGCCGGCGACCCGCGAAGCGCAGGGACTCCCCGAAGCTCGTCGGCTGTCCGAGGTAGAGATCGCTCACCGCCTTGACGCAGGCGGCGGTGACGAGGGCGCTGGCGATCAAGCCGACGACGGCGAGGACCGCCTCGGCCCCGAGCGCGGCGGCGCCGTCCGTGGTCGTCGTCGCGGAGCTCGAGGTCACGGCGCTGAACGAGTTCGGCACCTGATCGGAGCTGGAGACGATCGACAGCAGCACCACCCACGAGATCGTCTGCAGCGGGATGACCACCGTCGCGGCCAAACCCATGAGTAGGCGTGCGTTCCGCAGATACACCTTGATCCCCGCGTCGAGGATCTCCCCCACCCCCATAGGTCGTGCATCCGCGACGCCCATCGCCGCCACCATACCTCGCCCCCGGCGGTAGCGCCAGGATACGCGCCGCGGCGCTAGCATCACGCCCGTGAGTTGGAGGATCGTCGCACTCATGTGCGCCCTCGCCGGCGCGGCGATCGGGGTCAGCGGCTGCGGGACCGGCCAGGTGGATCCGGTGTCGCGGGCGGCCGCCGCCACGCTCAGCACCCAGGGCTACAAGATGTCGGCGGTGATGGACGTCACCGGCGCCGCGGCGCCCGTCTCGGCCAAGGTCAAGGGCCAGATCGACACCGCGACCAACAGCGGCACGATGACCATCGACGAGTCGGTCGGCGCACAGCACGTCCACGCCCCCGCCGTCTTCTCGCAGCTCAACTTCTGGCTGCGGTCCTCGGCGATCGCGGGAGCCGCGCGGAGGACGGGGGGGAAGGCGTGGATCTACATCGACATGAACAAGGCCCTGGGAGCGATGGGGGTGGGCTCGCTCCCGAGCACGATCAACCCGGGCCAGTTCCTCCAGTACCTGCGCACGGTGGGCGCGACCCCGACGCGCGTCGGCACCTTGTCCATCCATGGCGTGTCGACCACCGAATACCGCGCCGTCATCGACCTCAACCGCTACGCGCAGCAGTACCACATCGCCACCAACACGATCGCCGCCATGAAGTCGGCGGTGGGGGGGCACACGCTGCCCGTCGAGGCTTGGATCGACACCCAGAACCGGGTGCGCCGCCTCCACGTCGCCTTTCCCGAATGCGTTGCCGGCAACCGGCTCCAGTTCAGCATGACGATGGGCATCTACGGGTTCGGCCCGCAGCCGCAGGCACAGATTCCCGCCCGCAATGCCGTCTACAACCTCACTCCGCTGCTCGCCACCGCATCGCGGTCGGTGCGGCTCGGATGTTCGTCCGCTGGCTGACGCCCCGACTCGCAAAAGCGCACGTTCACCGTAGTTTCTACGTTGTAGCTGTTTGCGAGCAACGGATTATGTCGCGCGCATCAGGGGAAGCCACCCTCGCGGCGGCAGGTTCGTTGTGATCCAAGTTACATTGAGAGTCAGCAACGGTGCAAAGATCCTCGTGTGGCGCGAGGACGACCTCTTCTCGGCTCGGCGGGTAGGAGCGGCGATCGACGAGACGCAGACGTGCCTCGGGCTCGACCTCTTCGAAATCGTCGCCGACCTGGCCGATCTCGACCTCGAGGATGGTGCCGAGGCGGCGGAGGCGATCGAGCTCGCAGGGTCTGCGCAGCGCCGGCTCGCGCGCTCGCCCACGCAGCAGACGGCGGACTAGCGGCGGCTCGCCCGCGCCCGAGCCGCGGGTGATGGACTCCGCGCGCGGACAGCTCCTGATCGCCGGACCGGCCCTGCTCGATCCGAACTTCTGGCGCACGGTGGTCCTCGTCGTCGAGCACAACGAGGAGGGCGCGCTCGGCGTGGTGCTCAACCGCCCCTCGGAAACCACCGTGCTCGACGCCGTCGCCCAGCTCGAGGAGCTCGTCGACCCCAGCGAGCCGGTGTTCATCGGGGGGCCCGTGCAGCCGAGCTCGGTGATCGTGGTGGCCGAGTTCGAGAATCCCACCGACGCCGCGCTCGTCGCCTTCGAGGACATCGGAGTCCTCGCCGCCGGCAGCAGTCCCGAGGAGATCGCCGCCGGCGTGCGCCGTGCCCGCGCCTTCGTCGGGCACGCCGGGTGGGGCCCCGGCCAGCTCGACGGCGAGCTCGAGCGCGGGGACTGGATCGTCGAGACGGCCCGCCGCGAGGACACCTTCGCCGAGGATCCCGGCGAGCTGTGGGAATCGGTGCTCACCCGCAAGGGGGGCAGCTATGCCCTCCTCGCGAGGATGCCGCCGGACCCCTCGGTAAACTGAGGCGGCGCCGTCCCGCCGGGCTAGAATCGGTGAGCCTGTGAGCCACGCCCATCATGCGCACGGCGGTCATGGGCACGGTAGCCGCGCCGCCGATCAGCGAGCGCTGAAGGCGGCGCTCGCGCTCATCGTCGCCTTCATGGGCGCCGAGGTGGTGGCGGGGGTGATCGCCTCCTCGCTCGCCCTGCTCTCGGATGCCGCGCACATGCTCACCGATGCCGCTGCGCTGGCGCTCGCGCTCGTGGCGGCGCGCCTGGCCTCCCGCCCCGCCGCCGGGGCGATGACCTACGGCCTCGGAAGGGCGGAGATCCTGAGTGCCCAGGCCAACGGCGTCACCCTGCTCGTGCTCGCGCTGCTCATCGTCTACGAGAGCATCCGCCGCCTCGTCTCCCCGCCCGCCGTAGAGGGCTCGGTCGTGCTCGTGGTCGCGCTCGTCGGCATCGCCGTCAACCTGGTGGCGGCGCGGATTCTCGCCGCCGGCCACGACGGCGCGGAGCGGAGCATGAACGTCGAAGGCTCCTACCGCCACATACTCACCGACCTGTTCGGGTTCATCGCGACGGCCATCGCCGCCGTGATCATCCTCGCCACCGGGTTCCGCCGGGCCGACGCGATCGCCTCGCTCGTGGTCGCGGCCCTGATGCTCCACGCCGCCTATGGCCTGCTCATGGCCTCGGCCCGCGTGTTCATGGAGGCGGCGCCCGCGGACCTCGACCCGGAGGCGATCGGCCGCCACCTGGCGGCACAGCCCGGCGTCGTCCAGGTCCACGACCTCCACGTCTGGGAGGTGACGAGCGGGTTTCCCGCCCTCTCGGCCCACGTCGTCGCCCGCGCGGGCGACGACTGCCATGAGCTGCGGCGCCGCCTCCAGGTGATCCTCGACCAGCGCTTCCAGATCGACCACACCACCCTCCAGGTCGATCACGAGGTGGCAGCGCAGCCGCCCCTTCAGATCGAGATGCCCCCGCGCGAGCAGGCGGAGCTAGACTCGCGCAGATGAGGGTCGTAAAGCCCGGCCCGGACCGCTCGATGCCGCGTGGAGTGGTCGGGGGATCCGAGATCTCCCAGGCCACCGCGGGCGCGCAGAACATCTACATGGCGGTGTTCCGCGTGCCGCCCCTGGCCCGCTCCCTCCCCCACTACCACGAGGGTTGCGACAGCGCCGTGTACATGCTCTCCGGTCACCTGCGCGTCAAGTGGGGCGATCATCTCGAGCAGGAGCTGATGCTCGAGCCCGGGGACCTCGTGTACGTGCCGCCCCGGGAGACCCACATCCTCGAGAACCTCTCCGACCGCGAGCCCGCCGAGTACGTCGTCGCCCGCGACTCGCCCCACGAGGATGCCGTCGTCGTGCCCTGGGCGGACGAGCGGTGATGGCGCCCGGCGCCCCCACCCATAACGAGGGGACGTTCGCGGGCCAAGGCGCCATGAGCATCTTCTGGCAGGCGTGGCTCCCCGCCGGTCCCTCCCGCGGCGTCGTGATCATCGCCCACGGCGCGGGCGAGCACAGCGGCCGCTACCTCCATGTCGCCGAGCGCCTCGTCGGCGAGGGCTACGCCGTGTACGCGCTTGACCATCGCGGCCACGGTCGCTCCGGCGGCCCGCGCGCCTACATCGACCGCATGGACAACGCCGTCGCCGACCTCGACACCCTCGTCCTCCGCGCCGCCGGTGAGCAGGGCGCGCAGGCGGGCTCGGACCACCCCGTCTTCCTCCTCGGGCACAGCATGGGCGGGACGGTCTCGCTCTGTTATGCGCTGCGCCACCAGGATCGCCTCGACGCCCTCGCGCTGTCGGGACCGCTGGCGGCCCTCGAGGCGGCCTCGCCGGTCGTGCGCGTCGCCGCCCGGACGCTGTCGGTACTCATCCCCCGGCTGCCCGTCGTCGGCGTCGACTCCTCGCTCGTCAGCCGCGACCCGGCCGTCGTGGCGGCCTACAACGCCGATCCCCTCGTCCACCACGGGAAGCTGCCGGCGCGTACCGTCGCCGAGCTCGGCGACGCCATCGAGTCCTTCCCGACACGGGTTCCCGAAATCACCGTGCCCACCCTGATCCTCTACGGGACCGCTGACGGTCTGTGTCCGACCGAGGGCAGCGTCATGCTCGGGAACCGGATCGGCGCCGACGACCGCACGGTCAAGTCCTACCCGGGGCTCTACCACGAGATCCTCAACGAACCCGAGCAGGAACAGGTGTTGGACGACCTGTGCGCGTGGCTGAACGCCCACGTACCCAGCTCGGCCCGCGCCGCTCCGTCGGCCTGATTGATGCCGCTCTTTCACCGCCGCACCGAGGAAGAGAAGGCAGCCGAGGCCAAGCGCGCCGAGGCGGCCGCGGCCGCCGAGGAGGAGGCTCAGGAGTCGCTGCGCCGGATCGAGGCCGGGGGCCTGCCGGTGGCCGCCGAGGCACGGCTGCGCGAGCTCGCCGCGAGCGAAGGCAGGCCAGGGCTGTTCACCAGCGACCTCTCGGTGAACGAGTTCACCCTCCTCGCCGGCTTCGGCGTGCAACCGCTCACGCAGGTGATGGGCTCCTCGATCTATAACGTCGGCTGGCAGCCCATCTACTACACCGTCCCCACCGAAGTCACGGTCCTCTCGGGCGCCTTCAACCGCTGCCGCAGCCTCGCC
>DASZMD010000014.1:0-19896 GCA_035551955.1 Solirubrobacteraceae bacterium | reverse complement strand
ACGAGCACGATCACGGTGGCCATGACCATGGCTTTGATCACGCTATATAAGAGGTCGGGGGGATTTTGGAACTCCCAGAAGATCTGTAAGAAGCCACCCGATGAGACGTTCCCGATCTGGTGGACAACCACAAGATAGCTGGCGAAGAAGCCCGCTCCGATCGAGCAGATGTAGACGAAGGGGAGTACGAGCCACGCCGCCAGGAGGCGGGTCGCGCATAGGAAGGTGATGCCGCTGATCCCCATCACCTCGAGCGCGTCGATCTCGTCGGAGATCCGCATCGAGCCGAGCTCGGCGACGATTCCCGTGCCCACCTTGGCGGCCATCATGTAGCCGAAGGCGTAGGGCACTAGCTCGCGCAGGTCACACCAGGCGGCGAACACGCCCGCGTAGGCGGCGACGCCGTTGGCGTTGTCGAAATAGGCGCCCTCGACGCCGCATTCGAGCCCGATGATGAAGACCAGGCCCCAGATGACCAGGGTCGAGGAGACGATGAGGATGCCCGCCTGGCGCAGGACCTCGCCGAAGAACTTGAACACCCGCAGGTCGAAGACCTCGCGGACGACGCGAGCGCAGAAGCCGAAGATCTCGCCGAAGGTCTCGATCCAGGCGCGCGGGGCGGCGAGCAGTCCTTCCATCAGCGGCTCATTTCGGGATCGTCGTCAGGGCCGGATGGGTGGCCAGGAGGGTCTGCGTGAAGGCGTAGTTGAAGGCGAAGACGCCGAGGAAGGCGATGACGACCGCCTGGTTGACGGCGCGTCCCACGCCCTCCGCCCCGCCCGAGGCGGTCATCCCCTTGTAACAGCAGACGATGGCGATGATCCCGCCGAAGATCGTCGTCTTCACCACCGAGCCCCAGAGGTCCACCGTGGAGGCGTTGTTGAAGAAGGTGGCGAAGAACGGCCCGAGCGTCGCGTGATTGACGAAGGTGGCGAGAATCCCGCCGAAGATGCCGAAGAGCAGCGCATAGACGTCGAACAGGCCGGTGAGGAGCATCAGCGCCAGGAAGCGCGGCACGACCAGGTTCTTGATCGGGTCGACGCCCAGCACCTGCAGGGCGTCGAGCTCCTCGCGGATCTTGCGCGCCCCGAGATCAGCGGTGATCGCCGTGCCCGCCACCCCGGCGAGGACGATGGCGTCGACGAAGGGGGCGAACTCGCGGATCGACGCGAGCACGAAGAAGCCGCCGAGCCGGTCGATGGCCCCGAAGAGGACGAGGAAGTTCGCCGCCTGCAGTCCCGGGGCGCCGTAGCCGAAGGCGACGGTCGAGATCAGCAGCGGGAACCAGCACAGCTTCAGGCCGAAGAGGAACTGGCCCACGAACTCGCTTCCGTAGGGATACGGGGGCCGCACCGCGGACACCAGCGTTCGCGCGGTGAGAATCATCATGTTCCCGACCTCTTCGAGCACGTTCTTGGTCGGCAAGAACGCTCTGTCGGCGACTGCTCTGATCAATGTGTGTGGTCCTCCCCATCCTCAGGCAAAGCTCGGTGTGCGCACCGCCCGAGGTAAGCGTAAGCGCTGGCAAGCGCGATTGCCAAACGTCAACCATCGCGCCTGCGTGGACTCGGCATCGATGGCGAGTCGATTGTGGGTTCGGCTGGACCGAACTCGGGCGCGCCGCCGCCCCGGAATCCTGCAAACCGGCGGCCACGCCGGGCCCCCGTGCTATGTTCCGCCCGCCGTGTCTGGGTGGAGAGCGAGGAGCGGAGCGATCACCGCCACCGCGGTGGTGGGACTGGCGCTCGCGGGCTGCGGCGGCGGATCGAGCCAGTCGGCGGGCGAGCCGAGCGGGAACTTCGCGGTGGACGTGTCGACGGCGAGCTTCCCCGGCCATCAGACCTTGGCGCAGCACTCGGACATGGTCATCACGGTCCGCAACGCGGGCAGCAAGCCGATCCCCGACGTCGCGGTGACGATCACCGACGCGCAGGACGGCACCTCGGCGCAGCCCTTCGCCGAGGACATCCAGATGCCGGGAGTGGCCGATGCCTCGCGAGCGGTGTGGGTCGTCGACCAGGCGCCGTGCCCGTCCGGCGCGGCCCATAATTGCGCTCCCCTCGGCCCCGGCGGCGTGTATCAGACCGGTGGGCCCGGGGGCGCGGTGACCGCGTACGCGAATACCTGGGCGCTCGGCCACCCTCTCGGCGCGGGCCGCGATGCGACCTTCAAGTGGGGGGTGACCGCCGTGCGGCCCGGCGTCCACGTGATCCACTACCGCGTCGCCGCCGGTCTGAACGGCAAGGCCAAGGCCGTCGGCGCCGGCGGCCAGCCCGTGGCGGGGACGTTCGTGGTCAACATCGGCACCAAGCCCCGCCGCTCCTACGTCAACGACGCGGGGCAGATCGTCAACGTGCCGTAGGGCAAATCGTGGTTGCGGGCCGCCCGGGGAGAGGGAACAACCGGGCGGCCCGCCCACCGCGATGGCGTACGCTCAGAGCGCCGCCAGAACGCGCGGATGGGCCTGGAGCGTGTCCTCTCCCGCCTCACCCGTGCGAATGCGATACGCCTGCTCGACCGGCAGGACGAACACCTTGCCGTCGCCGATCGACCCGGTGCGGGCGTGTCGCAGGATCGTGTCAACGATCGTCGGCGTGTCGCCATCGGCGACCGCGCATTCGATCTTGACGTTGGAATGTAGGAAGGTCGGGGCTCCGTTTGATCCGGAGGCGCCGCGCAAAGACGGACCCTCCTGGCGACCGGAGCCCTGGGCCGCACATACCGTCACGCAGGGAAACCCGAGCTCGAGGAGCTCTGAGCAGATCGGTTCGGAGGCTTCCTCACGTATGTAGGCGACGACCATCTTCATCGTGCAGTCAGTTTGCGCCCCTCGCGCGGCGACGTCTTTGGCCACGTGGAGAAAGATCGGTCACCTCGATGCTCCCGGCGACCGTTGCGCCGCCCGGCGAACGTCCGCGGCGCTGATTTGTCCATGTGGATAATGACCCTGGCTCTCATCCTTCCATAGGCTTTACTTTTCAGTCTCTCGCCGGACAGAGTCCGCTGTCCGCAACCACCGTCAGCGCGCCCCCGCCGCCGGAGCGCGCCAGGAAGGATCAACCCAAGCATGCCCATTCGCCAGCAGAACGTCACCGCCGCGCAGTGGAACTCCAACGGTGGCGCACTCGGCGCACCGGACCTCACCTCACCGGACAACCAGATCTTCGGGGTCAACGTCTTCAGCCCCGCCATCCAGCGTCAGCGACTGCCCAAGGATGTCTTCCGGCGTCTTTCCCAGACGCTCGCCAAGGGCGAGGCACTTGACACCTCGCTCGCCGACGCGGTGGCCCTGGCGATGAAGGAATGGGCGCTGGAGAAGGGCGCGACGCATTACAGCCACGTATTCCAGCCGCTGACGGGACTGACGGCGGAGAAGCACGACAGCTTCTACGGCCCGACCGGTGAGGGCACCGCGCTGGCCGAGTTCTCGGGCAAGGAGTTGATCCAGGCCGAGCCCGACGCCTCCTCGTTCCCGACCGGCGGCATCCGCAGCACGTTCGAGGCGCGCGGCTACACGGCCTGGGACCCGACGAGCCCCGCCTTCATCCTCGAGAATCCCAACGGCGCCCTCCTGTGCATTCCCACCGCCTTCGTCTCCTGGACCGGCGAGGCGCTCGACCACAAGATCCCGCTCCTGCGCTCGATGGATGCCCTCTCGAAGTCGGCGATGCGGGCGCTCAGGCTGTTCGGCAACGAGGACGCGGTCCGGGTGTTCACCACCGTGGGACCGGAGCAGGAGTACTTCCTCGTGGACGAGCAGTACTACTTCGAGCGCCCGGACCTGATCACCACCGGCCGCACCCTGTTCGGCGCCAAGCCGCCCAAGGGGCACGAGCTCGACGACCACTACTTCGGCTCGATCCCCGAGCGGGTCCTCGCCTACATGCTCGAGACCGAGCGCGAGCTCGCCAAGCTCGGGGTCCCGGTCAAGACCCGCCACAACGAGGTCGCGCCCAACCAGTACGAGCTCGCCCCCATCTTCGAGAACTCAAACGTCGGCTCCGATCACCAGCAGCTGACCATGCAGGTGATGCAGAACGTCGCGCGTCGGTACGGGCTCGTATGCCTGCTCCACGAGAAGCCCTTCGCCGGCGTCAACGGTTCGGGCAAGCACAACAACTGGTCGATGGGCACCGACACCGGCGAGAACCTGCTCGATCCCGGCGACACCCCGCACGACAACCTCCAGTTCCTCTTCTTCTGCGCCGCGGTCATCCAGGCCGTCAACAAGCACCAGGGGCTGCTGCGGGCATCGATCGCCTCGCCCGGCCAGGATCACCGCCTGGGGGCCAACGAGGCGCCGCCGGCGATCATCTCGATCTTCCTCGGCTCCGAGCTCGAGAAGGTGTTCGGCGCGATCGAGCGCGGCGAGGCGGGCGAGTCGACCCCCGAGTCGTTCCTCGGCCTCGGCACGCCGGTGCTCCCGCCCCTCCCCCTCCACGGCGGAGACCGCAACCGCACGAGCCCGTTCGCCTTCACCGGTAACAAGTTCGAGTTCCGCGCCCTCGGCTCGAGCATGTCCCTGTCGCTCCCCAACGCGGTTCTCAACACCACGGTCGCCGAGGCCATCGACTACCTCTCCGAGGAACTCGAGGACGCACTCGAGTCGGGAGCCAGCCTCGAGGACGCGCTGCGCCCCGTGATCCAGCGCAGCTACGCGGCCAACAAGCAGATCGTCTTCGGCGGCGACAACTATTCCGAGGAGTGGCACGCCGAGGCCGAGCAGCGCGGCCTGCTCAACCTCCGCGCCACCCCCGACGCGCTCCCCTACTTGCTCACCGACGACACCGTGACCGTGTTCTCCAACTACGGCGTCCTCTCCCAGCGCGAGCTCGAGTCTCGCTACGAGGTCTCCCTCGAGCAGTACGTCACCAAGCTCAACATCGAGTCAGAGACGGCCTCCTCGATCGCGCGCACGATGCTCCTCCCCGCGGCGATCCGCCACCTGGCGATGCTCCGCGAGGGCGGCGTGTCATCGCTCGCCACCGAGACCGAGGAGTTCGTCAACGAGTTCATCGAGTCGATCGCCGCGCTCGAGCAGGTCAACCTCGACGAGAGCCACCCCGAGGGTGATCTGCTCGAGGAGGCGAAGTACATGCGCGACACCGTGCTCCCGGCCATGGGCGCGGTTCGCACCAGCGCCGACAAGCTCGAGAAGATCATCGCCGACGACCTCTGGCCGCTGCCCAAGTACTCGGAGATCCTCTTCATCAAGTAGGGCCGTTTAGCTCAGCCTCGCTCGGGGAAGCCCTCCCGGCGAGAGGAGGCTGAGGTGTATCGACAGGTTCTCGATCCCGTTTCCCACTCGCTGGGACTGACGTCGATCTTCGCTGTCCTACCGCTGGTGGCGCTCTTCGTGCTCCTCGGCGTGGTGCGCATGAAGGCGCAGTCGGCAGCGCTGATCTCCCTGGGAGTGGCCATCCTGGTGGCGCTGATCGTGTACGGGATGCCCCTCGGCCAGGCGGCCGACGCGGCCGCCGAAGGCGCCGCCTTCGGGTTCTTCCCGATCATGTGGATCGTCATCAACGCGCTGTGGATCTTCCACATCACCGAGGAGACCGGCTACTTCGCGGTCCTGCGCCGGGCCTTCAGCTCAGTCTCCGACGATCAGCGCATCCAGGCGGTGATGATCGCCTTCTGCTTCGGCGCCCTGCTCGAGGCGCTCGCCGGGTTCGGGACCCCGGTGGCGATCTGCGGGGTGATGCTCGTGGGTCTCGGCTTCAAGCCGATCAAGGCGGCGGCCGTGGCGCTGGTGGCGGACACCGCTCCCGTCGCCTTCGGGGCGATCGCCATCCCCATCACCACCCTCGCCGAGGTCACGGGCCTGCCCAAGCACGAGCTCAGCCAGATGGTCGGCCGTCAGTGCCCGCTGCTCGCCCTCCTCGTCCCCTTCATCCTCGTGGCCATGGTCGACGGTCGCCGCGGTCTGCGCCAGGCATGGCCGGCCGCGCTCACGGCGGGCCTCGTCTTCGCGGCCGTCCAGTTCGCCTCCTCGAACTTCATCTCGCCGGAGCTGACCGACATCCTCGCCTCGCTCGCCTCCGCCGCCTGCCTGCTTGCCCTCACGCGCGTGTGGTCTCCGCGCGGGTCGGCGAGCCGGGCGGCGGGCGCGCACCGGCCCGCGATCGCCGGCGCCGCCCGCGCCGACGCGGCGCTCGAGCGGCGGGTGGCCGCCGACGACGGCCGCCCGCTGAGCCGCTCGGCCACGCTGCTCGCCTTCGCTCCGTACGCGATCGTCATCGTCGTGCTCGGGGTGTGCAGCCTGCACCCGATCACCAGGCAGCTCGATCACGCGACCACCGAGTTCACCTGGCCGGGCCTGCACGTGCTCGGGGCCACGGGCAAGGCGCCCACCAGCGAGCTCTTCAAGCTCAACTGGCTGACCGCGGCCGGCACCCAGCTGCTCGTGGCCGGGGTGCTCACCACCTTCGCGCTCCGCGTCGCCCCGGCGAGGGCGCTCGCGATCTACGGACGCACGCTGCGGCTGCTCCTGTGGCCGATCGTCACCGTATGCGCGGTGCTGGCCCTTGCCTACGTCATGAACCTCTCCGGGCAGACGATCACCCTGGGGATGTGGGCGGCGGGAGCCGGCGGCTTCTTCGCCTTCCTCTCCCCCCTCATCGGCTGGTTCGGCACTGCCGTGACCGGATCCGACACGTCCTCCAACTCCCTGTTCGGCGCCCTTCAGGTGGCGGCGGCCAAGCAGTCGCACCTGCCCGCGGTGCTCCTGGCGGCCGGCAACAGCTCGGGCGGGGTGCTGGCGAAGATGGTCTCGCCCCAGAACCTGGCGATCGGGGCCGCCGCCGTCGGGCTCGGCGGGCGGGAGGGCGACATCTTCCGCAAGGTGATCGGCTGGAGCGTGGTGCTCGTGCTCCTGATGGCGCTGCTCGTGCTCCTGCAGTCCTCGGGCGCGCTCGGGTGGATGGTGCCCTAAGCGCGCTTCTCGAGCAGGGTGTCGGCTGCGGCCTCGGTCGACGCGAGCCAGGCGGCGAACGCCTCCGGGGCCAGGGGACGACTGATGTGATAGCCCTGGACCCGGTCGCAACCGAGGTTGCCGAGGCGCGCGAGCGTGTATCCGTCCTCCACCCCTTCGGCGACGACCTCCAATCCGAGGTCGTGGCCCAGGTTGATGGTGGAGCGGACGATGATCAGGTCGCTCTCGTCGGCGAGCATCGAGGTCACGAACGACCGATCGATCTTGAGCTCGCTGACCGGCATCCGGGTGAGGTTGGCGAGCGAGGAGTATCCGGTCCCGAAGTCGTCGATCGACAGGCGGATGCCGAGGGCGCTGAGGCTCGTCAGTGTCGCCACGGCCCGATCGGGGTCGGACATGATCATGCCCTCGGTGATCTCGAGGTGAAGCGCCGCGGCGGGGAGCGAGTGCGTGGCGAGCATGCGCTCGATCTCGTCGGGAAGGTTGGGGTCGACGAGGTTGCGCACCGACAGGTTCACCGACACGGCGAGCTCATGGCCGGCGGCGCGCCACCTCGCGCACTGCTCGAGGGCACGATCGATCACGTGCCGGGTGAGCGGCCCGATCATCGGCGTCTGCTCGATGAGCTGCAGGAACGCCCCGGGGGCGAGCAATCCGAGCTCCGGATGTTGCCAGCGGACAAGCGCCTCGGCCCCGCACACCTGCACCTCTTCCACATCGACGATCGGCTGGTAGTGCACCACGATCTCCTCCGCCGCCAGCGCGCGCTGGAAGTCGCCGAGCATGCCCAGGCGCCGGCGCGAGTAGACGTCCTGCTCGGCCGCGTAGAACTTGAAGCCGCTCTGGCTGCTCTTGGCCGCGTACATGGCGATATCGGCACGGCGGAGCAGCGTTTGCGCGTCCGCGCCATCGACGGGAAATCGTGAGATCCCGATGCTCGCGCCTACCGTGAGCGAGAGCTCGTCGACCACCAGCGGCTGCTGGATGCAGCCGAGAAGCTCGACGGCGGTGATCTCGAGCCACTCGGTGTCGTGGGCCCGCGTCGGCGGGAGCACGGCGAACTCGTCTCCACCCAGCCGGGCGACGAGGCCACCCGAGCCGACGAGGTCGGCAAGCCTCGGCCCCAGCTCGCGCAGCAGCGCGTCGCCATACAGGTGCCCGAGGGTGTCGTTGATCTCCTTGAAGTGGTCGAGGTCGATGAGCATGACCGCGAACTCGTCGCCCGGCTGGTCACGGGCGGCGATCCGCTCGTCGATCCGGCTCGCGAACCGCTCGCGGTTGGCCAGGCCCGTGAGCACGTCGGTCGTCGCCATCCGCTGGAGCGCCTCGCTGCGGCGCTCGGACAGGAGCAGCGCGCTCACCAGGTACTGGAAGACGACCAGTACGAGCCCGACGAGGGCGAGGCCGACGGTGCCGTGGGTGACGGCGACATAGACGGCGGCCACCGTGAGCAAGGCGGAGAAGAGCTCGGAGGCGAGAATCGGCCTCAGCGCCTCCCGTGCCTTCTGGACCAGTGGGCCCCCGTCGAGGTAGCACTGGTAGCCGGCGATCATCACGAAGTTGATGGTCAGAGCCACCACGAAGGCGGCGAAGACGAGCAGGTAGTAGCCCGGCTGGCGGGGACCGACGTGCGCGAGGTGGACGGCGAGGTGGAAGAAGAGGGCCGCGGCGAGGGGGAACCAGGCGTAGGTGACGACATTGTTTCGGAAGTAATGCTTGGCCTCGCGGGAGCGCACCCAGCCGATGGCGATGGTGAGGACGCCGATGAGCGAGGCGGGTCCCCCGCCCAGGAGCACGGCGGCGAGAATGAGCCCGAGGAAGCTCCCCGACACCTTGAGCTTGTTCGAGTCGGTTTCCACGTACATCAGGTCACTGGTCACCGTGAACACGGCGAGCAGAGCGAGCGACCACGCGTCCCAGTGATCCCCGCCCGCGGTCGCCGCCACGGTCACGCCGGCGGCCACGAACGCCAACCGCTGCAGTCCCACCACGGCGGAGCTGGTCTCGCGCGGTGTCGATGTAATTTCTGTCCGGACTTCCACGTGTGCGCTGTCCCTGCTGCCCCCCCAGACCTTTAATCGGTGGGCGGCCGCGCCTCCACGGGAGCGCCAACTACGCGCCACGCTGCGTAGGAAACCCTTAGCGGGCGGAGCCACGCGGCATCGCCACCGAGGCCAGCACGAGCACGACGGCCACGCCGGCGGCCGCCACCGCGTAGGCCGAACGCGGCGACGCGAGCGCGACGAGCACCCCGCCGAGGAGGAAGCCGATCGCCGGCATGATCTGGTTGATGCTCTCGAGCACGGCCATGACCGAGCTCTGAGCCAGGGCTGACACCGCCTCCTGGACCGCCGTCACTACCGCGATCCATTGGGCGCCGTTACCGAGTCCACCGAGGGCCGAGAACGCGCACGCGAGCGCGAGGCCCGGAGCCAGCGCCAGCCCCAGGTAGCCCGCCCCGATGAGCGCGGTGCCGAGGGCGAGGACGAGCCGCAGGCGGATGCGGGCCCCGGCCGCGTAGCCGATACCGCCGATGACCATCCCTACGCCCCACGCGGCGAGCAGCAGTCCGTAGCCGGAGTCGCCGGCGTGCAGGGTCAGCTTCGCGTAGATCACCTCGATCGGCACCACGGCGCTGAAGAACACGAGCGCGAGAGCTTGGGCGACGAGCAACCGGCGCACGCCCCGCCGCGACCACACCTCGCGCAGTCCCTCCTGCAGCCGTCCCCAGGAACCGCCGGCCCGGTGAGAGTCGAGCCGCAGGCCGCCCGTGGTGGCGAGGATCATCGCCACCCCGACGAAGGTCGCGGCGTCGACGAGCAGCGCCGAGCTGGGACCGAGGGTGGCGACCATCAGGCCGGCCAAGGCCGGACCGACCGCCGCCCCCGCGGTGAAACCCAGGTTGAGGATCGCGTTGCCCTGGCGCAACTGATCGTCGGCGAGCAGGAGCGCGGCCGTCGAGCCGCGGGTGAGCGCCTTGGCGGTGATCGCCAGCATGCCGTCGAGGGCGGCGAGCATGAGGACCGCCGGGAGCGAGAAGCGCACGGCGACCCACGCGATGGCGGCGAAGATCAGCCCCTCGGCGAGGTGGATGGCGGGCAGGACCCGCGACGCCTCGACGACCATGAGCCGGCTCGTGAGCAACGGCGCGAGCAGCGCAGGGAGGAAACGGAGGGAGAGAAACAGCGCCGCCGTCGCCAGGGCGCTCCCGGTGCGGTCGAAGACGAGGATGGCGAGCGCGACATCGCCGATCCAGTTACCGAGCTCATTGATCGTGTAGGCCGCTGCGAGGCGACGGAAGGTCGCCGAGCGCAACGGGCGCGCGCGCGCGCCGACCCAGCGGAGGCTGCCCTCTCCCGGATTCACCACCGTTGCGTGATCCACGAGTCCCGGTATCGGCAGGACCGGGGAAACCCACACCGTATCTATCCGTAGACATCGCGGGGTTTTACGCCCTTACACGGCCAACCCTGTCCAGCGATCGTAAGACCTCATCAAACCTACTCATCTCTGACCCAAGAAAGGGGACCACCATGGGATACAAGGGCGGCTGATCTCCAACCGGCACCGAGGGGCCCGTTTCACGGACGGGCCCTTCGGTACGGATTCTCGTCGGCGAGATCCGCCTTCCGTGCCTGACCCCTTCGCACGCCGCACCGCAACTTGCAGGTACTTCAAGCGTTTTCCGCTACGGTGAATCACCACATGAGGAGTGACCTCCGCGCTCGGTGGGCTGCGCGCGGTCGTCGGGTTTCGGGGCTCGGGCGGCTGCTGGCGCTCGTCGCCGCAACCCTGGCCATCGTGCTCGTCGGAGTGCCTTCCTCCCGCGCCGTGGGCGCTAGCGCATCGCCCACCCTCACCATCCCGCTCCCGCTGGTGAACATCCAGCTCCCGGCGTTGGGCATCGCCATCGGCCAGAGTGGCGGGGCGGCGACCGCGCCCACCACCTCGGCCCCTCCCACTTCGATCTCGCCCCCGCCGCCGGCGACGCCGAGCAATCCGTTCAACGGCCGGGCGATGTGGATCTGGGAGCTCCCGGTCTCCTCGGGCGGCAGCCTGGCGGCGATCGCCGCCAGGGCCAAGCAGTACGGCGTCAGCACCCTGTTCATCAAGAGCTCGGATGGCACCTCTCCGTGGGGCCAGTTCTCCCGCCCGATGATCGCCGCCTTCAAGGCCGCCGGGCTGCGCGTGTGCGCCTGGCAGTACGTCTACGGCCAGCATCCGGCGGACGAGGCGCGGCTCGGCGCGGGCGCGGTCAGAGCGGGAGCGTCGTGCCTGATCATCGACGCCGAGAGCGAGTACGAGGGCCGCTACGCCGCGGCCCAGCGGTATATCACCCAGCTGCGCGCGGCGGTCGGAGCCAACTTCCCGGTCGGACTGGCCGGGTTCCCGTGGATCGACTATCACCCGGCCTTCCCGTACTCGGTCTTCCTCGGGCCCGGCGGCGCCCAATACAACCTCCCCCAGATGTACTGGAAGGACATCGGCACCACCGTCGACGCCGTTTACGCCCACACCTACCTGTTCAACCGGCTCTACCGGCGAGCGATCTACCCGCTCGGGCAGGTGTTCGCCAATCCCCCGGCGCGGCAGATCATCCGCTTCCGCCAGCTCTCCTCGGCCTACGGCGCCCAGGGCGTGAGCTGGTGGGACTATCAGGAGGCCACGACCTCCAACTGGCGCGCCGTCTCCGTTCCGGCCGCGCGGCTCTCGGGGTACGTGCCCAGCGCCCAGGTAGCCTCACTGAACCGGGGGGTCAAGGGAGACCCCGTCGTCTGGGCCCAAGAGCACCTGTACACGGCCGGCTACCACGTCTCCATCGACGGCGACTACGGCCCGAGCACTCAGTCCGCGGTGACGCAGTTCCAGGCCACCCACGGGCTGGCGGGCACCGGCGTGATCGACGCGTACACCTGGGCGGCGCTGCTCAAGTACAAGCCCGCCTACGTCCACTGGGGGTCGAAGGCGAAAAAGAAGAAGGGCGGGCGGATGGTCGGCGCGGCGGCGTCGGCGCTGGTGGGGACTCCTCCCCCGCTTTCGGCGTCGCTGCCGGGGCGCAACGAGCTGCGGGGGGCGGTCGGGCGCGGGCGGTAGGGGGCGGGGCGGCCGGGCGGCGCGCGCGCTCCTCAACCTTGCCACACTCATGTCAAGGTTGGTTCTCCCGCTGCTAGCATCCCCGTGAATGCGCGACTACCTTGCCGCGATCCGGGCCGGTGTCGTCGTCTTCGACGGGGGCATGGGGGCGACGCTCGAGCAGTTCGACCTCAGCCTCGAGGACGATTACCGGCTTCCCGGCCGCTGCCACGAAGCGCTGGTGCTCAACCGGCCGGACGTGATCGAGGGGGTTCATGCTTCGATGCTCGAAGCCGGGGCGCAGGTCGTTGAGACGGACACCTTCCAAGCCTCGCGGATCAAGCTCTCTGAGTGGGGGCTCGAGGACCACACGCGCGAGATCAACGTCAAGGCGGCCGAGATCGCCCGCCAGGCCGCGGGCCACCAACGCTTCGTAGCCGGCTCGATCGGCCCAACGGGCTTCCTGCCCGCGAGTGAGGATCCGACGCTCGGGCAGATCGGCTTCGACGAGCTCGTCGGCGTGTTCACCGAACAGGCCCATGGCCTGGTGGACGGGGGCGCCGACCTGATCATCATCGAGACCACGCAGGACATGCTCGAGCTCAAGGCGGCCATCTTCGGCGCTCGCGAGGCGTTCAAGCTAGCGGGCCGGGCCGTGCCGATCCAGTGCAGCGTGTCCCTCCTCCCCCAGGGCGGGACGATGCTGCTGGGAACGGACATCAGCTCGGCCCTGGCCACGCTCGAGGCGCTGCGGGTCGACGTCATCGGCCTCAACTGCTCGACCGGACCCGAGGACATGCGCGACGCGATCCGCTTCCTCGGCGAGTTCAGCCCGGTGCCCGTGCACTGCATCCCCAACGCCGGCCTCCCCCTCCAGGGACCGAACGGCGAGACCATCTTCCCCGAGCAACCCGCGCCGCTGGCCGACGCGCTCGGATCCTTCGTCGAGCGTTACGGCGTCTCCATCGTCGGCGGCTGCTGCGGCACCACGCCCGAGCACATCGCGGCCATCACCGAGCGGGTCAAGGACCACCAGGCCCCCGCTCCGCGCCCCCAGAGACGCGACCCCCACGTCTCGAGCATGATCACCGCCACCCTCTTGGTCCAGGAGCCCCGGCCCACCCTGGTGGGCGAGCGCGTCAACTCCCAGGGGTCGCGCAGGGCCAAGGAGATGCTGCTGGCCGACGACTACGACGGGCTCGTGACCGTGGCCGAGGACCAGGTCTCCGGCGGGGCCCACGTCCTCGACCTATGCGTCGCCCTCACCGAGCGCCAGGACGAGGCCGAGCAGATGCGGACGCTGGTCAAGCGCATCTCGCTCACCCAGCCCGCCCCGATCCAGATCGACTCGACCGAGCCCGAGGTGATCGAGACCGCGCTCAAGCAGATCCCCGGGCGGGCGATCGTCAACTCGATCAACCTCGAGGCGGGACGGGACAAGCTCGACCGCGTCGTTCCCATCGCCCACGCCCACGGCGCGGCCCTGATCGCGCTCACCATCGACGAGGTGGGGATGGCGAAGACCGCCGAGCGCAAGCTCGAGATCGCCCAGCGGCTCACCGAGCTGTGCTGCGAGGAGCACGGGTTGGACCGCGAGGCGCTGATTTTCGACTGCCTGACCTTCACGCTCACCACTGGCGACGACGAGTGGAAGCCTTCGGCGGTGGAGACGATCGAGGGCATCCGGCGGATCAAGGCGGAGATCCCCGGGGTCAAGACCTCGCTCGGCGTCTCCAACGTCAGCTTCGGCGTCGGGCTCCCGGCCCGCTCGGTGATCAACAGCGTGTTCCTCCACTACTGCGTCGAGGCCGGCCTCGATCTGGCGATGGTCAACCCGAACCACATCACCCCCTATGCCGAGATCCCCGAGCTCGAGCGCGAGCTCGCCGACGACCTCGTGCTCAACCGCCGCGAGGACGCGCTCGAGCGCCTGATCGGGCACTTCGAGTCCAAGGGCGCCACCGAGGAAGGCGACCAGAAGGGCGACCCCACCGAGGGCATGGAGCCCGAGGAGGCGCTGCACTTCCACATCCTGCGCCGCAAGAAGGAGGGCGTCGAGGACTGGATCGACGCGAGTGTGGAGAAGATCGGCGCCGTCCCCACCCTCAACAGCGTGCTCCTGCCGGCGATGAAGGAGGTCGGCGACAAGTTCGGCGCCGGCGAGCTCATCCTCCCCTTCGTCCTCCAGTCGGCCGAGGTGATGAAGCGCGCCGTCGGGCGCCTGGAGAACTACCTGGACAAGGTCGAGGGCTACACCAAGGGGACGGTGGTGGTGGCCACCGTGTTCGGCGACGTCCACGACATCGGCAAGTCGCTCGTCAACACCATCCTCACCAACAACGGCTACACCGTGGTCGACCTCGGCAAGCAGGTTCCGATCTCGAAGATCCTCGACGCCGCCATCGAGCACAAGGCGACGGCGATCGGGCTGAGTGCGCTGCTCGTCTCGACCTCGAAGCAGATGCCGCTGCTCGTCCAGGAATGCCATGAGCGCGGGCTGAGCTTCCCGATCCTCATCGGCGGCGCCGCCATCAACCGCAACTTCGGCCTGCGCATCCTCTACCCCAAGGGCCCCGACTCCGACGAGGTCTACGAGCCCGGCGTCTTCTACTGCAAGGACGCCTTCGAAGGGCTCGCCCGGATGGACGAGATCATCGAGCCCGAGGCCCGCGCGGCCCTGGTCGCCAAGACCCGGGAGGCGGCCAAGAAGCTCCGCGAGCAGCCCGCAGCCACCGACGACGGCCCGCCGGTCACCGATTCCTCGACCCGCAGCCCCGCCCGGACCGACAACCCCGTGCCCGAGCCGCCATTCTGGGGCACCCGGGAGCTCGAGGTCCCGCTCGACGAGGTCTTCCCCCACCTCGACACCCATGTCCTCTTCAAGCTCCACTGGGGAGGCCGCGGCGTCAAGGGCGAGGATTGGCGACGCCTCGTGCGCGAGGACTTCCAGCCCCGCCTCGAGCGCATGTGGCGCGAGCAGGACTACCTGCATCCTCGCGCTCTGCTCGGCTACTTCCCGTGCAACTCCGAGGGCAACGAGCTCATCGTCTGGGACCCCGAGGCGCCCGGCGAGCGCGAGCTCGAGCGCCTCGTCTTCCCCCGCCAGCCCAGGCACGACCGGATCTGCCTGGCCGACTTCTACCGGCCCCGGTCCTCGGAGGAGATCGACGTCGTCGCCCTCCAGGCGGTCACCGTCGGCGACGACGTGACCGAGCTCATGGCCCAGCTCGAGGCCGAGGGCGAGTACGCCGAACAGCTCTTCACCCACGGACTCGGCGTGCAGACCGCCGAGGGGTCGGCGGAATGGCTGCACGCGCGCGTGCGGCGTGGACTCGGGATCCCCGCCGACCAGGGCCGCCGCTACTCGTGGGGCTACCCGGCGTGCCCTGAGCAGTCAGAGCACGAGAAGGTGTTCAGGCTGCTCGACGCGCCCTCGATCGGCCTGCGCCTGTCCGGGGGCTTCGCCCTCGAGCCCGAGCAGTCGACGCTGGCCGTCGTCGCCCACCATCCCCAGGCCGTCTACTTCGGGATGAAGTCCGGCCGCCTGCCCAAATCGGGCCAGCGCGCCGGGGACGAGCTCATCGCCGGCACCGACAAGGACCCCTCGCGCCTCGCCGATCTCGACGACGACGATCCCGAGCCCGCTCAGGACGACGAGCCGGCGATGTCGAGCGCCTGAGCGGCCCGCTCCGAGCCCAGCACGTCCTCGCGGCTGTAGTGCCCTACGCAGTCGAACCACCGCTTCGCGTGCAGCCCGACGCGCAGGTCGCACTCGGCCTCGACGAAGCCCTCGGCGTCGTACAGAGGGCCGGCGATGACGTCGCCCCGCGAGGGCTCGATGATGGCCGCGCCGCCGCGTCCGAATACCTCCTTGTCGGCGGGTAGGGGCACGGGAAAGTCAGCGGGGAAGGCGGCGGCGGGGATGAACTGGGGCACCGAGACGACGAAGGCGCCCGACTCGATCGCGATGTGGCGCATCGAGGCCAACCACCCGTCGCTGTCGTCGGCGGTCGGCGCCACCCAGATCTGCGGGCCGCCGCGGTACACCTGGTAGCGGGCCAGCGGCATCCGGTTCTCCCAGCAGATCAGGCCGCCGACGCGGGCGCCGGCGGCATCGACGACGGCGAGGTCGTCGCCCGCCCCGATCCCGTGGAAGAGGCGCTCGTGCTGGGTCGGCATCAGCTTGCGGTGCCGGGCGATGAGACCGGAGGGGCCGAGGTAGACGAGGGTGTTGTAGATCGTTCCCGGGCGCGCGGACTCGCGCTCGTTGACGCCGAGGCCGCAGAACAGCTCGCGCTCCCGGCACACGGTCACGAGGCGGTCCAGCAGCGCTCCGGGGACGTCGACCGAGTTCTCCCACAGCCGCTCCCAGAGCTCATCCCAGCCCCCGAACCCCGACGCGCTGCGCGCCCACGCGTTCGACGGATACAGGGGGACGAAGCACTCGGGGAGGACCGCGAGCTGGGCGCCGCGGTCGGCCGCCTCGTGGAGCAGCCCGGCCGCCTTCTCGACCGAGCGCTCGGCGTCGAGGATCACCAGCGTGGCCTGGATGGCGGCGACGCGAATGGTGGGGAAGCTCGTCATGTCACGGCACCCTGCCGGGGCGCCGTCTCGGCCCCGTCAAACCGGCGTCAAACGGCTACGCGTGCTCCTCGACCGTGTCGCCGCGCCGGATCACGGCAGCGCGGGCGGGAAGCTTGACCGGGGCCGCATGCAGCGCGCGGAGCCGGACCTCGCGCCACGACAGCCCCTCCCGCAGGAGCGCGGGCATGCCCATGAGGAGCGCCGTCGTCACCTCGACGGCCTGGAGGATGACGCCGTAGGCGACCCCGTCGACCACGCCGACGTGCCAACCGGCATGAAGAACGGCGGCGCACGCAGCCTGGAAGACGCCCACGTTGGCGGGCGTGGCGGGGAGCACGGCGGTGATGTTGACCGCGAAGAGCACGGCGGCGGCGGCGCCGATCCCCGCCTGGTGATCCAGGCCCAGGGCGATCAGCAGCGTGTAGCAGGAGAGGCACTGGAAGGCCCAGGCCGCAAGCTGGGAGACGGTGGCGATGGAGCCGAGCCGGGGATTCCTGAACACGATCAGTCCCGAGCGGACGCGCAGGAGCGCGCCGCGGGCGCGGACGATGAAGGCGCGCAGCCGGGTCGAACGCGACACGGCGCCGGCCCGGAGGATCGCCGGAGCGAGGAGCACGGCCACGAGCAGGGCGACGGGCGCGATGGCGGCGAACAGGAGGGCGTTCTGGTGGCCGCTGAACAGGTTGACCGACGAGAACATCACGGCGCCGAGGATGACCAGGGCCACGATGTTGAGCAAGGTCTGAGACACAACCGTCCCCAGCACCACCGGCAAGCTCTCCCGCGGCCGGCCGATGCGCCGGGCGATGACCAGTGCCCGCGACGGCTCGCCGAGGCGGGCGGGAAGCGTGGCCGACATCAGTACTCCGATGAAGGTGCCGTGCATGACGTCGGCGATCCGAACGCGATCGGCGGGTAGCGCCGCGCGGAGGATCGCCGTCCACGAGAATCCGCGCAGGACCATCGCCGTGCACATGGTGGCGAGGCCGACGAGCACCCACCACGGGCTCGAGCCGACCAGGGCCTTGGCGACGCTCCCGATCCCGATCTTCTGAAGGGCGAGGACGGCGAGGACGAGGCCGCCGAGCGAGACCGAGGCGAGCGCCGCCCGCCGGGCGAACACCACCTGCGGCCGGCGCGCCCCGAGCAGCGGCGGCTCGAGACTGGGAATGCGCTGGGGCGGGAGGCGCGGCTTGAGATCGGCGGCGCGAGCCCCGATCCGGACCGCCACGCGCTGTGCGGCGCCCTCGGGCGCCGGCGTCGCGATCGCGTCCTCGTAGGCGCTCATCACCTCGGCGGCGACGTGGGGCCACGCGAAGCGCAGCGCGCGCTCGGCGGCGGCTCGCCCCATCTCCAGGCGCCGCTCGGGCTCGAGCCAGAGGTCGCGCAGTGCCTCGGCCACGGCTTGGGCGTCGCCCCGCGGGACGAGCAGGCCGTCGACGCCGTCGCGCACCACGTCGCGGTAGCCGGCGATGTCCGACGCGACCACGGGCACCCCGGCCGCGAACGCCTCGGTGAGGACCATCCCGAAGCTCTCCCCCCCGAGCGACGGGGCGCACAGGACGTCGGCGTGGGCGAGGGCGGCGAGCTTCTCCTCGTCGTTGACCTTGCCGAGGGCGCGAATGCCGGCAGCGTCGTCGAGGAGCATGGGAGCGATCTCCTCGTGGCTCGCGCCCACGACCGTGAGCTCGGCGGGCACGTGCTCGCTGAGCGCCTCGAAGGCGCGCAGGAGGATGGGCAGCCCCTTGCGCTCCACCGCCTGCCCGACGAAGGCGATGCGCAGGCGATCTGAGCCCAGGCGCGAGACGGGCATGACGGGGATCTCGACGCCGTTGGGGATGACGCGGTAATGACCGCCGAAGAAGCGCCGGCCGGTCCAGGCCGCGGCCTCGGAGACGGCGATTCGGACATGCAGGTGGTTGAGCACCCGCCGCGCGCCGACCAGGTTCGCCATCCCGTTGGAGATGCGGCTCTCGGAGAAGCTGTGGAACGTCCCCACCAGGGGGAGCTGGACGTGATCGGCGCCCACCCAGCCCGGGACCGGGGCGATCGGCTCGTGGATGTGAACGACGTCGTAGCCGCCCCTCCTGAGCTCCTGATGCAGGGCGGCCACCCCGTAGGGGGTGATCGAGAGGTTGGACACGGCGCCGTTGGCCTTGAAGCCGACCGAGCGCCCGAGCGACACGAGGTAGTCGGGGGCGGGTCGCGGCTGGGGGCCGGCGCCGCGGTGAAGCGCCGCCGAGAGGCGGTCGTCAGGGTCGTACGGGGCGAGTACGCGGACCTCGTGGCCGTCGGCGAGAAAGCGTTCAGCCAGGGCCTGGATGTGCCTCGTGACGCCTCCTGGATAAGTCCACGAATACGGCGACACCAAGGCGATGCGCATGGTCTCCATGGTAACGCCTAACTAAAGCCGGCCGGTATGCAGTCGCCGCCCTATCATCAGCATTCGATGCCCGTCCGGCACTTCGTCAAGTACACCTTCCTCAAGGTCGATCCCGCCTGGCGCCGGCTGGACGACGAGACCCGGGCGGGCGACAAGCGCGAGTTCATCGCCGCCTGCGAGGACTTCGCCGACGGCCACCTGCTGCGCGCCTTCTCGCTGGTGGGCACGCGCGGGGACGCCGATCTGATGATCCTCAGCCAGGCGGAGAACCTCGAGCGCATTCACGAGTTCCACGTCGTGCTCGCCCAGAGCGGCCTGATGAAGTGGTCAACGGTGCCCTACTCGCTGCTGGCGATGACCAAGCCCTCGGAGTACTCCGAGGAGTCGCGCTTGGAAGTTCGACCCGGACACAGCAAGTACCTGTTCGTCTATCCGTTCGTCAAGACTCGCGAGTGGTACCGGCTGGCCCCCGACGAGCGCTGGCGGATCATGCAGGAGCACATCAAGATCGGCCGCGAGTACCCCTCCGTCGACCTCAACACGAGCTACTCGTTCGGGCTCGACGATCAAGAGTTCGTGGTCGCCTTCGAAACCGACAATCCAGCCGACTTTCTCGACCTCGTCCAGCGCCTGCGGTCGACCGAGTCGAGCTCCTACACGCTGCGGGACACCCCGACGTTCACGTGCATCTCCTGCTCGGTTGAACGAGCGCTCGGCGCGCTGGATGGAGCCGCACTGGCGCTCGCCGGATGAGCGACGCCGGCGTGGCCGTCCTGAGGGCGGCTGACCCCGTGCTGCGTTCGGTGATCGACGCGCTCGGCGTCGATGGGCTCGGCGATGCCCGGGCCGGGCGCCCGGCGGACCACTATGGCGCGCTGGTGCGCTCAATCGTCGGCCAGCAGCTCTCGACCCGGGCGGCGCG
>DASZMD010000013.1:0-3128 GCA_035551955.1 Solirubrobacteraceae bacterium | reverse complement strand
CGGCGGCGGTTGTCGCGCTCGCTTGGCGAGCACCCGGACCGCGAGCAGCCCGAAGACGAACCCCCCGACATGCGCGAAGTAGGCGACCCCGCTGCCCCCGCCCGTGGGGTCGGTGAGACCGGCGGCGCCGAACACGGCCTGCTCGGCGAACCACACCCCGAGCATCACCCACGCCGGCAGCTCGATCACCGTGAAGATGAAGATGATGAAGACGAGGGTCAGGACCCGGGCCCGGGGATAGAGCACGATGTAGGCGCCGAGGACGGCGGCGATCGCCCCCGAGGCACCGAGGGTGGGGGCGGTCGAGTCCGGGGAGACGGCGACCTGGAGGGCGATCGCGGCGAGGCCGCCGGCGAGGTAGAAGAGCAGGTACTTGACGCGTCCCATGGCGGCCTCGACGTTGTCGCCGAAGATCCACAGGAAGAGCATGTTGCCGCCGATGTGGATGATCGAGGCGTGCATGAACATGGCCGTGAAGACCGTCTCCCACACCGGGAGCGGGTTCTCGGCGGCGATGTGACTGGCGTTGAGCTGCGCCGTATTGCAGAGGATCTCCGGGGCGCCCGTCCCCGACAGCGTCTGGCGGACGACCTCGGCGCAGTGCACGCCGGGGTGGGTGAGCGCATCGGGGATGGCGCCGTACTTGAACTCCTCGAGCGGGCTCGGCCCGCTGATGAACGAGCCGCCGTGCCTGATCGCCAGCACGTAGACGATGAAGTTGATCGCGATCAGGGCGACCGTCACGAACGGGAACTGTCCGGTCGGGATGTTGTCCTTGATCGGGATCAATGACCCGGGAGGTTATGTGCCGGCGCGGCTGCGCTGACGCTAGGCGGTGACGGCGGGCGGCGCGCCGACCTGGGCGATCTGCCAGGGCTGCTCGTCTGAGCCCTCGAGGGCGAGGGTCCAGTGCTCGGTGAACTTGACGACGCGCGTCTGGCTCCCCGACATCACCGCCGCCGTGTCACGATCCTCGAGGTAGCGGCGCCCGCTCAGCTCGACTTCGATGGTCATGGTCGGCGGCGTGGAGGCGGCGTCGAGGCCGACGATCCGGATCTGCCGGACCTCGGGCCCGCGCACCACGAGTCGGGTGCGACCGCCTTGGGGGTGCAGGAGCGCGTAGGCCGCGTCGGTGCGCGCCACGGCGAGCAGGGCGCGATCGTTGCCGTCCACGGCCTCGGCCCACGCGGCGGCGGCGCGGCGAGCGGCGACCTCGAGCACGGCCGGCGCGAAGCGCCCGTCGGCGAGTGAGAGGTCGAGGGCGGCGGCGCGGGCGTCGCCCTGGTAGTCGACGTCGGCCACCTCGGACACGCTCGTGCCCTCCGGGATGGCGTCGGCGACGGCGCCCTCGACGAGGGCCTGGTCCTGGAGTGCCCGCTCGTCGGACCACGGCGTGGGGGCGACGGTCTCCGCGAGCGCGTGCGCGCCCTCGGCACCCTGTTCGATCGAGGCGAGGACCCAGTGCGACCCGCGCCTACCGAGCGTCCAGAACTCGCGCACCCGCGTCGTCTCACTCAGGCGACCGGCGCGCTTGATGTGGTTGCCGTACTGGTCCTCGACGTAGTCGCGGAGCTTGGCCTCGATGCGGACGACGACGCGGTCGGGCTCATTCCCGCCGCGGCGGGTGAGGCCGACGTACTCGACCTTGGGCTCGCCCAGCGGCTTGACGTGGTTGCGCCAGCCGCGCCGGGCGAAGTCGTCGAGCCGGCGCTCCCATTCGGTGAGCAGCTCGGGCGCCACCAGGGCACGCAGCCGGATCCGGTTACCGGCATCCCACGCCGACTGGATCTGGGTGAACAGCCGCGCGGCCTCGGTGCGCACGGCCTCGGGCGCGAAGGCAGGATCATCCTCGGCCGCCTCGGCGGCGGCGAGCTCGACCTTGCGCTGGCGCTGCGCGACGCGGCGGCGGTCGGCGCGGCCCGAGCGCGGCCGGTTCTGCCACCAGGCCCGGATCCGCCGGCCGAAGGCGGCGTAGACGACGACGGCCGCGATCACGGCGATTACGAGCACGCGCGCGATGCCGTGGGTGAAGAGGATGAGATCGAGGATGGCCCGGAAGATCAGGTAGATGGCGAAGCCCTTGCCGTGGCCCACGCCGCCGCCCCCGCCCCCTCCTCCTCCGAAGTTCGAAGAGCCGCCGCCGGCCGCGGCGAACGCGGCCGGGGCGAGGATGAGGACGATGCCGATCGCGAAGAGGAGGGCCAGGGCGGCGCGGCGGGATCTTTTCGGGCTCATGCGCTCGCGGCCTCCGCCAGCGGGCCGACGCCCGGCTGCTCCTGGGCGATGTGCTGGTCGGCGTGGTAGCTCGAGCGCACGAGCGGGCCCGCGGCCACATGCTCGAAGCCGAGCGCGTAGGCCGCCTGCTCGAGCTCCTTGAACTCGTCCGGGTGCCAGTAGCGCACGATCGGGAGGTGGTTTTCGGTGGGGCGCAGGTACTGGCCGATGGTGAGGACCTGGACGCCGTGCTCGCGCAGGGTGCCGAGGGCGTCGACCATCTCCTCGAAGCTCTCCCCGAGGCCGACCATCAGGCCGGACTTGGTCGTCACTTCGTCGCCGCCCATCTCCTTGGCATTGCTGAGGACGCGGCACGAGCGCTCGAACTTCGACCCCCGGCGGGCGATCGGGTAGAGGCGCGGGACCACCTCGACGTTGTGGTTGAAGACATCGGGCCTTTCGGCGATCACCTTGGCGAGCGGCATCTCCGCGCCCCGGAAGTCGGGCGTGAGGACCTCGATCTTCGTCGTCGGGGCCTGGCGGCGAATCTGGCGGATGACGCCGACGAAGGCCGAGGCGCCGTAGTCGGGGAGATCGTCGCGGTCGACGCTCGTGATCACCGCGTGACGGAGGCCCATCTTGGCCACGCTCCGGGCCACCCGGGCGGGCTCGAGCGGATCGTTCCACGTCGGCTTTCCCGTCTTCACGTTGCAGAATCCGCACCGCCGCGTGCACGTGTCGCCGAGGATCATGAACGTCGCGGTGCCGCGCTGCCAGCACTCGCCGATGTTCGGGCACGCCGCCTCCTGGCACACCGTGTGCAGGTCCTCGGCGGCGATCAGGGCGCTGAGCTCCCGGTACTTCGGGCCGCCCGGGGCCGGGACCTTGAACCACGGCGGCTTGCGTCCCCGGTG
>DASZMD010000012.1:0-19464 GCA_035551955.1 Solirubrobacteraceae bacterium | reverse complement strand
GGGCACGCCCAGCGATCGCGCCCTGGGTGAGGGACGAAGCGAGCAGGAGGTCTACGAGGAGCTGCGCGCCCTGGCCGCACGCAACGTCTCCACCGAGGACGAGATCTCATTCCTCGGGGCGGGCATGTACGACCACTACGTCCCCGCCCTGGTGGACGCCATCATCGAGCGCTCGGAGTTCCTGACCCCGTACACGCCCTACCAGCCGGAGATCTCCCAGGGCGGCCTGCAGGCCATGTTCGAGTACCAGACGGCGATCTCCGAGCTCACCGGCTTGCCCGTCTCCAACGCCTCGGTCTACGAGGGTCCGAGCGCGGTCGGCGCCGCCGGCTACGTGGCCAAGCTGACCAACGCGCGCGGGCGCTTCGTGATCTCCCGCGGCGTCCATCCGCACTCCCGGGAGACGCTCAGGACGCTGGCGCGGGGATGGGGGATGGACGTCATCGAGGCGCCGTTGCGCGACGGCGTCACCGACCTCGGCGAGCTCGACACCGACGTCAGCGCCGTGATCGTCCAGCAGCCGAACTTCCTCGGCGCCGTCGAGGACCTCACCGCCCTCGCCACCGCCGCACGCGAGGTGGGCGCGCTAACCATCTGCGCCTGTGACCCACTTCCGCTCGGGCTCCTGAAGTCGCCGGGCGAGTGCCGGGTGGACATCGCCGTGGGGGAGGGACAGACGCTCGGGAACCGGCTCGATTTCGGCGGTCCCTCCTTCGGCTTCTTCGCGGCCACCGATGCGCTCCTGCGCCGGATGCCCGGGCGCATCGCCGGCGAGACGCGCGATGTCGAGGGCAAGCGCGGCTACGTCCTCACCCTGCAGACGCGCGAACAGCACATCCGCCGCGAGAAGGCGACGTCGAACATCTGCACCGCCCAGGCCCTGAACGCGCTCGCGGGCGTCATCTACCTGAGCTGGCTCGGACGGCACGGGATCGTCGAGCTCGCCGAGCTCATGCTCAAGCGGACCGCCTACGCGCGTACGCGTCTGACCTCGATTCCTGGCGTCACCCTCCTGCACGAACGCCCGGTGGTGCGCGAATTCGCGCTCGCACTCGACGCCCCCGCGGGGCGGGTGATCGAGCGCTGCCTGGCCGACGGCGTGAACCCCGGCTACCCGCTCGGGCGCGACTATCCCGAGTACGAGGACGGGCTCCTGGTGGCGATCACCGAGCTCAGGACCCGCGCCGACATCGATCGCCTGGCCGACACGCTGGCCGCGGCCGTGGCGGCCGACCGCGACGACGTGGAGATGGCGGCGTGAACGGGGACGCTATGCGTCCCTTGGACGCTTCGCGTCCCTTGGACGCTTCGCACTCCGACGGCGCTTCCCGGCGAGTTGCCCTGGCGGCCAACGGCTTCCGCGCCGCCGACGACGGGCTGACCATCTTCGAGCGCTCGAAGCCGGGGCGACGTGCCTTCGTGGCGCCCGAGCTCGACGTTCCCGACGCGCCCCTCGACGAGCTCCTGCCCGCCGAGTTCCGCCGCGCCGAGGCGCCGCGGCTCCCCGAGGTGGCGGAGCCCGAGATCGTGCGTCACTACAACCGCCTGTCCAAGCGCAACTTCGACCTCGACACCGGCTTCTATCCGCTCGGCTCGTGCACGATGAAGCACAACCCCAAGCTCCACGAGCGGGTGGCGGCCCTGCCCGGGCACGGCAAGCTCCACCCCCTCCAGCACCCGGCGCGCGCCCAGGGCGCTCTCGAGCTGATGTGGAACCTCCAGCAGGCGCTGGCGAGCATCGCCGGGCTGCCCCACGTCTCGCTGCAGCCGAGCGCGGGATCGCACGGTGAGCTCGCCGGCGTCCTCCTCACCCGCGCCTACCACGAGGATCGCGGCGAGACGCGGACCAAGGTCCTGACCCCCGACACCGCCCATGGGACCAACCCCGCGACCGTGACCATGGGCGGCTACGAGATCGTCAAGGTCGGCACCGACGCAAGCGGCAACGTCGACCTCGACGACCTGCGCGCCAAGGCCGACCGCGACGTCGCCTGCCTGATGCTCACGAACCCGAGCACCCTCGGGCTGTTCGAGACGGGGATCGAGGAGATCGCCGGGATCGTGCACGGCGTCGGCGCCACGCTCTACTACGACGGCGCGAACCTGAACGCGATCATGGGCATCTGCCGACCCGGCGATATGGGCTTCGACATCGTCCACTTCAATCTCCACAAGACGTTCACCCAGCCCCACGGAGGCGGCGGCCCGGGCGCCGGCCCGATCGCCGTCTCGGATCGGATCGAGCCCTACCTGCCCCGTCCGCAGGTCGTCCGGCTCGACTCCGACAACGGCGACCGTCCCCGCTTCGACCTCGACTATGACCGGCCCAAGTCGATCGGCCGCCTCCGCGGCTTCCAGGGCAACTACGGCGTCTTCGTCCGCTCCTACGCGTATATCCGCTCGCTCGGCGCGCCCGGCCTGCGCGAGGTTTCCGAGATCGCCGTGCTCAACGCCAACTACCTGCTCGCCAAGCTCCGCGCGGCGGGCGTGGCCAAGTATCTGCCCGCCGCCTACGACCGGATCTGTATGCACGAGTTCGTCCTCTCGGGCGCGCCGATGAAGCGCGAGCTCGAGATCCGGACGCTCGACCTGGCCAAGCGCATGCTCGACTTCGGGGTCCATCCCCCCACCGTCTACTTCCCGCTCGTGGTCGACGAGGCGCTGATGGTGGAGCCGACCGAGACCGAGACCAAGGAGACGCTCGACCGCTTCGCGGAGATCGTCGCCGAGATCCTCCGCGAGGCGCGCGAGGATCCCGAGGTGGCTCGGAACGCTCCCTACACGACCCCGGTCAGACGTTTGGACGAAGCGGCGGCGGCCCGGAGGCCGGTGATAAGGCAGGCGCTGTGAGGCCGCCACCGAGCGCGGCGGCCCGGAAGCCGGTGATAAGGCAGGCGCTGTAGGGGCCTTGCGGTTCGTTGTCTACGGAGCCGGCGCGGTCGGGGGGGTCGTGGGCGCGCGGCTGTACCAGGCGGGTTATGAGGTGGTCCTGATCGCGCGCGGCCCCCACTACGACGCGATCGCCGGCGACGGGCTGAGGCTCGAGTCGCCCGAGGAGCGCGTGGTCCTCGACACGCCGGCGGTCGAGCACCCGGAAGCGATGCGCTGGCGCGCCGACGACGTGGTGCTGCTGACGATGAAGACCCAGGACACGGCCGATGCCCTCGGCGCCCTCGCCGCCGTCGCCCCGGCGGACGTGCCGATCGTGTGCGTGCAGAACGGCGTGGAGAACGAGCGGCTGGCGCTGCGGAACTTCTCGCGCGTGTACGGCGCCCTGGTGATGGTGCCGACGGCGCATCTCGAGCCCGGCCTCGTGCTCGCGTACTCGACCCCGCTGAGCGGGGGGATCGACGTCGGTCGCTACCCGCGCGGGGTCGACACAACGTCCGAGGCCGTCGCCGCCGCGCTCTCCGCCTCACGCTTCAGCTCCCTGGTGCGGGCGGAGGTCATGCGCTGGAAGTACGCCAAGCTCCTGACCAACCTGGGTAGCGTGGTCACGGCCCTGTGTGGTCCTGACGCCGACGGCGAGGAGCTCATCGGCCGCACGCGGGAGGAGGGGCGCGCGTGCCTGCGCGCCGCGGGGATCGACTTCGCCAGCGCCGAGGAGGACGCCGAGCGCCGGCGCGACCTCCTCCACCTGGGCGACATCGCCGGCCGCGAGCGCGGCGGAGGGTCGACGTGGCAGAGCTTCACCCGCGGCGCGCAGAGCATCGAGACCGACTACCTGAACGGCGAGATCGTGCTCCTCGGGCGCCTGCACGGCGTCCCGACGCCGTTCAACGAGCTGCTCTGCGCGCTCGCCCGGCGGGCGCTGCGCGACGGCGGGCGGCCGGGAGACATCACTCCTGAGCAGGTGCTAGCCGCTCGGCCAGGTACCTGAGCGCGATCGGATAGCGGTATTCGATCCTCGTGTGGCCGCCGTCGAAGAGCTCGAAGAACACGTCGGTGACGCCGATCGCCTCGAGCTCGCGCCGGAACGCCTCGGCGCCGAGGTCGAGGAAGTATTCGTCGCGCCTGCCCGCGTCGATGTAGATCGCGCGCATCCCGCGCAGCGTCTCGGCGTGCCCGGGAACCATGCGGACCGGGTCATGCGCCAGCCAGCGCCCCCACACCTCGTCGTCGAGGCGGCCGGTGACCGGGTCGAAGGGCAGGCGCACGGTGCCGTCCTCGTCGGCCGAGTAGCACGCCGCCATGCACCCCACGTTCAGGAGCACGCCGTCGCTCTCCTTGGTGAACGCGAGACGGGCGCGGAAGTCCTGCCAGAAGCGCTCGAACGCGCCCTCATAGTGGTCGCGTAGGGCGCGCGCGGCGACGCGCAGGTCGGGCTCGTAGCAGGCCTCGAACAGGGCGTCGCCCGCATGCGTGGCCAGACCGCCTAACAGGTCGGGTCGGAGCATCGGGGTGATCATGGCTCCGTAGCCGCCACTCGAATGACCCATGATGCCGCGGTGCGCCGCGCCGTCCAGGGTGCGATAGCGCTGATCGACGAAGGCCACCACCTCGTCGCACAGATACGTGTGGTAGCGCCCGGTGGCCGGGGAGTCGAGGAACTGGCTGCCGCCCAGCGACGTCCAGCAGTCCACCCACACGATCACGCACGGGGGCGCCGCACCGGAGGCGAAGAGCTCATCGGCGAGCTCGGGAAAACTGCGGCGGAAGGCGGAGCGGTTGCGCCACATGTCGAGCTGGCCGGTCAATCCCTGGATCACGTAGATCGACGGGTAGCGCCGGCCCGGGTCCTCGTCGTAGCCCGGCGGCAGGTACACCCACACGGGTCGCTCGGAGGGATCGCCGAGGGGGTTGCCCTTCAGGGCCCGGCTCTCGAAGGTGAGCTCCTCGAAGCGCCCCGCCGCTTCCTCCGACCAGGGATGCACGGTTCCTAGCCGGCCATGCCGCCGAACACCGCGAAGCGGTTGAACGGCAGCTCCGCGCGCAGCGCCTGCCATGTGCCCTCGACCTGGACCTTGCTACCGGGCGGGGCCTCGACGCGCAGGCGCTGGGCGAGGGCGGCGGCGGCGTCCTCGTCGCTGGCGCCGATGAGCACGTACTTCCACCGCTGCACGTAGGGCAGTCCCTCCTCGCGGAGCTTCTCGACGAACGCCACCGCGTCGCGATGGGAGGGGAGCTCGACGCGGACCTCGAACTCCGGATACCCGCGCTCGGCCACCTCCTCGCGCTCGCGCTCGATGAGCTCGGCGTGCTCGGCGGACTCGTCGGGCCCGGTGGGCAGAGGCTTGTCGGGGTCCTCCCATTCCTCGGCGGCGGGATGCCAGCGCCGCAGGTCGGTCTCGATCTCCCAGCCGTTCTCGCTCGCGAGCGAACGGACGAGGGCCTCGACGCGCTCGGCCAGTGACCGGGTTCCCGTGTAACAGAACACCTCGCTGCCGTCGCGCGACACCACCACGCGATCGTCGAAGTCCCCTTCGAGCTCGTGCTCTGACTTCTCGAGCAGCTCGGTCAGCTTGACGGCCGCGCGGTCGTCGTGGAGGTCGATGCGCAGGCGCCAGTCGTCGCTCACCCGGTGCAGAGTAGTGCACCGTGGATACAGTGCCCGGATGCCCGATTCGATCATCGAGGACGCGAACGAGATCGCGGCCCGTGCCGGAGCAGAGCTCGAGGCGCTCGTGGGCGTGTCCTCCCCCTCGGGCGATCTCGCGGGCGCCGAGGAGGCGCTCGCCCTGTGCCGGGAGCTCCTTCCCGACGGCGCCGCGAGCGAACGCGTCCCGTGCTCGACCCCGGGTTCCGCTCCCGACCTGGTGGCGCGGATGCCCGGGCAGGGAACCCGCCGACTCATGCTCCTTGGGCACGTCGACACGGTGGTGGCCCACAAGGATCACGCTCCCGTCCGCCGGGACGGCGAGCGGCTCTACGGCTCGGGCACCGCCGACATGAAGGGCGGGGTTGTCCTCGCCCTCGCAGTCGCGCGGGCGCTCGCGGCGCGGCCCGAGATGTTCGCCGAGCTCGCCGTGCTCCTCGTCACCGACGAGGAGTCGCGGACCGAGCCCTTCACCCACGTCGGGCGCTTCGCCGGCTACGACGCGTGCCTGTGCTTCGAGGCGGGCGAGCGCGGCCCGGCGGGCGAGGAGGGGATCGTGGTGCGGCGCAAGGCGGCGGCCACCCTGCGCGTGCGCGGCCACGGCCTGGCCGCGCACTCGGGCAGCGCCCCCGACCAGGGCCGCAACGCCCTGCTCGCGCTCACCGCGGCGGCGGAGATCGTCGCCGCGCACCACGATCCGCGCGGCCCCGAGCACATGAGCGCGGTGCCCACCGTGCTCCACGCGGGCGCGGCCTTCAACGTCGTGCCCGCCGCGGGCGAGCTCCTGTGCGACATGCGCGCCGACCGCCTGGAGGCGGTGGAGGCGGCGATGGCGGAGATCCCCGAGGAGATCGGCGGCGCCACCCTCGAGGCGGTGCTGCTCCGGCGCTGGCCGGGGATGGACACCACGGCGGTAGCGGCGCCGCTCCTGGACCGGGCCACCGCCAGGCTCGGCCGGCCGATCATCGGCGTCTCCCGCGGGGGCGCCAGCGACGCCAGCCATTTCGCCGCCGCGATCCCGCTCACCTTCGACGGGCTCGGGCCCCGCGGCGGAGGGGCCCACACGCCGGGCGAGTTCGTCCTCGCCCCGTCGCTCAGACAGCGCTCGGAGGTGGCGCTGGCGGTGGCGGCGGAGGTGCTGAGCTGAGCGGGCGGGTGTGACACCATTGTTCGGTAGATGACCACCAAGGCTCCTTCCCACCGTCGCGGCCAGCTCCAGCTCGGCGGGGTCCAGCTCCTCCTCGTGATGGTTGCCTTCATGTGGGTCATCGAGGTGATCAACAGCCTCGACAACCAGGGTCTCGACGGCGACGGCGGGATCTACCCGCACAACGTGGGGCGCGTGTGGGCCATCTTCACCGCGCCCTTCCTCCATGTCAGCTTCCAGCACCTGGAGTCGAACACCGTCCCGTTGGTGTTCATGGGCCTGATCATCGCCCTGGAGGGCGCGCGGCGCCTGGCGGCGGCGACGCTCATCATCATCCTCGTGGCCGGGATCGGCACCTGGGTGATCGCCCCCGGGCACGAGCTCGTGGTCGGCGCCAGTGGCGTCGTCTTCGGCTACGCGACCTACCTGTTCTCCCGGGGCCTGTTCAACCGCAGCCTGCTCGAGCTCGTCGTCGGCGGGGTCGTCGGCCTGTTCTGGGGCGGGGCCCTGCTCACGAGCATCGTTCCCCACTACGGGATCTCGTGGCAGGACCATGCGGCGGGCGCCGTCGGAGGGGTGCTGGCCGCCGCGCTGCTGGCGCGCGACCGTAAGCCTGCCAGCCGGGTCAAGCCGCGCTCGGGCGGCGTTCAGCTCACCGCTCGCCCGTAGTCGGCCCGCTAGCCTGCCGCTCACACCATGCGGATCTTCTCCGGCATCCAGCCGACGGGACGCAAGCACCTCGGCAACTACATCGGCGCGATCACCCCGTGGGTCGCCGGCCAGGAGCGTGCCGAGGCGATCTACTGCATCGTCGACCTCCACGCCACCAGCGTCCCCTACGAGCCCGCCGTCCTGCGCGCGTCGGTGTACGACACCGCCGCGATCCTCCTGGCCGCGGGCATCGACCCCGAGCGCTGCGTCTTCTTCCGCCAGTCCGACGTCCAGGAGCACACTGAGCTGTGCTGGCTGTTGTGCAGCGTCACCGCCTACGGCGACCTCCAGCGCATGCACCAGTTCAAGGAGAAGTCGGCGGCCCAGCGCGAGCTGGTATCCGCGAGCCTGTTCTTCTATCCGGTGCTCCAGGCGGCCGACGTCCTCGCCTACCGTGCCGACGAGGTCCCGGTGGGTGAGGACCAGCGCCAGCACATCGAGCTCATGCGCGACATCGCCGAGCGCTTCAACGCGCGCTTCGGGGAGATCCTCGTCGTCCCCCACCACGTCATCCCCGAGGTCGGGGCGCGGATCATGGACCTCCAGCACCCCGAGCGCAAGATGTCCACCAGCAGCGACAGCGCGCAGGGAACGGTGCTCGTCACCGACCCTCCCGAGGTGATCGCCAAGAAGTTCCGCGCCGCGGTGACCGACTCGGGGAGCGAGGTGGTGCGCGCCCCCGACAAGGCGGGGGTCTCGAACCTGATCGACATCCTCGCCGCCCTGCGCGCGACCACGCCCGGGGAGGTCGAGAAGGAGTTCGCCGGCTCCGGTTACGGCGCTTTCAAGCAGGCGGTGGCCGACGCCGCCGTCGACTACCTGACGCCGGTGCGCGAGCGCTTCACCGAACTCCGGGCCGACGAGGGCAGGCTCGAGGCGATCCTCGAGGCCGGGGCCGACAAGGCTCGGGCGATCGCCTCCGGCACCCTCGCCGACGTGCGCGAGGCGATGGGCGTGGGGCCGGTCCGACCTCGCCGGTAGCCTTGCGCCGTAAGTGAGCGTTGCCGATCTCGAGCTCGACCTCGACGTCTTCGCGGGCCCCTTCGACCTGCTGCTGACGCTCGTCCTGCGCGAGGAGATCGATCTCCTCGAGGTCGACCTCGCCGAGATCGTCATCACCTACATCGACCATCTCGAGCGCCGCGGCGAGCTCGACCTCGAGCTCGCCACCGAGTTCCTCGTCCTCATCGCCGCGCTGCTCGAGCTCAAGTCGCGGCTCATGCTCCCCGGCGAGGAGATCGAGCAGGTCGAGCTCGACCCCGGCGAGGCGGCCGAGGAGCTCCTCGCGCGTCTCCTCGACGCCCACCGCTACCGCGCAATCGCCGGCTACCTCGTCGACACCCTCCGCGCCCAGGAGGGTCACCGCTTCCGCTCGGCGCCGCTCCCGCCGAGCCTGCGGCGCGCGCCGCTGACCGAGGCGAGGGCGGTCTACGACCCGCGTGTCCTCGGACGCGCGCTCGGGGGGCTCCTGCTCATGCCCGAGCCGATCAACGTCGAGCACCTGATCGCGCCCAAGGTCACGGTCGCCGAGCGCCTCACCCACCTCCGAGCCCTGCTCCGCCGCGGCCGCTTCGACTTTGACGAGGCCGTCGAACAGGCCGACCGCGTGACCGTCGCGGTGACCCTGTTCGCGCTGCTCGAGCTCTACAAGCAGGGCGAGCTCACCTGGCATCAGGACGAGCCCTTCGGGGCCATCACGGTGCATCCGCGCCCGGTGGCCGTCGATCGGCAACCCGTGACCGGCGGCGCGGCGTGACCGAGCCCCGGGACCTCGAGGGCACGATCGAGGCGCTCCTCTTCCTCTCCGCCGACCCCGTCGACGCGGCGTCGCTCGCCGACGCCACCGAGACCGAGCTCCACGAGGTAGTGACCGCGCTCGAGCGCCTGCGCGAGTACTACGAGTTCGAGCGCCGGGGCCTCGTGGTCCGCGAGCTCGCGGGCGGCTGGCAGCTCTCGAGCCACCCCGACGCCGAGCCCGCCGCACGACGGCTGCTGGCGAGGCCGCGGACCCCGCCGCTCACCCCCGCGCAGGCCGAGACCCTGGCGATCATCGCCTACCTGCAGCCCGTTTCGCGCCCCGAGATCGCGCGCATCCGCGGCGTCAACGCCGAGTCGGCGGCCTCGACCCTGCTCGAGCGAGGACTGATCGAGGAGTCGGGCCGCTCTCAGTTCGGCGCCGTCCTCTACCGCACCACCGAGCTCTTCCTGCGCCTCTTCGGCCTCCAGGGCCTCGACGAGCTCCCCGACGTCTCGGAGTTCGACCCCTCGCCCGAGCTCGAAGCCGAGCTCCGCGACCGCCTCCTGCGCGCCGGCGAGGCGCGGGCGGGTTCGGGCTGAAGCGCCCCGGGAGCGGCCCGAAAGCGCCCCCTAGGCCCGCGCCGCGAGCTGCCCGCACGCGGCGTCGATGTCGCGCCCCCGCGTGAGCCGCACGGTGGCCGTCAACCCGCGGGCGTCGAGGGCCGCTTTGAAGGCGGCGATGGCGGCGGGCGAGGAGCCCTCGTAGGGCGAGCCGGTGGGGTTGTAGGGGATGAGGTTGACCTTGAAGACGCGAGGATCGAGGGCGTCGGCGAGCGCCAGCGCCTGGGCGTAGCCGTCGTTGACGCCGGCGAGCATGACGTACTCAACGAACACGCGGCGGCGCTTGCGCTCGTAGTAATCGCGACAGGCGGCCAACACGTCTGCGAGCTGGTAACGATCATTGACGGGCATGAGCTCCGAGCGCAGCGCCGGATCGGCAGCGTGCAGGGACAGGGCGAGGCGCACCGGCATCGGCTCCCGGGCCAGGCGCTCGATCCCGGGGATCCAGCCCACGGTGGAGATCGCCGTGCGCCGGTGGGTGATGCCGACCTCGGGGAACCGCGCGCACGCCCCGAGCACGCCGTCGAGATTCATCATCGGCTCGCCCATGCCCATGAACACGGCGTGATCGACGGGACCGAGGCGCCGGAAGTGAAGCGCCTGGTCGAGGATCTCCGAGGTGGTGAGGTTGCGTCCGAAGCGCATCTGGCCGGTGGCGCAGAAGGTGCAGGTGAGTGGGCACCCGGACTGCGAGGAGACGCAGATCGAGCGCCGGCCGTCGCGGTAGATCATCAGGACCGCTTCCACGGGGCGGCCGTCGGCGGTGCGGAAGAGCACCTTGACCGTGCCGTCCCGGGCATGGGCCTCGTGCTCGACGGTCAGGCTCGAGAACGGGACCTCGGCGGTCAGCCGCTCGCGCAAGGCCCGGGGCAGGTCGGTCATCTCCGCGTAGGCGTGGGCGCCAGCTGACGCCCAGCGCCAGACCTGCCGGGCCCGGAAGGCCGGCTCGCCACCGTCGCTGAGGGTTCGCTCCAGTAGTTCGAGATCCATTCCTCACCTATGGTGACAAGGGTGCGGCTCGGGAAGTTTCTTGCCTCGGCGGGAGTGGCATCGCGGCGCGGCGCCGAAGCGCTTATCCGCTCCGGACGCGTGACCGTCGCCGGTGTGGTGGTCATCGACCCGGCCCGCGACGTCGGGCCAGACGACGCCGTCGCCGTCGACGGGGCGCCGGTGGCGGCACCGGCGGGGCGCGTGGTCTACGCGGTCAACAAGCCCCTCGGAGTGGTCTCCACGGCGCGCGACCCCCAAGGCCGCCCGACGGTGGTGTCGCTCGCCCCCGCCGGGGTCCGCCTCTATCCCGTGGGCCGGCTCGACATCGACACCACCGGGCTGATCCTCCTCACCAACGACGGCGAGCTCGCACACCGCCTCACCCATCCCCGCTTCGAGGTCCCGAAGACCTACCGGGCGGTGGTGGCGCGGCCGCCGGTGCGCGAGCGCGAGCTCCGGGCGCTGCGCGAGGGAGTCGAGCTCGATGACGGGCCGAGCCTGCCGGCGCGGGTCGAGCGCGTGGCTGCCGACACGCTCGAGATCGGCATCCGTGAGGGGCGCAAGCGCCAGGTCCGGCGCATGTGCGAAGCGGTCGGGCACCGGGTGCGGCGGCTCGAGCGCGTGCGCTTCGGCCCCCTCGAGCTCGGGTCGCTACGCGAGGGCGGCTGCCGGGAGCTCACGCCCCAGGAAGTCGCCGCGCTGCGCCGGGCTGCTGGAGGATGAGCCCGTCGTGGCGCAGCTCGGTGCGCGTGAGCGCGCCCGCGACCATCGGGCGGGTCAGGCGCCCGGGGGTAGCCGAGCGCAACCGCAGGAGCGTGAACTGTGCGATCCGCCGCTCGCCGACGACATGGAATCCCGGCACCGGGTAGGACGACTGAAGCTGGGAGGGAATGAGGTTGCAGGCCGCCCCCCACCAGCACGCGTTCTCCTGCGGGGAGCGGATGGCGATGACGTCGAGCTCGTCGACCCGGGCGCCGGCCCGCGGCATGAACCTCAGCTTCGGGTCATAGAGCGACAGGGGCAGGAGCGTCCGATAGTGCTGGATGAGGATCGCGCGGCCGGCATTGGCGGACGGGGGGCCGAGGGCACGGGCGACGAGTCGCCAATCGGGGCGCTCGAGATTGCGGTTGACGGCGACATCGACGGCGGCGGCGATCCCGGCCGCGCACAGCACGACCGCCCCCGCGGCGCCCACGCGCGCCGCCCGTGGCGAGCTCAGGCCCGCGGCGACGACGAGGGCGAGGGGAAGCCACAACACAATGATGTTGCGGGTGATCAGGTCATCCACGCCGGCGAGGACGAGCACGAGCATCACCGCCGCCCCGGCCACGGCCATGCCCGCAGCGAGCTGCGCTCCGCGCCTCTCGGCGGGGCCGCCGCGCCGCCAGAGCAGCGCCACGCCGGCGACCACCACCACCGCGGCGAGGGCGCGGAGCCAGGGTCCTCCCGGGGCGCCGAACCCGAGCAGGAACTGAGGGGTCACCTGGCTGACGCGGATGTGCAGCGGGATGTGGGCAATCCAGCTCGAGTTGCCTTTGCGCTCCTGACTCACGGCCAGGGGAACGAGCGCGAGGCCGACGAGGGCGATCACCCCGACAGCGACCTGAACGGGACGCCGGCGGCGGTGCACGTAGAGCAGCCACGCCGCCTCGGGGAGGACGGCGAGCACGGCGAAGTAGTGGGTCGCGAGGGCCAGGGCGCAGGCGATGGTCCAAGCGGCCAGGGAGCGGACCGTCGGGTGCGACAGGGCGTAGGCGAAGCCGAGCAGCGAGGCAGCGCCGAGGAAAACCAGCAGCTCGTATGAGCGCGCCTCCTGCGAGTACCAGATGAGCAGGGGGCTGGTGGCCACCAGGGCGGCCATGATCAGCCCCGCGCGGCGCGAGATCAGCTTCGCCGCCGCGCCGTAGGCAACGGGCACCGTGAGCACCCCGGCCACGGCCGACAGCGAGCGCAGGCCCGCCTCGCGGAAGCCGAAGATGCGCGCCCACACCCAGGCCAGGCAGTAGTAGAGCGGCGGCGTCGACTCAGTATTGGGGAGCAGACCGAGCATCTTGCCGGGGGAGAGGCGGACGAGCAGGGCGGTGTTGCCCTCGTCGAACCAGAACCCCTGATGGCCGATCCGCACGAAGCGAAGCACGGCGGCGAGCAAGGTCAGAGCGGCCACGGCGAGCCACGGATGTGCCCCCGACGCCCACGGACGCGGGAGCGGGCCGCCCACCTGCTCATCACGTGCGGCGACGCTCACGGTGCGCAGATGTTAGGGCCGGCTCACCGGCACTCCACCCTGCGCATCGCGCGGACCCCAATCTGAACCAACCCCTAACGAAATAGCAACCGTCGTGGTGACGCTTCCAATACGGCTCACGGCAGCATTCCGGCGATGCGGCATGACCTTGGCAGCGGGGATCCAAAGGCTGTCGCGGCGACGGTCGTCGGCGGTGCCGGCGAGAGCACGGTCGTGCTGCCGCGGGTCGCTCTGCGCGACGTGCCCGTGCGCCTGCGGCTGCCGCGACCGGTCGTGCGTATCTCGAGCCCCGTCTACGGACGGGCGGCGCTCGCGGTGCTGCTGGCAGCGTGCGCGGCGCTGGTGGCCTTCGCCACCGCCGGTCCCAGCGAGCTCGTCTCGAGCAGCCGGTACGCCTTCCCGCCGTGGCTGGCCGGGCCGCTGCACGGCCTCTTCGGGTTCCTGGTCTCGAGCCCGCCCGTGCTCAGCTACGGATTCAGCGGCCTGATCGTGGTCATGGCGGTGGCCTACGGGATCGCGCTGGCCTCGGTGCGTCTGCTGTCGATGCGGGCGATCGTAATCGTGGTGGTGGCGCTGCACGCGGTGCTGCTCCTGGGCCCGCCCATGCAGCTCACCGATCTCTTCAACTACCTGGGGTACGCGCGCCTGGGCGCCCTGCACCACCTCAACCCCTACACGCATGTGATCGCGGCCGAGTCGCACGATCCCGTGTACGGACTGACGAGTTGGCATCGCCTGCACAGCCCCTACGGCCCGGCGTTCACCCTGTTCACGTATCCCCTGGGGATGCTCCCGCTTCCGGTTGCGTACTGGGTGCTGAAGACGGCGACGGTGCTCGCCAGTCTCGGATTCATCGCTCTGGTTGGGCGGTGCGCGCGCCAGCTCGGCCGTGATCCGCGCTTCGCGGTGCTCTTCGTGGCCGCCAACCCGATCTTCCTGATCTACGAGCTCGGCGGCTTCCACAACGACGTGTTCATGCTCGTCCCCGCCATCGCCTCGATCTCGCTGCTCCTCGGTGGGCGCGACCGATGGTCGGGGGCGGCGCTCATGCTCGCCGTGGCGGTCAAATTCACCATGATCCTGCTTCTGCCCTTCCTCATCCTCGCGGCCCGGCCGCCTCGCCGGCGCGCCCGCTTCCTCACCGGGGCGGCGGTGGGGGCGGCGCCCCTGGCCGCCGCGAGCATCGCCGCCTTCGGGTTCACGGTCCCCAACCTCTCAGACCAGAGCTCCCTGCTCACCACCTTCAGCGTCCCCAACCTGCTCGGTCTCCTGCTCGGCTTGGGCGGCGGTGCCCCCGTTCTCCTCCGCGTCATCAACGTCGCCCTCGTCGTGGCCATCGTCGTCCTCATCACCGGCGTCGCGCGGGGATCCCGGGACTGGCTCTCGGCCGCCGGGTTCGCCACCGTGGCCCTTGTCGCCAGCCTGGCGTGGCTGATGCCCTGGTACGTAGTCTGGGTGCTGCCCCTGGCCGCCGTCGCCGCCAGCCTCCGGCTGCGTCGTGTGGCGCTCGTGGCGACGGCCTTCCTCGTCCTCTCGTTCCTGCCCGTGACTGGGATCGTCCTCGCCCAGCTGCACATCAACCCGATGGGGAGCGCCGTCGGCATCGCCTCGAATGCCCGCGCTCAGAAGCTGGAACAGTGACGGGACGGGCCCGCCCGCTTAACGAAATCCCAACATAGTGCGCGACCGTAGCCACACCGCGCCGGGCACACTTCTCCCGATGCGGCACGACCCGACCCAGGGCGGCACGTCGGCCGCGCTCTCTTCGCAGTCGGCGGTGAGGCTGGGCGCCACCAGCCAAGGGGAGACCGCCGTCGTCCTTCCCCACGTCGGGATCTCGGGCGCGCGCCTGCGCCTGCTCCGGCCCCGGGTCGCTCTGTCGCGGCCGGTCTACGGACTCGTCGCCCTCGGGGTGCTGATCGCCGGATGCCTGACCGTGGTCGTGTTCGCCACCGCCGAGCCGACGATCCTCGTCCCCCGCAGCCGCTTCGCCTTCCCGCCGTGGCTGGCCGGGCCGCTGCACGGGCTCTTCGGCCATCTGCTCGCGAGCCCGAAGACCCTGGGCTACGGATTCAGCGCCGTGCTCGTGGCGATGACGGTGGCCTACGGGATCGCGCTGGCCTCGGTGCGTCTGCTGTCGATGCGGACGATCGTGATCGCGGTGGTGGCGCTGCATGCCGTGCTCCTCCTGAGCCCGCCGCTGCAGCTCACCGATCTCTTCAACTACCTCGGTTACGCACGGCTGGGGGCGCTCCACCACCTCAACCCCTACACGTACGTGATCGCCAACGAGCGCCACGACCCGGTCTACGCGTTCACCACTTGGTACAACCTGCGCAGCCCGTATGGGCCCGTCTTCACGCTCCTGACCTATCCGCTGGCGCGGCTGCCGCTCTCGGCCGCCTACTGGATCCTGAAGACGCTGACGCTGCTCGCCAGTCTCGGGTTCATCGCGCTGGTGTGGCGGTGCGCGCGCCAGCTCGGTCGCGATCCGCGCTTCGCGGTGCTCTTCGTGGCCGCCAATCCGATCTTCCTGATCTACGAGCTCGGCGGCTTCCACAACGACGTCTTCATGCTCATCCCGGCGATGGCGTCGATCTCGCTGCTCCTCGACGGGCGCGACCGATGGGCAGGGGCGTCGCTCATGCTCGCCATCGCCGTCAAATTCACCGCGGTGCTGCTTCTGCCCTTCCTCCTGCTCGCCGTGCCGCCTGTCCGCCGCCGGGCGCGCCTGCTGGCGGGAATGGCCGTGGCCACGGTCCCGCTCGCCGCGGCGAGCATCGCCACCTTCGGGTTCACGATTCCCAATCTCTCCGATCAGAGCTCGCTGCTCACGAACTTCAGCGTCCCCAATCTCGTCGGCTTGATCCTCGGCCAGGGGGGTGGGACACCCACGCTCGTGCGCCTGGCGAGCGTCGCCGTGGTCCTCATCGTCGCCGCCCTGATCTGTCGGCGGGGCGACTGGCTGACCGGTTCGGGCTGGGCCACGCTCGCGCTGGTGTGTAGCCTTTCCTGGCTGGTGCCGTGGTACATCGTCTGGGTGTTGCCGCTGGCCGCGCTGGGAGCGAGTGTCCGCTTGCGCCGCGCAACCATCGCCTTCACGGTGTTCCTCGTGCTGACGTTCGTTCCCGCCACATCGCTGATCATGATCAAACTCCGGCTCAGCACGATGAACGGCGCTGCGAGCCAGGCATCGCTCGTACGTCAGAACAAGCTTGAGCACTAGCGCGGCGACCGCGCGGCGACCGCGCGTCGACCTCTTCGAACTCGCCCTTCTCGCGGGGTTCGCCGCTGTGGCGCTGTGGGTGCTCGGGCTCGACCTGTGGCAGGTCGTGGTCAACGGGCGCCACTGGACCGGTACCGACGGGCTGTTCCTCACCGACCAGATGCAGTACCTGGCTTGGATCCAGGACGCCTCGCGCCATCTTCTCGCCTCGAACCTGTTCGTTCTGCATCGGACGCCCACCGACTACTTCCAGCCCCTCGTCGCGATCTCGGGCGGGTTCACCGCCATCGGCGTGCCGGCGTGGCTCGTCCTGCTCCTATGGAAGCCGGTGGCGGTGCTCTGCGCCTTCTTCGTCATCCGCGCCTACGCGAACCGGTGCCTGAGCGGACTGTGGGAGCGCCGCGCAGCGCTTGTGCTCGGCCTCTTCTTCGGCTCCTGGGGGGTGCTCGGCGACCTGTGGCTCCCGCTGTGGTCATGGGGCTATCCCTTCGGGCTGATCGCCATCGCCGCGCTCGCGGGTGCCCTGCTGCTCTATGACCGCGCCCGCACCGCCCGCCGCCTCGCCTGGGGCCCGGCGCTCCTCGGCGCGCTGGCGAGCTCGCTCCACCCCTGGCAGGGCGAGATCCTGATCGTCATCGTCATCGGGGCCGAGGTCGTGCTCTGGGCGCAGGCCTGGCGGTCGGGAGAGGCCGACGTCGTCGCCGGCCTCTTCCGCCGACGGTCGACGAAGTTTCGCCGGATCGAGCTCCCGATCATCACCGTCCTCGCCACGGCGCTGCCGCTCGCCTACCTGGCGATCCTCGGTCGCGTCGATCTCTCGTGGGGCCTCGCGCGGCAGGCCAGCCATCACTCGTTCCCGCTCGCGAGCGTGGTGATCGCCATCGCTCCGCTCCTCCTCGCCGCCGCCTTCGCCGGTCGTACCCACACCCGCGACTTCATGGCCGTGGCGACGCGGGTATGGCTGCCGGCCGCGCTGGCCGTCTACCTCGTGTCGGCCACGAGCCTGAGCGCCACACCGCTGCACGCCTTCGCCGGCATCACCATCCCGCTCGGGGTACTGGGCGTCGAAGGAGTCCAGCGCGCCGGGTGGCGGCGCGTTCCCGGCCGGGTGGCGCTCGGCGCGCTCGCCATCGCCGCCGCAACCATCCCCGCCACCGTCTACGAGATGCGGATCGCCCCGGACTACATGGGCCCGGCCCGGACGAACGCGAACTTCATCTCCGCGGGCATGCAGAGCGCGCTCGACTACCTCAGCGACGATCCCCATCCGGGCGGAGTGCTCACGCGCGGGTACCTTGGCGTGATCGTCCCGGCCGAGACCGGACGCAACACCTACGTCGGCGGGTGCCAGTGGTCGCAGCCGAACTGCTCGGGGCGGATCGTCGGTGCCGAGCGGCTGTTCGCCGGGACTCAGGCGGCGCCGGTCGCCCGCGCCTTCGTGCTCGGCACCACCGCCCGCTTCGTGCTCTCGGGCTGCGGATGGGGCCCCGACATCTCGCACGTCCTCGCCCCGATCGCCTCCTCCGTGCACCGCTTCGGGTGCGCGACCGTTTACACGATCCGCGCTGAGGGGTGAGCGGCGAGGGCCCATGGCCATGAGCGTCGGGTGGAGAAACCTTTCCCGGGCGTCTGGATGACACACTGCCCGGCCATGCGGCTCTACGCCCTGCGGGGCGCCAACAGCGTGGAGGCGAACGAGGCGGACGCGATTCTCGGTGCCACCGATGAGCTCATGCGCGAGCTCATGGAGCGCAACGCGCTCGGCGCGGAGGCGATGGTGAGCTGCATCTTCACCCTCACCGACGACCTCGACGCCGAGTTCCCCGCCGTTGCCGCCCGCCGGCTCGGGCTCGACCAGGTCCCGCTCCTGTGCACCCGCGAGGTACCGGTGCCGGGATCGATGCCCAAGGTCATCCGCGTGCTCGTGCACTACTACGGGGCCGAGGACCACGAGCCCCGCCACGTCTACTTGGGCGAGGCACGCGCGCTGCGCCTGGATCTCGAGTCGGCACAATAGGTTCCGAGATGGCCATCGAGTTCGCCGCCCGGATCCGCCGCATTCCCGCCTACCCCGTCGCGGCCGGATACGACCTCGGCGCCGACGTCGCGATGCTCGCCAGCAACGAGTCGGCGTTCGGCCCGCTCCCCGAAGTGGTCGAGGCGGCGCAGCGGACGCTGGCCGGCGCCAACCGCTACCCCGACCCTTCCTACTCGTCCCTGCGCCGGGCGCTGTCGGAGCGCTACGGGGTGCCCCCCCAGCGCATCGCCCTCGGCAACGGCTCCTGCGACATCCTCCTCGCCGCCGGGGAGGCGCTGCTCGAGCCGGGCGCCGAGGTCGTGTACGCGTGGCCGGCGTTCTCCGTCTATCCGCAGCTGGCGGCCTCCTCAGGAGCGCGGGCGATCCAGGTTCCGCTCGACGCCGAGGACCGCCACGACCTCGAGGCGATGGCGACCGAGGTCACCGTCGCCACCCGCCTGGTGCTCATCTGCAACCCCAACAACCCGACGAGCACCGCGCTCGGACTCGAGCAGGTCGAGGCGCTGCTCGAGCGCGTCCCACGTCACGTGTGCGTGATCCTCGACGAGGCCTACTGCGAGTTCGCGCTCACCGTCGGGGACCCGTTCGCCTCGGTCGAGCTGCTCAAGCGGTGGCCGAACCTCGTCCTGCTGAGGACGTTCTCGAAGGTCTACGGCCTGGCCGGCCTGCGCGTCGGCTACGGGCTGTGTGCGGACGAGCGCTTCCGCGAGGCGGTCGACCAGGTGCGCCAGCCCTTCCACCTCAATACCGCCGCGCAGGCCGCGGCGGTGGCGGCGCTCGCCCGCCAGGACGCGGTCGAGGATCGCGTAACGCGGACGATCGCCAACCGCCTGTCGCTCGAGGAGGGAATCCGCGGGCTCGGGCTGTGGCTCGCCGATTCGGAGGCGAACTTCGTCTGGATCCGGCTCCCGGACAGCGAGGATCCCGCCACCTACGAGGCGGCCGTCGTCCGCGGCCTGGCCGAGCGCGGCGTGCTCGTGCGCGCCGGCGCCTCGTTGGGGCGCGCGGGGGCGATGCGGGTCACCGTGGGCACCGGGCCTGAGAACGCCAAGTTCGTCTCCGCCCTGGGCGAGCTGCTCTAGCCCCTCGACGCGGCGGCGTCGCTCTGCTACAAACGAGTCGCGCCCATGAGCGACCCCCGTCACCGAACCGGCTGCAGCACCCAGGCCACCGACGCCGGTCGTCTCTACGCGCCCTTCTACGCCTGGCGATT
>DASZMD010000011.1:0-9255 GCA_035551955.1 Solirubrobacteraceae bacterium | reverse complement strand
GTGCGGTGATGGCGCGAGCGCACCTCGGCGCGCCCCCTGAGCTCGCGCGAGCGGCGCTTCTTCTCGTCCGGCGACACCCGGTCTCCGAGGCCCTCGGCGACCGTTCCCGGTCGGGGAGAATAAGGAAACGTGTGCACGCGGCTGATCCTCGCCGCGTCGAGCATGTCGACGGTGCGCGCGAACGCGGCCTCGTCCTCGGTGGGAAAGCCGACGATGACGTCCGTCGTCACGTTCACGTCGGGCACGGCCGCGCGGAGCGCGTCGATTGTCGCCAGGTACTCCTCCGCGCGGTAATGACGCCCCATCGCCGCGAGGACGCCGTCGTCGCCCGACTGGAGCGGCACATGCAGGTGCGGGCACACCTTCGGTTCGTGCGCCATGGCCGCGAGGAGCGAGTCCTTGACGTGGATGACCTCGACGCTCGAGAGCCGCACTCGTTCCACCCCGGGGACGCGGGCGACCTCGACCATGAGCTCGCCGAGCTCGAGTCCGCGCTCGGGGTCGCGGTAGTCGCCGACGCTGATGCCCGTCATCACGAGCTCCGGCTGTCCCCTCGCCACGCGGCGCCGCGCCTCGTTCAGCACTGCGCTCGCCGGCCGCGATCGCGCCCTGCCGCGCACGGTGGGGATGATGCAGTAGGCGCAGTGGCAGTCGCACCCATCCTGGACCTTGAGGAAACCGCGGGTGCGGGTCTCGACGCCCGCGGCGCCCGCGGACCCGAGAGCCGCCGCGGTCCCGAGAGCCGCCGCGGTCTCACGGGCAAGGACGTCGTGCTCGAGGTCGACGCATGCGCCCGACGCGCCGGCCATCGCCTGTGCCACGTCATCCGCGGTGCCGACGAAGGGTCGCACGCGCGGGTCGATCGCCGCGAACGGGTCCGCGCTCAGGTTGACCGCGCACCCCGAGACGTAGACCTCGCGCGGGCCGAGCTTGAGTGAGCGCCGCACCGATTGGCGCGACTTCGCCTCCGCCGTACTCGTGATGCAGCACGTGTTGATGACGTGGAGGTCGGCAACCTCGTCGTCCACCTCGACGTGACCGGAATCGAGCAGCGCCTGACGCGCGAGCATCGCGTCGGCCTGCGACACCTTGCACCCGAGAAACCTGACGGCGAAGCGCACGGCTACGCAGAGTAGCCGTGCACCGATCGCCGCACTTAGTGGTTCACTGGTAAGAGTGGCGGCCGCAGGACCGCACCCCTTACCCGGGAGTTCCTAATCGCGCGATGAGACGCGGGCCGCCGGAGACGAGCCGCCCGCGATCGGCGCCCCCACGTACTCCTCAAATCCGCCGTTGCGCCACGGTGTCCTCGAGACAGCCTGCGACGAGCGGAGGGGCTCGTACACTAAGCCAGCCCGGGGCTTGGGCCGCGGCGCCACCAGATCGAGGAGCAAGCCACCGAGGGAAACGCCTATCGCGAGCGGATTCATCAGGTCGCACCTCCTTTGAGGCCCGGTATCACATCGTCTGCGGCCAGGATGATCGATCGCCCGCCGAGTGACATCGTCCAGGTGTCCAGAATTAGACGGTCGTTGCTGTACATGCGGTTGTGCCCCCGAACGAATGTCACCCGGTGACAACTCAGTGGTCTCGCACGAGCAATAGTGCCGCCCATTCACCACGCGCCCGGCGGTCCGTCACCGTCAAGCCGTGGGCAGCAAAGGCTCGCGCTACCCCGTCGGCCTCGGGCACGAGGATCCCGCTCGCGATCACCTCCCGCACCGGCCCGGCGGCGATCCGCGACGCCCCCGCGATGAGCAGGGGCGAGAGCAGGTTGGCGACGACCGTCGGCACCTCGGGCAGCTGATCGCTGCGGAGGTCGAGCCGGCGCACGTCGAGCGCCACCGCGTTGGCGTGGGCATTGGCACGCGCGGCGTCGACGCTGGCCGCGTCATAGTCGACGGCCAGCACCGGCGACCAGCCGAGACGGGCAGCAACGATCCCCAGGACTCCCGATCCACATCCCAGATCAAGCAGGGCGCCCGCGTCACGCCCGCCCGCCGCGCGCCCGCCCACCGCGCGCCCGCCCGCGGGTGCACGCCACCCGCCCGCCAGCTCCAACATGAGCTCGAGACACATGCGGGTGCTCGCGTGCGCCCCCGTACCGAAGGCCTGCCCCGGGTCGATGATCACGTCGATCGGCGTCGTACCCGCCGGCTCCCACGGCGGCCGCACCGTGATCGCGCCCTCGAGCACCAGCGGGCGGTGAAACTCGCGCCAGCGCTCGGCCCAATCGTCGGCGACCAGACTCGTGCTCACGTCCACGAGCGCCGCGCCGGCCGCGGCCCGGAGGTCCGGTAGCGCGGGAAGCTCACCGGGAGCGCCATACACGGCGTACTCAATCGCGTCGCCGAGATCGACCTCCTCGACTCCACCGGGCGCGAGCTCGAGCAGCTCGGCGAGAACGAGCTCGGCCTCCTCGCGCCGCACCCGCACGGCCAGGCGCAGCACGGCGGCCGGCTACGCCCCGAACGCGCGCCTGAGCTTGCCGAACACGCCCTCGTCGGTCCGCAGGTTCTCGTCCGTCATCGAGTCGGCGAGCTTCTCGAGCAGCTCCCGTTGCTCGCGCCCGAGCCGCCGCGGGATCACGACGTTGACGACCACGCGCAGGTCGCCGCGATGGCGCCCGCGCAGAGCCGGCATGCCCTGGCCGCGGACGACGAGCGTCTCGTGCGGCTGGGTGCCGGCGGGGATGTCGACCTCCACCGATCCCTCGACCGTCGGGACCTGGACCTTGGCGCCAAGGGCGGCCAGCGGCGCCGCCACGTCGACGGCGGTCACGAGGTCGTCCCCGTCGCGGACAAAGCGGCTGTCCTCGCGCACGCGCACGAGCACGTAGAGGTCACCCTGCGGGCCGCCGCGCTCGCCGGCGTGGCCGCGTCCCCCGAGCCGGATCCGTTGACCGTCGGCAATTCCCGCTGGGATCTCGACGGTGAGCTTGGTGCGCTTGACGCTGCGCCCGCGCCCCCGGCATACGTGACAGGGGTCGGTGGCGACGCGTCCGCCACCCTCGCACGTGTCGCACACCGTGGCGCGCACGACCTGCCCGAAGGGCGTGCGCGTCACGGCGCGAAGCTGCCCGCTGCCCCCACACCGCGTGCAGGTCTCGATCGGCGTGCCAGGCTCCGCGCCGTTGCCGTTGCAATGCTCGCAGCGCACGATGGCGTCATAGGCAACGTCGACGTTCGCGCCCGTCACGGCCTGCGCAAGATCGATGTCGACGGCCACGGCGACGTCGCCGCCCTGCTCGGGGCCCGCCGCACGCCCGCCGCCCCCAAAGCCGCCGCCGAACGGGCTTCCGCCCCCGAAGAAAGCGTCGAAGATGTCGGCCACCGAGCCGAAGCCCTCGAAGTTGGGCGCGTACCCGCCGCTCCGCAGCCCGTCGTGGCCGTAGCGGTCATACGTCGCCCGGCGCTCGGAGTCCGACAGGACCTCGTAGGCCTCGGCCGCCTCCTTGAACTTCTCCTCGGCGTCGGGATCGTGGCTGTTGACGTCGGGGTGCAGCTCGCGGGCGAGCCGGCGGAAGGCCTTCTTGATCTCCCCGTCGTCGGCGCTGCGTTGCACCCCGAGAACGTCGTAATAGTCGCGTGGCATCGCCGTCTAGCGTTCGTCGTAGATCTCGACCACGAAGCGCGAGAGCTGGGTCGCGGCCTCGCGCACGGTGCGGATCGCCAGCCCGTAGTCCATCCGCAGCGGCCCGAGGACGGACACCGCCCCGAGCCGCCGCTGGGGCAGGCCGTAGCTGGCGACCACCAGGGCCAGCGAATGGAGCGCCGGCGTCTCGTTCTCGCTCCCGATCCGGACCAGCACGTCGCGCTCGGCGAGCGCCTGGCGCAGCACTCCGAGCAGCGAGACACGGCGCTCGAGCATGTCCATCACCTCGTTGAGCTGGGAGACGTCGCCGAAGCGCTCGCCCCGCACGAGCCGCGAGGTGCCGTCGACGTACAGCGTCTCCTGCGGCGCCTCCTCGAGCTCGATGAAGGCGGGTGCGAGGTCGTCGAGGAAGGCCGCCTCGGTGGCGCTGAGCGAGGGATCGTGGAGACGCTGGTTGAGGATCCGCGCTCCGAGGCCGAGCCCGACGAGGCGCTCGTTCAGGTAACTCGCGGCCCAATCCGCGAGACCCACGTCGACCGGTCGACCGAAGGTGAACAGGCGCTTGCTCACGCCGCCGGTCGAGGTGATCACCACCACCATCACCACCTGCGGCTGCAAGACGAGCACCTCAATATGCCGGATCGTCGAGGTCTCGATCGGCGGCGCGGTGACCAGAGCGAGCAGGTTGTTGACCTGCGAGAGCGTCTCAGTGGTGACCCGCATCGCCTCATCGATCTCGCGGCGAACGAGCGTCAGCGCCGGCGGGGGCCCGGCCTCCTCCGCGGGGAGGAGCTTGTCGACGAAGTACCGGTAGCCGGCCTGGGTCGGAACCCGGCCTGCCGAGGTGTGCGGATGCGCGAGTAGGCCCAGCTCCTCGAGGCTCGCCAGCTCATGGCGGATCGTCGAGGGGCCCCATTCCGCCTGCGCGGCCAACGCCTTCGAGGCCACGGGCGCGCCGTCGGCCAGGTACTCCTGGACGACCATTCGCAGTACGAGCTCTTGGCGTTCGGATAGCACTGGGGAGGATTGTAGGTCGGGGTGAAGCGCGCTCTGAGGCCGCGCCCTCAGGCCGCGAGCTCGGCTTCCGCGCCGCGGATGATCCGGCTCCCGGCCTGCTCGGCGTTCGATTTGACCACGGCCACCCCGTCGTCCGATATCTCGCTCACCGCGCCGGCAATGGTGATCGTCTCCTCCATTCGCCCCATCCCGCGAAACTGGACCGAGAGGCGCTTGAGGTGCGCCGGCCCTCCGGCCGCCTCGGTGTGGGCGCGCGCGACCTGGGCCATGATCCACAGGCCGTGGAGGATGCGCCCGGGGAGGCCGACCTCACGCGCGAACTCCTCGTCGATGTGAATCGGGTTGAAGTCGCCCGAGGCGCCCGCGTAGCGCACCGTCGTGTAACGGTCAGGGGTGACCTCGAGCTCGATGCGCTGTCCGGTTTCGAGAGTCATTCCGATCCCCTGACGATGTTCGTCCACACCCCGGTGCACACGGTCTCGCCCTCGCGATCCTTGGACTCGGTCTCGAACACGTAGAAGCCAAGCCCCCCCCGTGAGGAGATGTCCTTGACCGACGTCGTGGTGGTGATCTCGTCACCGGCCACGACGAGCCGTCCCCAGCGGAACTCCTGGCCGCCGTGGACCATCATCGCGAACGCGATCCCCACCTCGGGGTCGAACAGCGCCGGGGTGAGCGACGCTCCCGCGTACACGACCGCGAACATCGGCGGCGCCACCACGTCGTCGTAGCCGGCCGCACGGGCCGCCTCCACATCGCAGTGCAGCGGGTTCGTCTCCCCCACCGCCGCGGCAAACTCACGGATCTTCTCGCGGCCGACCGCGTAGACGAGCGGGGGGTAGACCTTGCCGACGGCGTCGGTGCTGATGGACACGGGCGGGATTGTCTCAGGGCGGGGCGAGGCCGGCGCGTGCGGGGTGGCCGGTCGGGACGGCGCGCGGGTCCGGGGACCGGCCCTGTGGTCGCTCCCACGCGTCTGGCGCCGCCACACGCCCGACGCCACGCCCCTACCCCAGGCCCACTCCCCCCGGGGGCAGCGGTGCGCCCACCCCCGGCAGCACCACCGTGCACGGCACCGGCCTCGCGTGGGTCGGATCGAGCGCGTTGAGCATGTCCTGGGCCGCCGTGGGGTCGAAGGCGACGGTCAGGTGGTCGGAGAAGTCGGTGGGGCACTGGTCCTGGAGGGTGAAGTTCGTGACCCCGGGGGCGGTCAGGAGGCCGCTCGTGTAGGGGACGACGAGCTCGTCGTACTTGGTGACGATGTTGGTGTAGGTGACGCCCGGGAGGGCCATGCCGCCGGCGTTCAGATGCTGCATGAACGATGAGCCGGTGAGGAACTCACTGCATGAGGCGCAGGTGGTGGCCGTCCCGAACAGGGCGTTGACGGTGGCGATGGCGCTCGGGTCGAGCTCGGCCCCGAGCGCTTCCACGGTGGCCAGGCCGCCGACGTCGGTGCCGTGCCAGATCGGGGTGAGCATCACGTAATGGTCGACCTTGGCCGCGCCGCCCAGGAACTCCATGTAGTAGCGCGGCATGAGGGTGCCCTCGGAGTGGCCGACGAGGTCGACCTTGCTCGCGCCCGTGGCGGCCAGGACGCGGGCGACGAAGGCGGCGAGCTGGGGCGCGCTCTGCTCCATCGGCTGCACTCCGCCGAAGTAGGCCTCACCCGGATCGGTGCCGTAGGTGAAGGTGTAGACGCAGAAGCCGTTGTCGGCGAGCAGTGGCGCCATCGTGTCCCAGTCATCGACCATGTTGGCCAGCAGCCCATGCACGAGCACCACCGGCCGGGGATGGGCGGCACCCGGCTTGCACGACCAGTCGTTCGCCCCCGGCGGCGGCGTGGTCGAGCTCACTGCGGCGGCGAGCACGGCGTCGGGAACGCTGAACGAGACCGGGTACGGGCGGTACGCGGCGCGCGCGCCCGGGGTCCAGACAGTGAGCCAGACGCAGACCACGAGCACGAGCGCGCCTGCGACGACGGCACCCCGGCGCCCGAGGGTGATCGCGTCCCTGCTGCGCGGTAGCGTGCCCATCTCCCGCGGCGAACCTACCACAGTGGTGGTGCCCGAAGAACCGCTTCAGCCTCTACCGCCCGGGCAGCCGCCTCGCTACACTCCGCTGATCACCAGGACCGGTCATCTCAGGGCCTCGGATGCGGACCGCGATCAGGTCGCGGAGCGTCTCCGGACTGCTGCCACCGAGGGCAGGATCGGCTTCGATGAGCTCGAGGATCGCCTGGCTGCCACGCTCGCCTCTCGCACCTACGGAGAGCTCGATGTAGTGGTGGCCGATCTCCCGAGCGTGCAGCCCGTACGGCGGCGCACCGTCGTTCCCGCCAGCCCGGTCGCGCGCGTTGCCATCGCCGTGGCCATCGTCGTCCCGGTGATCGTGGCCGCCATCGTCGTGGCCGCCGCCTTCGTCTCGGCGTGGATGGTGTGGGCGCTGTTCGCCTGGTACATGTTCGGCAACCGCCACCGCGGCCACTACCGCGGCCCTCGCCGCGGCTACGGCCCTCGCCACCCCCAGCGGCAGGCGGGCGCCGGTCCCAGCCGCGGCTCCTGGACCTAGCCCAGACCGCCGCCGCCACGGGTCCTAGGCCGAGGCGAGCTTCGCGCGCGCCCGGTCAGGAGAGACGCGGACGACGTCCCACGCCAGGCCGGTCTTCTGCATCGCGAGGATGAGCCAGCCCGAGGGGTCGAGCTCATACCAGCGCATGCCGTGGAAGGCCGAGCGCGGAAAGGCGTGATGGTTGTGGTGCCACGCCTCGCCGAGCGAGGGAAGGGCGAGCCAGAAGACGTTGGTCGAGTGGTCGTCGGTCTCGAAGCGCCGGCGGCCGAAGAAGTGGCAGATCGAGTTGATGCTCCAGGTCACGTGGTGGACGAGGAAGATGCGGACGAGGCCGCCCCACAGGAGCGCGTAGAGCCCACCCACCAGCGTTCCGCTCAAGCCCAGGCCGAGCAGGAAGGGAATGCCCACGCTCGCGAGCACGATCAAGGGGAAGCTCCGCCCGATCCGGCGCATGCCGGAGTCCTCGAGCAGGTCGGGGCAATAGCGGCGCTTGGAGGCCTGGCCGTTGGTCTCCCACAGCCACCCGACGTGGGCATGCCATAGGCCGGCGAGCATCCCGGTGAGGCCGGCGCCCTGACCGGCGTGGGGCGAGTGGGGATCGCCCTCCTGGTCGGGGTAGGCGTGATGCTTGCGGTGGTCGGCTACCCAGTCGAGGACCGGGCCCTGGACGGCCATCGACCCCATGATCGCGAAGGCGTAGCGGATCGGGCGGTAGGTATCGAAGGCGCGATGGGTGAGCAGCCGGTGGAAGCCGACCGTGATGCCGGCGGCGCTGATCACGTACATGACGCCGAAGATGACGATGTCGCGTGCGTGCAGGGCATGGCCCCAGGCGAGCACCGCGCCCGCAATCACGGCGAGGAAGGGGACGAGGACGGCTCCGATATTGACGTTTCGTTCTGTTCTGGTCATGGGCAACACGTTACATAGCGCGAACACAATATTCTTGCCATCATTCCACTGACTCCCCTGGGAACTTATGATGATCGCACAAGAAATTCCTCTCGAGCGCCCCTGGCAGGCCGTCCCCGCCGAGCTCAGGCCGATCCTCGAGCCCGAGCTCGGGACGATCGCCGAGGACATCATCCGCTCGATCGCAGCGGCGATCCCCGCCTACCGCCGTCCCATGCGGGGGGCGTTCGGCCGCGGCGTGCACACGGCGATCGACCAGGCGCTGCGCCAGTTCCTCGACCAGATGGGGCGCCCGATCCCGGCCGAGCGCCCGGGCCGCGACGTCTACCTCGCCCTTGGTCGCGGCGAGCTCCGCTCCGGCCGATCCCTGGATGCGCTCCAGCTTGCCTACCGGATCGGGGCGCGCGTCGCCTGGCGGCGCTTCGCCGCGGCGGCCCGGGCCGCCGGCGTCGACGGGCCCACCCAGGCCCTGCTCGCCGAGGCCATCTTCGCCTACATCGACGAGCTCTCGGCCGAGTCGGTCGAGGGCTTCGCGCTCGAGCAGGCCGTGGACGCCGGCGAGCGCCAGCGCGAGCACTCCGCCCTCGTCCGCGCCATCGTCGCGGGCGCGACCGAGGAGGTCGACCGGCTCTCGGTGACCGTCGCCTGGCAGCTCCCGCGGCGCGTCGCCGTGCTCGTGTGCCGCCACCGCAATCCCGAGCGGCTCGTCGCGCTCGTCGGCGAGGGCGCCCTCGGCGGCCGGCTCGGCGAGCAGGTCGTGCTCATCGTCCCCGATCCCGACGCGCCGGGGCGGCGCGGCCGGATCACCGACGCTTTCGGCAGCCGGACCGGGGCCTTCGGCCCGACCGTCGCGCTCGCCGACGCCCAAGCGAGCTACGAGCGCGCGATGCGCTGCGGGGCTCTCCAGGAGGCGGGGGTCATCCCCGGCGAGGGCGTCGCCGAGTCGGACGAGCACCTGGCCGCGCTCGTCGTCCACGCCGACCCCGACGCGCTCGCCGACCTTGCCGCCCGGCGCCTCGCGGCGCTGGACGCGCTCACCCCGATGCAGCGCGAGCGGATGCAGAGCACCCTGGCGGCGTGGCTGGCACGGGACGGAAATGTCGCCGACGCCGCCGTCGACCTCGTCGTCCACCCCCAGACCGTCCGCTACCGGGTGGCGCGCCT
>DASZMD010000010.1:0-4809 GCA_035551955.1 Solirubrobacteraceae bacterium | reverse complement strand
CGCACTCTCGGCCTCGGCCAGGCGCTCGGAGCCGAGCGCGGTCAGGTGAACGGTGTGGCGCCGGCGATCCTCGCTCGTACGCCGGCGCTCGAGCAGACCGGCGCTCTCGAGCTCGTTGAGGAGCCCGACGAGATTGGTGCGGTCGATCTGAAGGGCGGCCGAGAGCGACTGCTGTGTGCTCCCCGCGTGGTCGCGGAGCACGGTGAGTGCCACCAGGTGACGCGGCCGCAGGCCCAGCGGCTCGAGGGCGGCCTCCGCGCACAAGCGCATGCGCCGGCCGAGATGGACGAGAAGCGCGGCAGGTCGGTACCCGCTCGCCGCAATCGTTACCGCCGCAGAGGACACCGGCCTAGTGTAACTAATCACGGCTTGTGTGGTAGAGATGATTTGCTGTGCACCAACTAGTTGCCGATCGTTACGCTGTAAGGACCCGACCTGGAAAGCGAGTACTGATGGCAGAAGGCGCACCTCGTCCCGAATCGAATCGCTGGGCCGTGCTCGCGCTCCTGGGCGTGGCGCAGCTCATGGTCGTGCTCGACGCGACGATCGTGAACATCGCACTGCCCTCGGCCCAGAAGGCGCTGCACTTCTCCAACGACAACCGGCAGTGGATCATCACCGCCTACGCCCTCGCCTTCGGCAGCCTCCTGCTCCTGGGGGGCAAGCTCGGTGATCTCTTCGGCCGTAAGTGGACCTTCGTGGCCGGTCTCGTCGGCTTCTCGATCGCCTCGGCCATCGGCGGCCTGTCACAGTCCTTCGGGATGCTCGTCGCGGCCCGGGCGCTTCAGGGGGTGTTCGGGGCACTGCTCGCACCCTCGGCCCTGTCGCTCCTGACCGTGACCTTCGCCGGCTCTCCGGACCGCCCCAAGGCGTTCGGGATCTTCGGCGCCATCGCCGGCGGTGGCGCCTCGGTCGGGCTCATCCTCGGCGGAGTGCTCACCCAGGCTCTGTCCTGGCGCTGGTGCCTGTACGTCAACCTGGTGATCGCCATCCCCACCACGCTGATGGCCCTGCGCCTGCTCGTCAACCACGCTCATCCCCAGCGCCCGCGCATCGACGTGCCCGGCGTCGTCGTCGGCTCGCTCGGACTCTTCGCCTTGGTCTATGGCTTCTCCAATGCCGAGACCCACTCGTGGACGGCGCCGCTGACCATCGTCGCCCTGGCCGCCAGTGTGGTCCTGCTCGTCGCCTTCGTGGCCATTGAGCGCCGGACCAGCGATCCCCTCCTCCCCCTGCACGTGGTGTGGGACCGCGCGCGCGGGGGCGCCTACGCGTCGATCGCCCTCGCCGGCTCGGGCGTGTTCGGGGTGTTCCTCTTCCTCACCTATTACATGCAGCAGAACCTCGGCTTCTCGCCCCTGATGACGGGCGTGGCCTTTCTCCCGATGACGGCGATGATCGTCGTCACCGCCACCACCGTGCAGACCAGGGTCCTCGGCCGCACCGGCGCCAAGCCCCTGGTGGTGACCGGCATGCTCTTCGGCATCGTCGCCATGGTCCTCTTCACCCGCCTGCACCCGGGCGGCTCCTATGCGGCCGACGTCCTCCCCGGACTCATCCTCATCGGCTTCGGCATGGGCTGTATCTTCGCGCCCGCCTTCAGCACCGCCACCCTGGGCGTTCCCAGCCAGGAGGCGGGGATCGCCTCGGCCATGGTCAACACCGCCCAGCAGGTGGGCGGCTCGGTGGGGACCGCCCTCCTCAGCACCCTGTTCGCCAGCGCCGCGGCCAGCTATGCGGCCAGCCACGTACACGCCAGCGCCTCGGCGGCGCTCATCCACGGCTACACGACCGCGTTCTGGTGGGCGACGGGCATCTTCACGCTGGGTCTCCTGGTCGCCCTCGTCATCCTTCCCGGCAGCATCCGCTCCCCCGCTCCGGTGGGCGAGGCTTCGCTGGCCACCGAGTAGCGACCGCCCGCCTCGGCATACTCGGGGGGCATGAAGTCGTGGCTCCGGGTGGGGGCGGTCTGGTGGCTGTCCGTGGCGGTCGTTGTGCTCGCGCTCGCCGCGCGGGCGCCCGCGGCGCGCGCGCTCACGCTCTACACCGATCAGCTCGCCGGTCCCGCCTTCATGGGGCTCGGCGCTCAGTTCGATCCCTACGACACGCTCAAGCCGACCCAGCTCAACTGGCCGCTCATCACCCAGCGCCTCGACTTCATGAGCCCGGGCCTGCTGCGCGTGGTCGAGCCCGCGTCCGACTACTTCGCCGGGTACGACGCCTCGGGCAACCCCACCTATCGCTGGACCTCGAACCACGTTCAGGAGCTCCTGGCCATCCTCAGCTACGCGCAGAGCCGGGGCATCACCGTCGTCCTCGGGGACTGGGGAGACCCGCTCATCCAGGGCGACGCCCGCATCCCCGCCGGCTTCATCGGCGCCCTGCATACCACCTACGGGTACACGGTCCTGCGCTACTACAACGTGATGAATGAGCCCAACGGCGCCGGCCCGAGCTGCCCGTTCACGTGCTGGACGGGGATCATGAAGACGCTCTCGGCCGAGTTCGCCAAGCTCGGCGATCAGAGCTGGCTCCAGCTCGTCGGCCCCGACAACGCCAACACGTGGGACGACACTCAGGTCGCTCAGGCCGCCGACCGCAGCTCCGGGCTCGAGACCGACAACCCGCTGGGCGGCGACTCGTGGGTGACCGACACCCTGCAGAGCATCCCCGGGCTCATCGGCGCCTACGACTCGCACCGCTACGCGACCACGTGGGGGGTCGAGAACGGCGTCTACGGCGACCAGGTGCGGGCCCGCCGCGAGGAGATATCCAACCTCGCTTCCCCCGCCAAGCCCTACCTCGCGGGCGAGGTCGGCCTCACCGCCCGCCAGGTGACCCCGTTCACGTCGCGCACGATGCGGCTGACACCCGCCCTGCGCGCCTTGCTCGACCCGAGCGTGAGCACGTTCGTCGACAGCCAGCCCAACATCTCCACCTTCAGCTACGGCATCTGGATGGGGGACATGATGATCCAGGCGATCGCCGCCGGGCTGTCGGGGGCGAGCGCCTGGGATCTCGACGACGCCATGCACACGGGCGGCGGGTACGGCAACCTCAGCCTCAAGCAGTGGGGGTTCTGGAACTCGCTCGCGGGCCAGAACGGCTATCCGGCCTCGGACCTCGCGCCGCGTCCCTGGTACTACGCCTGGTCGGTGATCTCCCGAGCCTTCCCGGCCGGCGCCCAGACCCTCGCCGTCCCTGCCACGGGGACGCCGGGGGTGAGGGTGGCGGCGGCGCGCATCCCCGACGCCGCGCGCTTTGACCTCTCCATCGCCATCGTCAACGACTCCTCCACCCCGCGCACGATCAGCGTCACCGTGCCGGGAGTGACCACGCCACTCACCCTCGCCCAATACAGCTACGTCTCCGGCGCGCTGCCCGTCGACGCCAACGGCCTCCCCGTTCCCGCCCAGATGCTCACCGCGGTGCCCTCGGCGGGGATCAGCGTCCAGGTCCCCGCCAACGCGCTCGTCGTCCTCACCTCGCACGGCTTCGGGACCCCGGCCGCGCTCGACCAGGGGACGACGCCGCTCGTCGACTCGGTGCGCGACTGGCGCCTGACCGAGGCCCACAGCCACGGCCTCAAATTCGATCACCGCAGCCCCGCCGACTACAACTACGCTTCCTCGCGGATCGTCGACACGGGCAAGCACAACCAGTTCGTCACCTACCGCGCGACCCAGATCGCGAGCTTCGAGCTCAAGGCCTACTACCCCAGGGCGCTGCGGATCCTTGCCTACGGATCGCCCGACGGCACCACCTGGACGCCGGTCCCGCTCGCTTCCACCGCGCCGGCGCCCGCCGTGGGCGGTCACGAGCTGCTCGCCGAGCTGCTACCCCGCCAGCCCCTCCCGGCCGCGACCAACCGCCTGAAGATCGTCCTCGGCCCCAGCACCGAGCTCGCCCAGGTGAGGATCATGGCCGGGCGCTCCGGGCCGGCGTGCCTCGCCGCCGCCCTGGCCACGGGCGGGAGCTCGATCGGCGCTATCGCGCTCGGCGCCACGGGCCGCTCGGTCCTCGGGCGGCTCGGCGTCCCCAGCGTGCGCGGACGCCGCGCCTGGGGCTATTGCGTCACCGGCGGCGGCAGCGTCGGGGTCGTGCTCACGCGCCGCGACCTCGTCTCGCTCGTCCTCTCGACCGCGGCCGGCTATCGCCTGCGCAGCATCGGCCCGGGGAGCTCGCTGGCCACGGTCGATCGGCGCTACGGCCACGGCGCCCTCCGCGACCTCGGCCGGGGCGTGATCGTCACCAGCGGGGGCGGCGTGTTCGTCACCCATGCCGGGCGGGTGCAGGCCGTCGGCCTGGCCGCACCCGCCCTCCTCGCCAACCACCGCTCGCTCCTGGGCGCGGTCGAGCTCGCACTCTCGCCCTAGCGGCACGAAAATCCCCCCGGTGAGGCGGCGCGAGGTAGCGTTCACGCCGGCCGGACCAACGACGCCCGGGATGGGCGTCCAATCATTGGAGGAAGGTTATGAAGTATGTCTCGCGCCGTAGGCCGTCGGCGGCGATGCTGGTCGCCATCGCCGCACTGGTAGTCGCCGCCTCGGGAACGGCTGTCGCGGCCAGCAGTCTCGTGAGCGGCGACAAGCTGATCAAGAAGGGATCACTGTCGGGCAACCGCTTGCGCAATCACACCATCACCGGCACACAGGTGAACCTGAGCAAGCTAGGCAAGGTCCCCAGCGCCAAGAACGCCGACCACGCGACCACCGCCACCAGCGCGCTCACCGCCACCAGCGCGACGAACGCCACCAACGCCACCAACGCCACCACCGCGGCCAACGCAACCAATGCGACGACGGCCGC
>DASZMD010000009.1:0-3599 GCA_035551955.1 Solirubrobacteraceae bacterium | reverse complement strand
GGAAAGGCGGTCGACCCGAGGCCCCCCTCGCGTACCTGCCACAGGTCGCTGCTGTGGCCGCCCTCCTGCTGGGAGAGCATGATCTCGATGCGCCCGGGCTGGTAGCCCTTCTCCTGAACGAGCCAGTCGCGGAACCGCTTGGCGGTGTCTTCGGACTCGTGCGCGGTGTCAGCGCCGAACTGGACCATGAGCCAGGCGGAGTGCGGAGCGTCGCGCCGCGGGAGTTCCTCGATCTCTGAGACGTGCTTGCCGAGCTCGGTCTGGTTCTCGATCAGCCGGTGGTCGAGCGCCTCGAGTCCGATCGGCTTCCAGTCGATGATCTCGGGGACGTGCTCGGCGGCATCGGGCAGCTCGTCGTATTCGACTATCACCAGCGTGCGCTTGAGCATCGCCGGCGTGAGCTTGAGCTTGACTTGCAGCACCGTGGCGCAGGTGCCCTCGGTGCCGACGAGCGCGCGCGCGACGTTGAAGCCTCGCTCGGGCAGCAGCTCGTCGAGGTTGTAGCCCGAGACGCGGCGGGGCAGCTCTTCCGCGGATCGAAAACCGGTGCGGATCTGCTCCGCGTAGCGGTCCCGCAGATCGCGCAGCCGCGCATAGATTTCACCCTTGCGGCCTCCCGCCCCGATGATGTTCTCGAGCTCGTCTTCCTCGCCTGAGCCGACCCAGAAGCGCTCGCCGTCGTGGGTGACGATCTCCAGCGCCTCGACGTTGTCCGAGGTGCGCGGACCGGGGCCGTAGAGTTGTGACTGCACCGAGTGGATCCCGCAGGAGTTATTACCGACGTTTCCCCCAATCGTGCATCGTGAGTGCGTGGAGGGGTCGGGGCCGAAGATCATCCCGATCTGCTCCCCCGTCTTCTCATTGACGTGCTCATTGATCGCGCCCGGCTGACAGACAACCGTCTCGCTCTCGCGATCGGCATCGCCGATCTCGTGCAGATACTTGGAGAAGTCGATGACCACGGCGAAATTGACCGTCTCCCCGGAGAGGCTGGTGCCGGCGCCGCGGGCCAGGATGGGAGCGCCGTGGTCGTGGCAGATGCGGTGCGTCGTCACGACGTCATCGAGGGTCTTGGGGATTACCACCCCGATCGGGACTTGCCGGTAGTTGGAGGCGTCTGTCGCATACAGGGCCTTTGACTGGGTGTCGAAGCGAACCTCACCATCGACCGCTCGCTCGAGCGCCGTGCGCAGTGACCGGACGTTGAACGTCGCGGTCGACGCCATGCCGCCGCGGTAGCGGGGATCGACGCGGGCCGGGATCGTCTCTTCGGATACGGTCATCACGAGTCTCCTGAGTCAGAGCTGGTAGCGGCGGGCGTCGGCTCGCTTGAGCTCAAGGCCGAGTCCGAGTCGGGAGCGATCGGGCGTGAGCCTTCCGCCGCAGGGATCGAGCGTCCCGTCGAAGAGCATGCCCTCGATCCGGTAGTGATCGAAGAAGTACTCGATGTGGATGACGGTCTCCATCGCGCAGCAGACATGGGCGGAGATCGCCGGCGCGCAGTGCGCGGAGAACGGGAGGTTCCGAGCCTTGCAGAGCCCGTCGACCCGCAGCATGTTGGTGATACCGCCGCAGCGCGTGACGTCGGCCTGGAGGATGTGCACCGCGCCGGCGTCGAGCATCGACTGGAAGTAGGGAAGGTTCCAGCCGTACTCTCCTGCGGCAATCGCTACCGGCGGCTGAGCGCGCTCACGTACGTACGCAAGGCCGGATAGGTCTTGGGAGGAAACGGGCTCCTCAAAATAGGTCACGCCGAGCTCGGCGTAGCGGTGAGCCCAGCCCAGCGCCTCCTGGGGGGCGTTAGCGCCGTTGGCGTCGACCATCACCTCGACGTGAGGCCCCGCGATCTCTTGTACGAACGAGACTCGCTCGGGGTCGGCGTCGGCGTCGCGGCCGACTTTGATCTTGACGCTGTGAAAGCCGTTGCCGACCCAGCTCTCGACCTGCTCGCGCAGCTCCGCTTCGGTGAGGTTACAGAACCCGCCCGAGCCGTAAATCGGGACGTGGTCGTGGTAGCGCGGCAGGAGGTCGGCGAGGCAGACGCCGAGAAGCTTGGCCTTCAGATCCCACAGCGCGACATCCACGGCCGAGATCGCCATCGCCGCGATACCGGCATGCCCCATCTGCCGTGCCTGCCTCTGCATCTCGGCCCACGCCTTCTGAGGCATCAGCGGATCGGCGGCCTTGACGATCGACGCCAGCTTTGCCTCGATCAGCTGCCCGGCGGCCGGATGACAGTAGGTGTAGCCAAGCCCGGTGAGCTCACCGCAGCCGAGCTCGACGACCACGATCGTCGTCGAGCTCCAGACAAGCGTTCCGTCGCTCTCCTCCGCGGTGGCGGTGGGGATCTCGTAGGCACTCACCTCGACCGACTCGACGCGAGCGCCCAGCGCTGTGCCGGAGGCGCTCTCTACGGTCTCGCTCATCGCGTGATGAACTCCTCGAGCTTTCCCTTGATCGATTCCTTGATGATCCGCCCCGTGTGCGGGTCGCCCGGCAGCGCCTGGGCGAGCTTCTCGGCCTGCTCGAACTTGATGTGCGGCGGCAGTGGGGGAACCTCCGGATCTGTGATCGCCTCATAGATGACGGGGCCACCCGTGTGCGCCAGCGCCTCGTCCCACGCCGGCCCGACGTCCTCCGGGCGCTCGACCCTAATCCCCTTCAGGCCCAGGACCTCCGCATAGCGAGCGAAATCGAAGTTCGGGAGCACCTGCGAGGCCTCGAGCTTCGGATCCCCGGCCATCACCCGCTGCTCCCAGGTCACCTGGTTGAGATCGTTGTTGTGCAGCACCACCACAACGCACTGCTTATTGCTCCACCGCTCCGAGTAGTGCGCCAGATCGATCAGGGCCGCATTGCCGAGCATCTGCATGGCACCGTCTCCGATCGAGGCGATCACCGGGCGGTCCGGAAAAGCGAACTTCGCACCCAGCGCGTAAGGCACCGCCGGGCACATCGAGGCCAGCGTGCCCGACAGCGCCGACTTCATGCCCTCGCGCATCCGCAGGTGGCGAGCCCACCAGTTCGTCGCCGACCCGGAGTCGGAAGTCAGGATGCAGTTGTCGGGCAACCGGGGGCTCAGCTCAGCGAAGATCAGCTGCGGATTGATCGGTTGCGCATCGAGGTGCGCGCGCTCGTCCATCAGCCGCCACCAGCGCTCGATCTCACCCTCGAGCTCCTCGCGCCACGAGCGATCCTCTTTACGCTCGAGCAACGGGATCAGCGCCTGCAGGGTGTCCTTGGAATCGCCCACCAGGTTGCATTCCGTCGGCGCGTAGCGCATCCCGAGCAGCCGGCCGTCGATGTCGATCTGCACGGCGGGGCAGGAGCCCTCTTCAGGTAGCCACTCGGCGTAAGGAAAACTCGTGCCGACCATCAGCAGCGCATCGCAGCCCATCATCATGTCGTAGCTCGGCTTGGTACCCAGAAGCCCGATACACCCGGTCACGAACGGCAGATCGTCAGGCAACGCGGCTCGACCATTGAGCGCCTTGGCCACGCCTGCGCCGAGCAACTCGGCCACCTGCACCACCTCGTCGGCGGCGTCCGCAGCTCCCTGACCGATGAGCATCGCCACCTTCTCACCTGCGTTGAGGATC
>DASZMD010000008.1:0-2993 GCA_035551955.1 Solirubrobacteraceae bacterium | reverse complement strand
TTGCCGCGGGTTTTCCCCCTTCACCACCGCACCTCGTGCTCCTCCATCACCCCGAACCCGTGGCCGAGCTCGATGCCGCCGGGGAGGCGGCCGGTGAAGGTCCCGAAGGGCTGGCGGTAGGAGCTGCGTATGAGGCCCATGTTCTCGTGGCGGACGCGCTCGGCCTCGGGACGGAAGTGCAGGCCGCCGCCCTCGGCGAAGTCGACGCTGGCCAGGTCGTGGGCGAAGGCGTTGGGGCCGACCTCTATCGCCTCGCCGTCGAGCCAGATCGTGCGCTCTGAGCCGCGCGGTGGATCGTTGATGCCGCTGACGAGGTTCCAGGCGAGGGAGCGGCCGTCGTCGGTGGCGCCGACGCCCGCCGACCACCGCCAGCTCACCGCGCGTTCGTGGTAGCCCGCGGAGTCGTCGATCACGGCGCGGGCGTCGATGGGACGCAGGCGCCCGTCGATGGCGACGGCGCCGCGGGCGCGGACGCCGCCCTGCTTGCGCGTCCAGGCATAGCTCGCGCCGCTCGGGCAGATGGCCTCGATGCCGTCGGTCTCGGTGAGCTCGACGTCGAGCTCGACGCGCCGGTCGGCCACGCGGGCGCGGCCTCGCTCGAGGCAGACGGCGCCGTGGCCGAGCACGGTGTGCTCGTAGAGCAGCGAGGCCTGGCGGTCCCACAGGGCCCAGAACGCCTGGCGCGCCGGCCCGATGCGCACCGCCCCGATGCAGATCATCAGCTCGGGTCCGTAGATGCCAACGTAGCGCCAGGCCTTGAGAGCGCGCAGTCCGCGGCGGGCCGGCATCGGGCCGGGAGGGAGGGGGAGGGCGGAGAGCCGCTCGGGGCGGCGCGCGCCGAAGGTTCCACGGTGGGGAGACGGTGGCATCGTGTCTCGCTCGGTGACGCCCGCCGCTATGCTTGCGCCAGACGGATTGACTGACTGGTCAATCGAGTGGCCGACCTGGGACGAGACTTGATGCGCGCGGCAGCGGTGCAACTCAACTCCACCGACGACATCAAGGGTAACCGCGCCACCGCGGACCGTCTCGTCCGCGCCGCCGTCGCCGAGGGCGCCGGGCTCGTGGTCCTTCCCGAGAAGTGGAACGTGCTGGGGACCGACGAGCAGATGGCCGCCGGCGCCGAGCCCCTCGACGGGCCCTCGATCACCTGGGCGCGGGAGATCGCCGCCGAGCTGGGCATCGACCTCGTCGCCGGTTCGATCGTCGAGCGCGTGGCGGGGCGCGAGAAGACTTCGAACACCAGCGTCCACGTCGGCCCCGATGGCGAGATTCGTGCCGTGTATCGCAAGATCCACATGTTCGATGTCGAGGTGGACGGAACCGTCTATCGCGAGTCCGACGGCGAGGAGCCCGGAGACGAGATCGTCGTCTCCGAGCTGGCGGGAGGCATCGTGGCGGGCATGAGCGTCTGCTACGACGTGCGCTTCCCCGAGCTCTACCGGATCCTCGCCGTTCGCGGCGCCGAGATCGTCTTCATCCCCGCCGCCTTCACCCTGGCCACGACGCGCGACCACTGGGAGACGCTGCTCCGCGCCCGGGCGATCGAGAACCAGTGCTTCGTGGTGGCGCCCAACCAGATCGGCGCCCACCCTCCCGGCGACCGCTCGGGCGGCCGGTCGCTGATCGTCGATCCCTGGGGCCTGCCGCTGGCGATGGCCTCGGACGGCGAGGCGGCGATCGTCGCCGAGCTCGACCTCGGTCGCCTGCGCGAGATCCGCCGCACCCTGCCCTCGCTTGCCAATCGCAGGCCCGCGGCCTACCGCTGGCCTGACGCGCCATGACCCGACCCGGCGCCGCCATCGACAAGCGCCGGATGATCCTCGAGGCTGCCGTCCGCGTGTTCGCCCGTCAGGGCTTCCACACCTGCCGCGTCTCGGACATCGCCGACGAGGCGGGGGTGGCCTACGGCCTCGTCTACCACTACTTCTCCTCCAAGGACGAGGTCCTCGACACCATTTTCCTCGACCGCTGGGACGTCATGCTCGCGGCCATCACCGAGGTCGACTCGCGTCCGATCGCGCCGCGCGAGAAGCTCTACGCGATCGCCGCCTTCATCATCGACTCCTACCGCCACGACCCCGACCTGATGAAGGTGATCATCGTCGAGGTGACGAGGGCGGCCAACACCTTCGCGCGCACCCATCTGCAGCGCATCCGCGAGGCCTTCGCGAGGATCGCCGACATCGTCCGCGTCGCCCAGGACCAAGCGGCATTCCGGACCGAGGTCACGCCCGAGTTCGCGGCGCTCGCCTTCTACGGCGCTATCGAGCAGGTCCTCACCGGGTGGATCTTCAACTCCGAGCCCGTCGGCGAGGAGGAGCTCGAACGCGCCAAGACGCTGATCGTCGAGACGATCTGCGGCGGCCTGGACGCGCGCGCGCCCGTCGCCGAGGCCAGCGGCGCCTAGCTCACACGCCCATCCTGATTAGAATTCCCCGCGTGAAGGAGAGTCCGCTTGTCAAGCGCTTGCTCTGGTCCGGCCTCGTCGCCGGGGTGGGTGCCCTCGCAACCCTGGCGTCCCAGCGAATCGCTGGCATGATTTGGACGCGGGTGTTCGGGGAAGAGCCGCCAGAGTGACCGAGCCTTGGACCCCGGAAACCCCGCAAGGACCTTCTCCGGCGTCCTGGCGTGATCCGGCGGCGTGGCGCGAGGACCCGGCGACCGCGGCTCAGGCCGCCGTCGCGGAGGTGACCAGCACCGCTCAGGCGACGGTCGCCGAGGTCACGAGCACCGCCCAGTCGCTCGTCTCCGACTTCGAAGCGCGCACCGCCGAGCGGCCCGAGATCCGCGTCGGGGCCGCCTTCGCGGGCGGCCTCCTGTCGGCCCTGATCCTGAGGCGCCTTGTCACCTGAGGAAGGCAAGCACGAGAACATCGCCCACACGGTGACCGAGGTCTCCGAGCGGGTGGCGGTGCTCGTCCGCGAGGAGATCGAGCTCGCCAAGGCCGAGGTCACGCACAAGCTCAAGAGCCTCGCCGTCGGCCTGGGCGT
>DASZMD010000007.1:0-4666 GCA_035551955.1 Solirubrobacteraceae bacterium | reverse complement strand
AGCGCGTACCACCGGATCGCCATGCGCATGAGCCGGAGCGCCCAGTCGGCCTCGACGGCGGCGGCCCGGTCGGCGGGGAGGTAGCCGGCGGTGACGAGCGCCGCCTTGAGGGCGGGCGCGTCCTCGTCGCGAACCGCGAGGGCGATGTCGCGCTCCTCGGCCACCCGGGTCGCGCTGACATCGCGCAGGAGCCCGAAGTCGAGGAAGCAGACCTTGCCGTCCGGGCACAGCAGGTAATTACCGGGATGGGGGTCGCCGAGGGCGATCCGGTCACGGTAGAGGAGCCCGAAGAAGAAGCGGAAGACGATCTCGCCGTAGCGATCGCGCTGCGCCTCATCGACGCGGCGCACGCTCTCGAAGCCCTCGCCCGCGACATAGTCGGAGACGAGCACACGGCGGGTGGAGAGCGCCATGTCGACCCGGGGCACGCGCAAGAAGGGATGCCCGCGCATGAGCCGCTCGATCCGGCGCTGATTCTGGGCCTCGAGCTCGTAGTCGAGCTCCTCGGCGATGCGCTCGCGCAGCTCGGCGAGCAGCGCCCGGGCATCGAGCCCGGGGGCCAGTCGCCGGAGCAGCGGCAACAGGAGCATGGCGTTGCGCAGGTCGGTCTCGACCGCCTCGGCCACGCCCGGGTACTGGATCTTCACGACCACGTCATCACCCTCGACGGTGGTGGCACGGTGGACCTGGCCGATCGAGGCGGCCGCGAAGGCGCGCTCGTCGAACTCGGAGAACACCCGCCCGAGCGGGCCGCCGAACTCCTTGCGCATGAGCTTTTCGAGATCGGCGAAGGGAACGGGGGGAACGTCGTCGCGGAGCGCTGCGAGCTTGCGCTGGAGCTCGTCCTGCTCGTCCTCGGGGAGGCCGTCGAACTCCACCATCGAGATCACCTGCCCGATCTTCATCGCCGCGCCCCGCATCTGTCCGAGCTGATCGACGAGCTGGCCCACGAGCGCCGCCGTGCGGTCGCTCTGGGCGGCGGCGGCGCGCTCGGGCGTGCGGACCCGGTTCGCGGTGCGCATCCCCGCCCAGCGCAGGCCCTGCCCCGTCACCAGGCCGCCGACCCGCGCTGTGCGCGCGAGGCGACCGGTGGGCAGCTTGCCCGCCTCGGGGAGGGCATCGTCATCCGGCGTACTCACGCGACGAGCGTAGCGAGCGCGCTCTCCCGGCCCGCCACGTCGGGAGCTATGCTCGCCCGGTGAGGGCAGTGCTCCGTATGGCGCGAAGGCGCCGGGCGCTGGGCGTCGTGACCGCGGTCGCCGCACTGGCCGCCGGGGCCTTGGCGGTGGCCCTCGCTCCGCCGGGCTCGGCGGGAGCGGCTCCCCGCGCGCCCGCCTTCGTGTGGACGGCGCCCCAGGCGATCGCTCACCGGGCGCTGATCGCGATCCGGTGCCCGGCGCCGTCGTTCTGTGTCGCCATCGACCGGGCCGGGAACGTTCTCACCACGAGCGCTCCGTCGTCGGGCGCAACCGGCTGGAGGAGCGCGCATCTCGACCGGGCGCTCACCGCGCTGGCCTGCCCGTCACGCCGCCTGTGCGTCGCCGTCGACTTCAACGGATACGTCCTCACCTCGCGCGACCCGGCGGGCGGCGCGAAGACGTGGACGCGGACGCTCGTCGACACCGTCTCTCCGCGTGAGCTATCCGCGGTGGCGTGTCGACCGCACCTGTGCGTCACCGGCGATAACCAGGGGAACGTCTTCACCGCGACCAATGCGACGGGAGGCAGGCAGGCCTGGAATCGCATCTCGCTGCCGTCGAACGGCGACAGTCCCGGGACCATCTCCGGGTTCTCCTGTCCGGTGAGGTCGCTGTGCGTCGGCGTCGACCAGAGCTCGGGTGAGGGCTTCATCGACGACGTGTTCACCTCAACCCACCCCGCCGCCGCCCATGGCTGGAACCTCACCAAGGAGTTCAACCACAGTTCCTTCACCGCCGTGGCCTGTCCCACCCGCTCGCTGTGCGTCGCCCCCACCGTCGCCGGAGAGGTGATGACGGCGACGACTCCGACCCGCCGTTCCGCGTGGCACGCGGCCACGCTCGAGAGCAACGTCCCGATCAACGCCGTGGCCTGTCCCTCGCTCTCGCTCTGCGTCCTCGGCGATGGCGCGGGCAGGGTGGAGACCTCGACGAGCCCGGCCGCCGGGGCGGCGAGCTGGACGGCCCAGACCGTCGCCGCCAACGATCCGCTCGAGTCGGTGGCCTGCCCGACCGTGCGCCTGTGCCTGGTCGGCACGCGCAATGGCCGGGTGATCGTCGGGAGGGTCGGGGGGGTGGCGGGCGCGGCGACGTCCGGTGCGGGCGCGGCCGGCGCCGGCAGCGCCACCGGCAACCGCGCCCGCGCGAGCGCCGAGGCAGCGGTGCTGCTGGGTGAGCTGGCGCTGCCGGCCGGTGCCGTAGCCTCGGCGAGCGAGCCCGCCGGGGACGGCGGTGTGCTCGCCCGTCCCAGCTACGACGAGGCAACGCCCAACCTGGTCGACGCCCACGCGTGGTGGACGGTGCCCGGCAGCGCGGCCGACGTCCTCGCCTACGTGGCCGCGTATCTTCCCCCGGGCGCCAAGTTCTCCGGCTCCTCGGCGGGGAACGCCGGCCCCGGATTCAAGTCGGAAAACTTCGCGCTCGCGGCCGTCCCGGGAGTCCTCAGCGAGCGCGTGCTCGCCGTCACCGTCGTGCAGCTGACGAGCACCACCACCGCGGTGCGGACCGACGGTGAGGCGGTGTGGATCACCCCGCGGCCGGTGTGGGAGCAGATCCCGCCGAGCTCGCGCTCGGTCATCTTCACGGCGCGCGGCGTGACAACTGGGGGTCGCGAGGGTCCCACCTCCGCTCCCCGCATGCTCACGGGCGTCCGGGCGCGGCGGCTCATCGCCTTCATCGACGCCTTGGGCTCGTGCAGCCGGGCGCGCGCCCGTGTCCCGCCGGGATCCCTGTCTCGGTACAGCTGCGATTCTTCGCGGCAGGGGGCGGGAAGCCGGTGGCCCGCGCGGTGGAGGAGCCGACCGGGTGCGCGTTCGTGACGCTCACCGTCGGCGGCCGTGCCGGCCCCGCCCTGACCGACTACCCGAGCGTGACCGTCGAGCTCGAGCGCCTGGGAGCGATTCCCGTCTGCTCGGCGTCGCAGCTCGAGCCCTCGGCTTCCGTGGCCGCTCGCAGCGGCGGGCAAGCGCTGATGACGTTCACCTTCCGCAACCGCTCACGCGCGGTGTGTCGGCTCTCCGGCTTCCCCCGGCTGGCGCTCTTCGACGTCGATGGGCACCTCCTGCACCATCCGGTCGCCGACCAGGGCGCCGCCATCGTCCGCCGCCAGGGGCTCGACGCTGCGGCCGCCGTCGATCCCCAGCGGTCGGCCTCGTTCACGGTGATGTGGGCCGGCTGTCACACGCCGCGCGCGGTACGCGCCCGCATCGAGCTCCCCGGCGTCCCCGCGCGCTTCGTGCTCGGCGTCGGCTCGCCGGCCAAGCCGTTCGCGCCGTGTCCCGGCGCGGCGCTGGGCGTCGGGAACCTGGTGGGGATTTCGTAGCTACCCCGGGCCGGCGCCGCGTTGCAGCTGCGCGGCGCGGAGCTGGGCCGGGCGCCATCCGCGCAGGGAGTTGACGAGCGCTATCTCTTCGGCGTCCGCGAGCTCCTCGACGGCGATCTCGCGCTCCCGGAGGACGCCGAGCTCGAGTAGCCGTCCGCGCTCCACCCCGGGAAGCAGGCCGGAGGCGAGGGACGGCGTCCACCACCGGCCCTCGAGTCGGACGGCCAGGTTCGCCGTGGTCGACTCCGTCACCTGTCCGTGCTCGTTCCACAGCAGGACGTCATCGACGTCGGGCTGCGAGCGTCGCAGCGCGTCGTAGAGCTCGCGCGCCCCGTGCTTGTGGAAGAGGAGGACGTCGCCCGAGCGCACCGGGCGCTCGGCGAGACCGAGGTCGACGACCCCGGAGGTGGGGGTGAAATCCTCGGCTTGCACCTCGACGGCTCCCGAGCGCGCGACCACGATCCGCACCCGCGTGACGGTTTGGCGGGACCGGAGCGCCCGCGCCACGGCGGCGTCCACGGCGGCGGCGTCGTAGCGGAAGCCGAAGTACCCGGCCGACGCGCGTAGGCGAGCCAGGTGCCTGGCGCCGTTGACGAGCGTGTCCGGAGGATCGAAACGCAGCGTCTCGAGCAGGCGTTCCGGCGGCCCCGGGGCGGTGAGCGCGAGCGCCTTGGTCTCGAGCTCGGCGAACTCCGACTCCGGGTCCGAGGACCAGGTGATCGCCCCACCCGTTCCGTACTCGGCGTAGCCGGAGGCGTCGGCGCGAGTGGCGGTGCGGATGGCGACGGAGAAGCGGGCCGGGGGTCGGTGCGGGTCGGGGGACAGGTAGCCGACGGCGCCGCAGTAGACGCCCCGGGGACGCCCCTCGAGCGCGGCGATCGCCTGCATGGCAGCCCGCTTCGGCGCCCCCGTCACCGACCCCGAGGGGAAGAGGGCGGCGAAGAGATCGGCCAAGTCGGTACCGGGAGCGAGCCGGGCGGTGACCGTGGACGTCAGCTGCCACAGCGTCGGGTAGCGCTCGACGTCGAACAGGGCGGGGACGGTCACCGATCCGGACGCGGCCACGCGTCCGAGGTCGTTGCGCATGACGTCGACGATCATCACGTTCTCCGCGCGCTCCTTGCTCGAGGTTCGCAGCGCCTCGGCG
>DASZMD010000006.1:0-2697 GCA_035551955.1 Solirubrobacteraceae bacterium | reverse complement strand
CGTCCTCGCCGTCGCTGCCATCCTCGGCGAACTCGGAGTCCGCCCGCAGCGCCGCCACCGCCGGGCCCGCGTCGCGTAACCCGAACACGCTCATCGACCCCGACACAATCCAGCCATCCACCGTGTGCTCGCGGTCCTCGGGCCACGCCCACGCCGCGCGTGCCAGGACGCCGCCGTGTACGCGCCAGAACTCGCCTCGCGGCGAGCCTAGGACGGCCAGCAGAGCGTCGAAGTCGCCAACCGCGGCACGGTCGACCACCGGCACGCGGCCGAGGAGGGCCCAGCGGCCGGGGCCGATCGGGACCGAGCGCGCCACGACGATGGTCCCGGCGACGACCGCCCCGGCGACGAGTGACCCGAGTGGCGGGCGCACCGTGTCGAGCCGCGCCCGGCCCGTGCCGAGGGGACATAGCGCCCCGAGCACGCCATCTTCTTCGATCGACTCGATCCGCCAGGCGCGGAGCTCCGAGCGCGCGAGGAGTTCGATCGCCCGCCCGCTGGCGCGCTGCCGGATTCGCTCGAGCGGCGTGTCACCGCTGTCCAAGGGGCAATCGAGGAGGAACCAGAGCTCGGCGTCGAGGCGCGCCTCTTCGCCCGGCCCGGCCGGCCCGAAGGCTGACACCCCGCCGTCGTAGAACTCTCCGAAGCGGGCGAGATACCACTCCCGCTCCTGTGCCCACGTCGCCCGACCGAGCTCCCGAACCGTCGCCTCGAGCTCAGCAAACCGGGCAGCATTCACTGACGCGGCAAGGTAGCCCTCGCCGCGGACAGATGCTCAGGACACTTCGGCCGGCTCGTCCTTGCCCGCGAGCCGGTCGCGGCCGCGCTGGACGGCGGCGATGAACTTCGAAAGGTTGACCTCGAGGGTGTTGAGGATCTCGTCCGCGTAGTCCTCGGCGCCGAGGCGGATCTCGCGCTCGCGTCCGCGGGCGTCCTCGATGATGTCCTCGGCCGCGCGCTCGGCCTGCTTGGTGATCTCCTCTTCGGACACGAGCCGCTCCTGGCGCTCGCGGGCCTCCTTGACGATCCGCTCGGCCTCGCGCTTGGCTTCGGCGAGCATCTCCTGACGCTCCTTGACGATCCAGCGCGCCTGCTTGATCTCCTCCGGGATGGTGGCGCGCATCTGATCGAGGATGTCGTAGATCTCCTCCTTGTCCACGCGCACCTGATCGGTGAGCGGCACCTGCTTGGCGTTGTGGACGAGATCGTCGAGCTTGTCGATGAGAACCAAGACGTCCATTACAGAACCTCTGTTTCGTCGGCGGCCGGACCGTTCCTGCAACCGGACGGCGGCCGTCGCTGGGATGAAGCCGGTGACCCCGCTACCCAGGTGGCGGGACCGTCGACCATCGCAAACTGTACTTGGCGCGACCCTCCAGGTTCCAGTTTGCTCAGGATTTGTTGCGACCGAGCTCCTCCAGCAGCCGCTCGGCGACCTCCGCGGGAACCAGCCCGTCGATCTTGCCTCCGAAGGTGGCGAGTTCCTTGACGCCGCTCGAGCGCAGGAAGCTGTGGTTGGGTGAGGCCATCAGGTAGACCGATTCGATGTTGGGCGCCTGCATCCGGTTGAGCTGGTTCATCTCGAACTCGTACTCGAAGTCGGAGATTGCCCGCAGGCCCTTGACGATCGCCTTGGCGCCCTTGCTGCGGGCGAACTCGACGACGAGGGTCGCGAAGGTCTCGACCCTGACGTTCTCGAGGTGCCGGGTCGCGTTCTCGACGAAGTGCACGCGCTCCTCGGCCGAGAACAGGGGCGTGACCTTGCGCACGGGCAGGTTCACCACGCCGACCACGACCTCGTCGAACATCACCGAGGCACGCCCGATGACGTCGAGGTGGCCGTTGGTCACCGGGTCGTACGAGCCCGGGCAGACGGCGATTCGGTTATCGGGGGCCATGGATCTGGATCAGGGTGTCGCCGTAGCGGCGCTCGTCGAGCAGCGGGAGTTCGAGCCTGAGCGGCGAGCGTCGATCACTCTCAACCACGACGCGGGCGCCCGCAGCGAGCATCGGAGCCAGTGCCGCCGAAAGCTCGGCGCCGAGCTCGCTGGTGTGTCGGTATGGGGGATCGAGGAAAACGAGATCGTATTGAGGTGCGCTACGAGATGCCGCGCGCAGGAAGGTACGGGCGTCGCCCCGGCGCACCTCAGCCTCGACGCCGAGGGCGGTGAGATTGCGGCGAATGGCGGCAATCGCCGCCGGTGCCGAGTCGACGAGAGTCGCCGAGACGGCGCCGCGCGAGAGCGCCTCGATGGCGAGGGCGCCCGATCCCGCATAGAGGTCGAGCACCGAAAGCCCTGAGACATCGCCGAGGATCGAGAACACCGCCTCGCGGACGCGGTCGCTCGTTGGCCGGGTGGCGCGGCCGCGGGGCGCGGACAGCACGCGCCCGCCATGCGCGCCGGCGATCACCCTCATGCCGGGATCGGCGCCTGGACCGCGAGGCGATATTCGCGCTCGAGCGCGGCGGCGAGGAGCGCGTGCTCGGGCTCGGTCAACGCGCCGTCCTCCCCCGCGATCCGCTCCGCCAGCGCTCGTGCCCGCTCGAGCAACTCCGCGTCGCGGGGCAGCTCGGCGACCCGGAACTGCTGGAGGCCGTGCTGGCGCGTACCGATGAGCTCGCCCTCCCGGCGGAGCTCGAGGTCGATCTCGGCGAGGCGGAAGCCGTCGCCGTGGGCGGCCAGGGCCTGCAGGCGC
>DASZMD010000005.1:0-3181 GCA_035551955.1 Solirubrobacteraceae bacterium | reverse complement strand
TCCGGGTCGAGGATCAGGAACATCGCGGTGGCGACCATCCCCTGGCCGATGGTCGCCTGCACCACGCGATCAAGCTGGCGCAGCGCCTGCCCGGGGGAATGACCCTCGATCGCGAAAGCGCGCAGGGCGCCCCGGAGCTCGCCCATGGTCGTGGCGGCGCGCACGCCGTGGCCGACGATGTCGCCGATCATCACCCCGATGCGCTTGTGGGCGAGGACGAGCGCGTCGTACCAGTCGCCGCCCACCTGGGCCGCGACTCCGCTCGGCCGGTAGCGCGCTGCGAGCTCGAGGTTCGGATGGGAGGGGAGGCGCTCGGGGAGGAGGCTGCGCTGGAGGATCTCCACGAGCTCGAGCTCGTGGGCGTAGCGCTGGGCGTGCTCGATCGCCACCGCCACGCGTTCGCCGGCGAGGGCGAGGAGCTCGAGATCCGCGCCACCGAAGCGGCGCCCGGGCCGCGCTCCGAGGTACAGGAGGCCGATCAGCTCGCCGGAGGCCACGAGGGGGACGACCAGGCAATTGTCGATCGGTGAGGCGGGGGCGTCCGACTCGGGCGCGAGCTCGACGGCCGAGAGCAGGACGGGGCGCCGCTCGTCCGCCACGCGGCCGAGCGCGCCCTCCCCGAAGGTGACGCGCTCGTCGGCGGCGAGCGGGAAGGGCTCGCCCCGGCTCGCCCGCAGCGACAGGCCGAGGCCATCGTCGTCGTGCAGGAGGACGCCGGCCGCGTCGGCGTCGAACAAAGTGGTGGCACGCTCGAGGATCTCGGCCAGGAGCTCATCGAGCTCGAGGTGGGCGAGCGCCGCGTCGCTGACGATCTGGAGCTTGCGCACGGTGGCGGCCACCGCCTCGGCCTGGGCCCGCGCCCGGGACTGGCGCACGCGCTCGGCGCGCTCGCGGCTGAGCTCGACGAAGGCCGACACCTTGGCCCGCAGGACGTCGGGCTCGAAGGGCTTGACGACATAGTCGACGGCCCCGGTGGCGTAAGCGAGCGCGATCTCCTCGACGTCGCTGGCCTGGGCGGTGAGGAAGATGATGGGGATGTGCCGGGTGCGCGGCCGCGAGCGGATGATCCGCGCCGTCTCGACCCCGTCCATCCCCGCCATGCGCACGTCGAGGAGGATCACCGCGACCTCCTCGCGCAGGAGGGCGCGCAGCGCCTGCTCGCCGGATTGGGCGCTAACCAGACGCTCGCCGAGCGGCTCGAGCACGGCCTCGAGCGCGGTGAGGTTCTCGGGGCTGTCGTCTACGAGGAGGACGCCGGCGCGCTGCTCGGGCCGCTCGGCCTCGGCCGAGGAGTAGAAAGCTTCAGGCTCGGAGGCAGCCATGGATGAGCGACATGAGTTTGTCGGGATCCACCGGCTTGGTGATGTAGTCCGATGCGCCCGCGGCGATGCTCTTCTCCCGGTCGCCCTGCATGGCCTTGGCGGTGACGGCGATGATCGGCAGGTCCCGGAGGGCAGGGATGGCCCGCACCGCGCCGATCGTCTCGTAGCCGTCCATCTGGGGCATCATGATGTCCATCAGCACGAGGTCGATCGACCGGTCCTGGCCGAGGATCGCCAGGGCCTCCCGCCCCGTCTCGCTGAACACCACCTCAAGGCCGCGGTCCTCGAGCATGCTCGCCAGCGCGAAGAGGTTCCGCACATCGTCGTCGACGACGAGGATCCGTCTGCCGCTGAGGCTGGAGTATTCGCCGCCGCCGCCGCCGCCGGCGTCGGCGCCCGCGCCGGCGTTACCGTCGCTCGCCGCCTCGAGGGCGTGCCGGCCGTTCCCGCCGGGGCTGGCCGGGTGAAGAATCAGGGCCGTCTCGGCGGCCAGGGCCTCGTCGCTCTCGACCACCCGGGCCTCGAGTGCCGGGGCGTAGCGGTCGAGCCGGGTCTGGTCGCGGGCGGTGACGACCCGATCGAGGTGGAGGATGACGGGCAGCCCGTGCAGGCCGGGCTGCTCGCGCAGCGCGTCCATGAGCGCGAACACGCGGCTCTTGGAGATGCGGGAGCCGACGACCAGGCAGTCGGGCACGACCTCCTCGATGGCGCGGAGCGCCTCATCGGGCTCGGTGAGACAGGAGAGATCGACGCCGTGGTCGCGGCCTACGACGCGGCGCACCGCCTCGACGGCAAGCCCGCCGCGGTCAAGGACGAGCAGCCTGCGCACGCCCGTTGAAATGCGCCGGCGCTCGTGGCGGAAGTGGGTGACGCCCGCGTCGGCGGTGCCGGCTCCGGCCTCGAGCGCCAGGTCCGCTGGTGCCGCGCGCCAGGGAAGCGCCGAGCCGCCGTTGCCCGTGGACGTCGCGGCCGGGAGCAGGCCGCCCCGCACCTCGGGTTCGAGCGAGCGCACGCGCTGGCCGGCGTCGAAGGCGAGCCGGAGCTTGAACACGCTCCCGTGGCCGAGCGCGCTCTGGACGTCGATCTCCCCGCCGAGGGCGCGCGCCAGCTCCCGGCTGATCGAGAGGCCAAGGCCCGTGCCCCCGTAAGTGCGGCTCGTCGTTCCGTCGGCCTGCTGGAACGCCTCGAAGATGACCTGGAGCTTGTCCTCGGCGATCCCGATCCCCGAGTCGATGACCGCGAAGGCCAGCCAGTCCTCACCCTCGCGCTCGATGCGCAGCGTCACGCCGCCCTCGGCGGTGAACTTGAAGGCGTTGGAGAGGAGGTTGCGGAGGATCTGCTGCAGGCGCTGCTCGTCGGTGAGGATGGCGATGGGCACGCCCTCGGCGAGGACGATCTCGAGCGCCAGGCCCTTGTCGGCCGCGACCGGCTCGAAGGTGCGGCGCACGTAGGCACAGATGTCGTCGAGGCGGATGGCGTCGAAGAGGAGGTCCATCTTCCCGGCCTCGATCTTGGAGAGGTCGAGGATGTCGTTGATGAGCTCGAGCAGGTCGGTGCCGGCGGCGCGGATCGTGCGCGCGAACTCGAGCTGCTTGGGATTGAGGTTGCCCGACTCGTTGTCGGAGAGGAGCTTGGAGAGGATGAGGAGGCTGTTGAGCGGGGTGCGCAGCTCGTGGCTCATGTTGGCGAGGAACTCGGACTTGTACCGGGAGCTGAGCGCGAGCTGGGCCGCCTTCTCCTCGAGGCCGAGGCGGGCCTGCTCGATCTCGCGGTTCTTGGTCTCGATGTCGCGGTTGCGTTCTTCCAGCAGCTGGGCCTGCTGCTCGAGCTCGGCGTTGAGCGACTGCGACTGCTGCAGG
>DASZMD010000004.1:0-8373 GCA_035551955.1 Solirubrobacteraceae bacterium | reverse complement strand
CAAGCGGCGTCCCGATCGCCCCATGGCAGTAGAGGACAGGGATGCCGTCCCGCGGCCCGGTCTCCGAGTAGGTCAGGCGCCGGCCGTCGGCGAGCCGCAGCCGGCCGCGCACGAATGTGGGGTCAGAGCGCATCGCAGTCGTGGAAGGGTGCTGCTGCTGGCAAGGTAGTGCGGGGTCGAGCTCAAGTTGTCGTGTCTTTGTCAAGTGCCGCGAGCAGGCCCTCGAGGGCGGCGATGAACGCCCCCGGGCGCTCCACCATGGCGACATGACCGGCGTGCTCGATCAGCGCCACGCGGGCGTCGGGCCTGGCGCCGCGCACGAGGTCGACGTTGCGCGCCGGGATGGTGCGGTCCTCGGTTCCCCAGATCACGCCCAGCGGCGCCACCGTTTTCCGCAGCACCGGACACAGATCGGCGCGCGTGATGGCGGCGATCGCAGTCGAGGTGCGCTGCGCCGCGGCCGAGGCGTCGATCATCAGGCGCGCCTGGGTGGGCGGGATGCTGGCGCCGTCGGCGGCGGCGAACCCGAGCAGCACCCGGCGCCCCCAGCGCAGATCGCTGAGCGGCGCCAGCATCCGTCTCGCCGCCAGCAGCGACTCGGCCGCCGCGGCCAGCAGATAGGAGGCGGGACGCGGGACCCCCGCGATCCCGGCGGGAGCGACGAGGATGAGGCGCCGCACCGAGCGCGGGCGCAGGGCGGCGAAGGTGAGGGCGATGCCCGCCCCCAGCGAGTGACCGACGAGGTCGAACGGTGCCTCCACCCCGCGTGCGGCGAGCCCGCGCGCGATCCGCTCCGCGACCGCCTCGAGCTCGAACCCGGGACCGGCGGGCGCCGACTCGCCGAAGCCGGGCACGTCGAGGGTCACCACCCGCCGGGTCAGCGCCAGCGCCGGCACCACCTGGCTCCAGATCAGCCTGGTGGTCGCGAGACCGTGGATGAGCACGAGCACCTCGCCCTGCCCCGAGTCTTCGATCGCCAGCAGCCCGGACATGCCGCGATCCTAGCCCGCGGCGCCACGGCGATTACGCGCCGGCGGCGGCGATGATGGCCTGGTAGATGACGAAAGCCAGCTTGGAGCGATAGTTGTCGCGCAGCAGGCCGTAGCCGTTTTCGAGCTGGCCGCTGGCCGTGTTGGCGTCGCGCATCGAGAACCACTGCAGGTCGGTGATGCCGTAAACCGCGCTCAGACTCTCCACCGAGGCGATGATCGAGGTGAGGACGATGGCCTGCGTGATCTCGGACCGGCTCGCGTCCGTCGGATAGCCCGTTTCCGCCACCGTTATGGTGACCGCCCGCGACAGGCCGGCGGCGGGCATGTGCTCGGTGCGCAGGCAGCGGATGCCGTCGGTGACGCTCGTGTCGATCAGGCCGAAGGTCGGAGCCACCGACGGGGACGGAGGCGACCATGTCCCGGGGTAGATGTCGATCCCCACCCAGCCGACCGCCGAGGTGAAGGCGCGGCCCCCGGCGCGCCTCAGCGCCGACCAGAACGCCTGCCCCCGGCACGGCCAGCGCCCGGCCGCCCAGTTGAATCCGATCTTCACGTCGGGGCGACCGGCGGCGATCACCGCCCGACGCGCGGCCGGCACGGCGTGAACGAGGGCCGCGACCGCGCCCGCGTAGACGCCGTCCGCGGCCGATGCCGACATCCTGTTGTTGACCTCGTTGGCGATCTGGATGGCGACGAGGCCGCGGAGCCTCGCGAGCCGGGTCGCCACCGTGCGCACCCAGGGCACATAGCCGGAGGCGAGGGAGGGGAGGGCGGGGCGGTAGCGGAGCACCATCTCGACCTCCACCCCGTGGCGCGACCACCACCCGGCGTCGCTCAGGAGGGCACGGGTCTCGCCCCGATCGGCGCCCGTGTACTGGCCGTAGAGGCGAACGACGAGCGAGCGGCTGCCCTTGAGCGCCCTGACGGCGGCGAGCGCTTTGGCCGGGTTCTCGGCTACGGCCCGCTTGACGTGGTTCACGGCACCGGCGGCGGCCCAGGGATAGACGCCGAAGCGCAGCCGGGCGCCGGGCCCCGGCGCGTGAGCACGATCGGCGCTCGCCACCGACCATCCCACCCCGCTGACGAGCAGCGCAAGGGCCGAGCAGGCGAGCAGGAGAAAGGCGGGGCGGCGGGTCACACGAGGTGCGTCGGAGATCCCTTCCGCACCATACCCGTTCGGGGTCCGGCGAAGAACGTCGGGATTCACAAAATGCCAAGGAAACGCCGATACACCTAAAAGTATGAATCCGATCACGCGGCTAGCGGAAGTGGCCGCCTCGCGTACTGCCGATCCGCTCCCGGAGAGCGAGACGCTGGTCGACACCCAGGTCGAGAAGGTCGAGCGCCGCAGCGGCCGCCGTCGCCGCCGCAGCCGTCGCCATCTGCGCAACGGTCTGACCCGTAGTCAGCGTTACAGCCTCGCCTTCCTGATCTGGAGCTGGGCGGCGCTGACGGCGCTGGCCTGGGCGTGGTGGCTCGAGCCCTCGAACTCCACCTCCAGCGTCGGGCTCGTCATCAATTCGCTTCTCCTCGCCATCGAGTCCCTCGGCCTCCCACTGTGGTTCTACTACTGGATCTGGCGAATGCGCCGGCCCGACCCCACCCTCGCCCCTCCGCATGTGCGCACCGCGATGGTGGTCACCAAGGCCCCGAGCGAGCCGTGGAAGGTGGTCCGAGAGACGCTCCAGGCCATGCTCGCGCAGGACTTCCCCCATCCCTTCGACGTCTGGCTCGCCGATGAGAGCCCGCAGCCGCAGACGCTGCGCTGGTGCAAGAAGCACGGCGTGCGGATCTCCTCGCGCGAGGGCGTGGCCGCCTACCACCGGGCGACGTGGCCACGCCGCACGCGGTGCAAGGAGGGGAACCTCGCCTACTTCTACGACATGTGGGGCTATGACCTCTACGACGTGGTCGCGCAGCTCGACGCCGATCACGTCCCGGCTCCCGACTACCTGCGCCACATCCTCGTCCCCTTCCACGACCCCGACGTCGGGTACGTGGCCGCCCCGAGCATCTGCGACCGCAACGCCGACCGGTCGTGGTCGGCGCGCGGGCGCCTGTACGCCGAGGCGGTGCTCCACGGACCGACCCAGGCGGGGCACAGCGGGGGCTGCGCGCCCAGCTGCATAGGCTCTCATTACGCGGTGCGGACCGCCGCCCTGCGCGCCATCGGCGGCCTCGGCCCGGAGCTGGCCGAGGACTTCACGACCACGCTGATGATGAGCGCCCACGGATGGCAGGGCGTCTTCGCCGTCGACGCCGAGGCCCATGGCGACGGCCCGGAGACGGTGGCCGACTGCATGACCCAGGAGTTCCAGTGGTCGCGGAGCATGATGAACGTGCTGCTGGGCATCAGCGGCCGCTACTGGCGCGGGCTCAGCCGGGCGGCCAAGGTCCGGCTCGGGTTCTGCCAGCTCTGGTACCCGCTGTTCGGGCTGCTGATGCTCGCCTCGGTCGTCGTCCCCATCGTCGCCATCGTCACCCGGACGCCGCTGATGCGCGTGTCGCTGACCGGGTTCTACTCCCACTTCGGACCGCCGACCGGTGTGCTCGTGGCCACCGTGTTCTGGCTGCGCAGCCTGAGCTGGCTGCGCCCGAGCACGGCCAAGGCGTTCTCGTGGGAGATCGCCCTGTTCCAGCTCGTGCGCTGGCCCTGGGCGCTCCTCGGCTGCCTCCATGCGGTCGTGGGCAAGCTCGCGCGCCGCGAGTTCGGCTTCAAGGTCACCCCCAAGGGCCGCGCCGGGCTCGCGCCGCTGCCCATTCGCGTGGTGCTCCCCTACCTCCTCCTCGCCCTGGTCTCGGCCGCCCCCTCGCTCCTGCACCTGAACGCCGGCGCCGCCCGCGGCTACTACACGCTGGCGCTCATCAACCTCGTGCTGTATCTGACCGCCGCACTCGCCGTCGTCGCCCTCCACATCCACGATCACCCGCGCGCGATCCGCCTCGCGGCTCTGCGGTCCTCGGCGGGCAACCTCCTCGCCACCGCCGGTGTGACGCTGGTGGTGATCGGCGGGATCGCCGCTCCCGGTCTCGTGCTCGGGAGCGCGCCGAGCGCCCCGCGGGGGCCGGGGCCGTGGCCGATCTCCGCCTCGGTCACCCCGAAGCCGGCGGTCGGGGTCACGAGCCCGGCCCTGGCGGCGAACTCGACGGCGGCGTGGACGACCAGCGACCTGGTCCAGGTCAACGTCTTCGAGCACACGGCGCGCACCCACGCCTCGATCGTCATGTGGTTCGCCGACTGGCAGCACGCTCACGTCGAGCAGTCGCAGCTGCGGGCGATCGCCCGGCGGGGCAGCATCCCCGAGATCTCCTGGGAGCCGTGGGATTACATGGTCGGGCTCCGGCGTCCCCAGCCCGATTACACGCTGGCGTCGATCATAGACGGGCGACACGACGCCTACATCCGGGCCTGGGCCCAGCAGTTGCATGCCTACGGCGGCCCCGTGCTCCTGCGCTTCGCCCAGGAGATGAACGGCGACTGGTATCCATGGTCGGAGTCGACGAACGGCAACCTGCCCGGCCAATTCGTCGTCGCCTGGCGCCACGTCCACGACATCTTCACCGCCGAGCACGCCACCAACGTCAAGTGGGTGTGGAGCCCGGTCGCGCGCTACGGCGTCGCCCTGAGCACCACCGACTATCCGGGCGACGCCTACGTCGACGTGCTCGGGCTGTCGGGCTTCAACGGCGGGACCGCGCTGCCGTGGACGGGCTGGCGGAGCTTCTCGAGCCTGTTCAACGGCTCGATCGCCACCCTCCACCGGCTCGCCCCGAGCAAGCCGATCCAGATCTCCGAGGTGGGAAGCGCCGAGGCCGGCGGCGACAAGGCGGCATGGATCGCCAACATGTTCAGCGACCTCCGCGCCCACCCGCAGGTCACCTCGGTCGTCTGGTTCGACCTGCGCAAGCAGACCGATTGGCGCATCAACAGCTCTCCGGCGTCAGGTCAGGCATTCGCCACCGCGGTGGCGGCGAGCACGCCGCGAGCCGCGCCGGCGGCGCTGGCCGCCCCGGGACCCACCCCGGCAGCGACCTCGATCCTGCGCTTCTCGGCCGAGAGGCTCGTCACCTCGGCGCCGCCGCCGATTCGCTGACCCCGGCCCGGCGCTCGCGCGCTCGCGCGCGCTACCGTCCGCGCGATGCTCCTGGGCGTTGACGTCGGCGGCACCTTCACCGACGCGGTGCTGGCTGTCGATGGGCGGATCGTCACCGCCAAGTCGCCGACCACGCCGGAGGATCAGTCTCAGGGAGTGATGGCGGCCGTGAGCGCCGCCCTCGAACGGGCCGGGCGCTCGGCCGAGGACGTCGAGGTCTTCGCCCACGGGATGACCGTGGTCACCAACGCGCTGCTCGAGGGCGCCGGGGCGCGCACGGCGCTCGTCGCCACCGAGGGATTCACGGACGTGGTCGCCCTCGGCCGCCAGAATCGCGCCGATCTCTACCGCCTGTGCGCGGCGCGGCCTGTCCCGCTCGTGCCCGACGAGCTGCGCTTCCCGGCACCCGAGCGGACCGGCCCCGACGGCCCCGTACGAGCACTCTCAGGAGCCGCAGCTGGGGCGCTCGCCGACCGCGTAGCCCGGTCCGGCGCCGAGGCGGTGGCGGTGGTCCTGCTCCACTCCTACCGGCATCCCGAGCACGAGCGCGCCATCGGGGAGGCGCTCGCGCGCGCGCTCCCCGACGCCCACGTCTCACTCTCCCACGAGGTGGTGGGGACGTTCCGCGAGTACGAGCGGGCGGCGACGACGGAGGTGGATGCCGCCCTCACCCCGCTCCTGCGCCGGTACCTGCGCAGCCTCGTCGAGCGTGCCGACGAGGCCGGTCTCCCCGAGCCGGCGATCATGCAGTCGGGCGGCGGCCTGATCGACGCCGCCGCCGCCGGGCGCCACGCCGCCTGGATGGTGCTCTCCGGCCCCGCCGCGGGCGCCGCCGGCGGTGCCTACGCTGCCGTCGCCGCGGGCTCGCCCGATGTCCTCTGCCTCGACATGGGAGGGACGTCCGCCGACGTGTGCGTCGTCGACGACGGCGCCGTCCGCGAGCGCAGCTCCGGGGTCCTCGCCGGGCGGCCGATCGCCCTGCCCATGCTCGACGTCCACACGGTGGGAGCGGGCGGGGGCTCGGTAGCGTGGCGCGACGCCGGCGGGGCCCTGCGCGTCGGCCCGCGCTCGGCGGGGGCGGACCCTGGACCGGCGTGCTACGGGCGCGGCGGCACCGAGCCGACGGTGACCGACGCCAACCTCCTGCTCGGCTACCTGTCCTCCGAGAACGCGCTCGCCGGTGGCGTGTCGCTCGACGCCGGCGCCGCCGAGCGCGCGGTCAACTCCCTCGCCGACGACCTCGGACTCGAGCTCATCGCCTGTGCCGAGGGGATCGTGCGCGTGGCCAACGCCGAGATGGTCAGGGCGCTGCGCGTCATCACCGTCGAACGGGGGGTCGACCCGCGGCGCTACGCGATGCTGGCCTTCGGCGGCGCCGGTCCTCTGCACGCAGCGGCGATCGCCGATGAGCTGGGCATCGAGACCATCGTCTGCCCGCGCGCCTCGGGAGTGCTCGCGGCGCTCGGGCTCATCGTCGCCCCGCGGCGCCGCGATGCCCAGCGCACCGTGCTCCTCACCGGCGAGGGCCTGACCGAGGACAAGGTCCGCGACGCCGTCCAGGAGCTGGGCGAGCAGGCCCGCCGCGCGCTCGGCGAGCCCGAGGCGGAACTCGGCGCCGTCTACGAGCTCCGCTACCGCGGCCAGGCCTTTGAACTGGCCATCGCCGCCGGGGTGGCGCCGAGCGCGGACGAACTGCGCGAGGCGTTCGAGGACGAGCACGAGGAGCGCTACGGCTACCGCGACGAGTCCCAGGAGCTCGAGCTCGTCACCGTGCGCGTAGCCGCCACCCTTGCGGGCGCCGAGCCGTCGCTGGGCACCGCGGAGGAGGAGGGGGCGCGCGCCGCCGAGCCGGGCGAGGGCTCCACCCGCCGGGCCACCTTCGCGGGCGAGCCAATCGACCTCCGTGTGCTCAGCGCCCCGCCGCCAGGGACCGACATCGAGGGGCCCACGGTGGTCGAGCTCCCGGAGGCGACCCTGCTCGTCCCCCCCGGATGGGCCGGCCAGGTCGACGATGCCGGCACGATCAGGCTGGAGCGATGATCGATCCCGTCGAGCTCCAGGTCCTCACCGGCGCGCTGCGGGCGATCTGCGAGGAGATGGGGGCCGTGCTCGTGCGCTCCGCCCACTCCGCCAACATCAAGGAGCGCCGCGACGCCTCGACGGGTTTGTTCGACGCCGGCGGCGAGATGATCATGCAGGCCGAGCACATCCCCGTGCACCTCGGTGCCATGCCCGCCGCCGTGGCCGCCGTGCTCGACGAGGACCACGCCCCAGGGCGCGCCTGGATCCTCAACGACCCCTACGCGGGCGGCACCCATCTCCCCGACATCACCGTGATCCTCCCCGTCTTCGCCGGCCCGGCCGAGGACGAGCTCATCGCCTTCGCGGCCAGCCGCGCCCACCACGCCGACGTCGGCGGTCCCACGCCCGGTTCGATGCCCGCCGACAGCCACACCCTCGAGGACGAGGGCGTGGTCATCTCTCCTCGCGTCCTCGACGAGCGCGCGATCGAGGAGCTGAGCGAGATGATGCGCCAGCCGGCCCAGCGCCGCGCCGATCTGCGCGCCCAGCTGGCAGCGGGCCGCGCCGGGGGGCGCCGCCTTCTCGAGCTCCACGCGCGCACCGGCGCCGACACCCTGCGTGAGGCGTTCACCGCCGTGCTTGACTACGCCGAACGGCGGACGCGTGCGTGCCTGCGCGAGCTCGGCGACGGAACCCGCCGCGCCCGCGACGTGCTCGAGACGAGCGAAGGGGATCTCGAGATCGCCCTCGCAGCGACGATCAAGGGCGACGCCATCACCCTCGATTTCGAGGGCAGCGCCCCCCAGCACGACGGCAACCTCAACTGCCCGCTCGCCGTCACGCGATCGGCCTGCTACTTCGCCATCCGCGTCCTCACCGACCCCGACATTCCCCCGAGCGCCGGCGCCTACCGTCCCGTCGAGGTCCGCGTTCCCGAGGGCACGCTCCTGCACGCGCGCCCCCCGGCCGCCGTGGCCGCCGGAAACGTCGAGACCTCGTCCCGCGTGGCCGACGTCGTCCTGCGCGCCTTCGGCCGCGCCCTCGGCCAGGGAACGATGAACAACCTCACCCTGGGGTCCGAGGAGCTCGCCTACTACGAGACGATCGGCGGCGGCCAGGGCGCCTGCCCCGACGCCGACGGGCCGAGTGGCGTTCACGTGGCGATGAGCAACACCCTCAACACCCCCGTCGAGGCGCTCGAGCTCGAGTTCCCCCTGCGCGTGTCGCGCTACGAGCTCAGGCGGGGATCGGGCGGCGCCGGCCGC
>DASZMD010000003.1:0-12600 GCA_035551955.1 Solirubrobacteraceae bacterium | reverse complement strand
CGCCGCGCGTACCGCGTACTCCGCCTTGGCCGAGATCCGCATCCGGCCGCGCTACCCGACCGCGGCCGGCGTGAGGTCGTAGGCTTCGGCGAGCTCGGGGTCCTTGCGGGCGAGCATCTCGGCGAGGGAGAGCATGACCTGGCACTGCTTGTAGGTGGCGTCGTCCTGCATCTTGCCGTCGATCATGTGCACGCCACGGCCGTCGGGGATCGCCTCGACCACCTTCTTGGCGAACCGCACCTCGTCAGGATCGGGGCTGAACACCTTCTTGGCGATCTCGATCTGCACGGGGTGCAGCGACCACGCCCCGACGCAGCCGAGCAGGAAGGCGGCGCGGAACTGGGCCTCGCATCCCTGGACGTCGCGGATGTCCCCGTAGGGACCGTAGAAGGGGAGGATGCCCGCCGAGGTGCAGGCGTCGACCATGCGGGCGATCGTGTAGTGCCAGGGGTCCTGCTGCGCGGTCGCGCGCGGCGCCTCGGGGTTGGCGGGATCCGGGTCGTCGATCATCCGGTAGCCGGGGTGGCCGCCGCCCACGCGCGTCGTCTTCATCCGGCGCGAGGCGGCGAGATCGGCGGGACCGAGGCTCATGCCCTGCATCCGCGGGCTGGCGGCGGCGATCTCCTCGACGTTGACCACGCCGAGTCCGGTCTCGAGGATCGCGTGCACGAGGAGCGGGCGCTCGAGACCCGCCTTGGCCTCGAGCTGGGCGAGGAGGCGGTCGACGTAGTGGATGTCCCACGGCCCTTCGACCTTAGGGACCATGATCACCTCGAGCTTGTCGCCGATTTCGGTGACCAGCGTCGTCAGGTCATCGAGGACCCACGGGGATTCGAGGCTGTTGACCCGCGTCCACAGGCTCGTCTCGCCGAAATCGACCTCGCGGGCGACGCGGACGAGTCCGGCACGCGCGGCGTCCTTGTTGTCGACCGAGACGCCGTCCTCGAGGTTGCCGAGCACGATGTCGGCCTTGGCCGCGAGATCGGGCACCTTGGCCACCATTTTCTCGTTGCTCGGGTCGAAGAAGTGGATCATCCGCGACGGCTTGAAGGGGATCTCCAGCATCGGCGCCGGGGCGCCGAGGGCGAGGGGTTTTCCGAAATCGCGGGGATTGCGCAAGGATCGTCTCCTGGTGAGGTTGCGCCGCTATCGTACCCGCGCTCGCTCCCCGGTACGGCCCGCGCTACGCCGCCGCCAGCGCCGGGCGCTCGGCCACCCAGGCGTCGCCGATCTCTCTGAGGATCTCGAGCATCGCCGCCGCCGCGGGGGAGCGGTAGCCGGCCGGGAGGGCGACCATGATCGGTCGCGGGGGAGGCGGGCGGTGGAGGGCACGCACGACGACGTCGGTGCGGACGCCTCGCGCCACCATGTCGGGGATCACGGCGACGCCGACGCCCGCCGCCACGAACCCGAGGATGGCCGGGTAATCGTCGTGCTGGAAGGCGATCTTCGGCTCGAACCCGGCCGCATGGCAGGCGCGGAGGAAGAGGCGGGAATCGGGACAGGTGTGGGTCGTCGCGAGCATCCACGGCTCGCCCGCGAAGTCCGCCAGGTCGAGCTCGGAGGCGTCGGCGAGGGGATGCCCTGCGGGCATGGCGACGTACATGGGGTCGTCGAACAGGTGGACGATCTCGAGGTCGCCCGACGCGCCGCCCACCTCCAGGTCGGCGTCGTGCGAGAGGGCCATGTCGAGCTCGCCCGCGATCAGCTGCGGCAGTGAGTAGGCGGGGTCGAGCATGACGATGCTGAGCTCCACGGCGGGGTGGCGCCCGCGGAACTGGGCGATGGCGGGCGGGATGATCGAGGCGGCGGCCGAGGCGAAGGAGGCGATCCTGAGCCGGCCGCCCGACACGCCCGCGAGCTCGCGCAGCTCGCTCTCGGCGTCATCCAGGCGAGCGAGGATCGCCTCGCCCCGGTCGACGAGGAGCCGGCCGGCGTCCGTGAGCACGGCGCCCTTGGGCACCCGGCGGACGAGCATGGCGCCGACCTCCGCCTCCAGGGTCGAGATCTGACGCGAGACGGCGGGCTGCGTGTAGCCGAGCGCTGCCGCGGCGCCCGAGAACGAGCCGTACCGTGCGACCTCGCACAGCACCCGCAGTCGCCTCACGTCGATCATGACGACAAGTTATACCGGAGCAAGCAAACCCCTATTTGCATTTATGTCTCGGCGAGGCCAGAGTTCCTTCCCATGAGCACCCTGACCGCCTCCATCACCATCCGCCCCGCCTACGCCGACGACGAGCTCGCGCTCGCCCACCTCGCCGCCCTCGACAGCGCGGAGGCACCCCCACCCGCGCCGCGCGTTCTCGCCGAGGTCGACGGAGAGCTCCGCGCCGCGCTTTCGCTCACCGACGGCTCGACGATCGCCGATCCCTTCTTCGCCACCCGCGACGTGGTGGCGCTGCTCCGCGCCCATGCGGTGGGGCCGGCACGCCGGCCCCATTGGAAGTTCGGCTAGCGCCGAACTTCCGGCCGCTGGCGCTTCGCGACGCGGTGGGGCCGGCACGCCGGCCCCACCGCCCTGGCCGCTAACGTGGGGTGTCGTGGCCGACGAACAGCAGCTCCTCGACCTCATCGCCAATAACCGCGAGGGCGTCCTCGCCGCCGTCACCGGCGGCGGCTATCCCCACCTCACCAACGTCCTCTACGTATGGGACGCCGAGGAGCGGGTCGCGCGGGTGTCGACCACGGCCACGCGCGTGAAGGGGCGGATCCTCCGCCGCAATCCCCATGCCGCCCTGCACGTCTCCGGACCCCACTTCTGGTCCTACGCCGTCGCCCAGGGCGACGCGGAGACCTCGGAGATCGCCGCCACGCCCGGGGACGAGGCCACCCGGGAGCTCTACGAGATGCACTCGGCCTTCCATGACGAGCTCGAGGAGGAGCCGTTCTACCAGCAGATGATCGAGGCGAAGCGGCTGGTGGTCAGGCTCCGGGTGACGAAGGTGTACGGCGTGGTGCTCGATCGGCCTCCCGGGGGCTGAGTTGGGGACCACCGCCGCGGCGAGATTTGCGCCCGCCGCGCTCGCGCGCCTCCGCACCCTGACCGACGATCCGGCGTCGGAGTTCAGAACCGGCCAGCTCGAGGCGATCCGCGATGTGGTGGTCGACCGCGCCCGGGTGCTGTGCGTGCAGCGGACCGGGTGGGGGAAGTCGGCCGTGTACTTCGTGGCCACGTCGCTGCTGCGCGAGACCGGCGCGGGCCCGACCCTGATCGTCAGCCCGCTACTGGCCCTGATGCGCAACCAGATCGACGCCGCGCGGCGCCTCGGGCTGCGCGCGCACACGGTCAACAGCACCAACCGCGAGGAGTGGGACGGCGTCCGTGCCCGCCTCGCCGCCGACGCGCTCGACCTCCTCCTGATCAGCCCCGAGCGCCTCAACAATCCCCAGTTCCGCGAGCACGTGCTCCCCCTGTTCGCGGCCTCGGTCGGTCTCCTGGTCATCGACGAAGCCCACTGCATCTCCGACTGGGGACACGATTTCCGGCCCGATTACCGGCGGGTCAAGGACATGCTGGCGGCGCTGGGCCCCGAGGTCGCGGTGCTGGGGACGACCGCCACCGCCAACGACCGCGTGGTCGGCGACGTCGTCGAGCAGCTCGCCGCCCCCGACGGCGCGCCGCTGCGCAGCTACCGCGGACCGCTCGCGCGCACGAGCCTGCGCCTCGAGGCGCTCGAGCTGCCCCGCCCCGCCGAGCGCCTCGCGTGGCTCGTGGAGCACCTGCCGGCGCTCGAGGGCTCGGGGATCGTCTACACCCTGACCAAGCGCGACGCCGAGCAGGTCGCCGCCTTCCTCACCGCCAACGGGATCGAAGCGCTCGCCTACAGCGGAGAGCAGGAGACCGAGGCGCGCATCGCCACCGAGGAGCGCCTGCTCGCCAACGAGATCAAGGCGGTGGTGGCCACCAGCGCCCTGGGCATGGGATACGACAAGGCCGACCTCACCTTCGTGGTGCACTACCAGGCGCCCGGGTCGGTCGTCTCCTACTACCAGCAGGTGGGCCGCGCCGGGCGCGGCGTCGACCACGCCGACGTCATCCTCCTGCGCGGCGGCGAGGATCGCCGCATCCAGGACTTCTTCATCGAGCAGGCGTTCCCGGCCCGCGACCGCGTCGAAGCGGTGCTCGCCGAGCTCGAGGCCGCCGGCGCGCAGGGGCGCAGCACCCGCGAGCTCATGGCCGTCGTCAACCTCGGCCTCGGCCGCATCGAGGCGATGCTGAAGATCCTCGACGTCGAGGGCGCCGTGCGCCGCAGCGGCAGCCGCTGGCAGCTCGTGCCCGGCGCGGAGTGGAGCTACGACGGTGAGCGCTACGCCCAGGTCACGGCCCTGCGGCGCGCCGAGCAGCAGGCAATGGCGGCCTTCGGGACCGACGGGCGCTGCCTCATGCGCGTCCTCCAGGAGGAGCTCGACGATCCGGACCCCCGGGATTGTGGTCGCTGCTCGGTATGCACCGAGCCGCGTTTCGCCCGGCCTCCCGAGCCGAGGCTCGTCGAGCTCGCCGGGCGGCACCTGCGCTCGCGTCCGGTCGAGCTCGAGGTCAAGAAGATGGCCCCCGACGCCACCGGCACGATGCGCAAGATCCCCGACGACGTGCGCACCGAGCCCGGCTTCGCCCTGGCGCGCTTCGGCGACGGCGGCTGGTGGCCGGCGATCGAGCGCGGCCTGCGCTCCGGCGAATTCGAGCACGAGGTCGTGGCCGGGCTCGCCGACGTCGTCCGCGGGTCCGGCACGCCCGTGTCGTGGATCACGACCGTCCCGTCGGAGCGCTCGGGCGCGGTGATCGCCCGCCTGGCCGAGCGCCTCGCCGCCGAGCTCGGCGTCGCGCCCCTCGAGCTCGTCGTCCGCACCGAGGACCGCCCACCCCAGCGGGAGATGGCCAACGCCGTGCAGCGGGCGGCCAACGTGCGCGGCGCCTTCAGGGTCGCGGCCGCCCCGCCCCCCGGCCTCGGGGTCCTGCTCGACGACCGCCGACATTCGGGCTGGACGCTGGCCATGGTCGGCGGCCAGCTCCGGCGCGCCGGGGCCGAAGGCGTGCTTCCGCTCGCGCTGGGGACGGCGAGCTGAGCGGACGTGCACGGGGGCGCCCCGACTGGCATTCTCCCGGGCGCCCCGAACCAGGAGACCCCCATGACGCACGTCGACACCGACCAGGCAGCACGCGAGGCGAGCGGCGCTCACCCCTACGGCCGCTATCTAGAGGAGTTCGAGGTGGGCGCGGTCTATAAGCACTGGCCTGCCAAGACCGTTACTGAGAGTGACGATCACCTGTTCTGCCTGATCACCATGAACCACCACCCGCTTCACCTCAACGACGTCTACGCCAAGCAGTCACAGCAGGGCCGCAACGTCGTGGTGGGGCCGCTCGTCTACTCGCTCGCCCTCGGCATGAGCGTCTCCGACGTCAGCGGCAAGGCGATCGCCAATCTCGCCACCGAGGAGCTCAAGCACCCGGCGCCCGTGTTCCACGGCGACACTCTGTTCTGCGAATCCGAGGTCCTCGAGGTCCGCGAATCGCGCTCGAAGCCCGACCGCGGGACCGTCCGCGTCCACACCCGGGTCCTCAATCAGGACGGGGTCCTCGTGGCCGAGTTCAAGCGCCTCGTCCTCGTCCCTCGCCGGGACCCCGCGACTGGTCTCGAGACCCCCGAGGGGAACGTCGAATAGCGTGGCCAAACTCACACCCGGGTACCGTTCACTGGATAGGCTACCGCCAGCCACCGAGTTCTAAAAGGAGTGCAAACGAGCCCATGGCGTACATCGAAGCGCAGCACGAAGCGACGACCGACAACGCGCGCCTACAGGCTTGGGTGGCGGACGTAGCCGAGCTGACGACCCCCGAATCCATCCACTGGTGCGACGGATCCGATACGGAGTACGAGCTGCTCGCGCAGACCCTGCTCGACGCCGGCACCTTCGAGCGCCTGAGCGAGGAGAAGCGGCCGAACTCCTTCCTCGCGCGTTCTGATCCCGCCGATGTCGCCCGCGTCGAGGATCGCACCTTCATCTGCTCCGAGAGCGAGTCCGACGCCGGGCCCACCAACCACTGGCGCGACCCGGCGGAGATGCGCGAGACCCTGAAGGCGCTGTTCGCCGGGTCGATGCGCGGCCGCACCATGTACGTGGTGCCGTTCTCGATGGGCCCGATTGGCTCGCCGATCTCCTACATCGGCGTCCAGCTCACCGACTCCGCCTATGTGGCGGCCTCGATGCGGATCATGGCGCGGATGGGCCAGCCCGCCCTCGACGCCCTCGGTGCCGACGGCGACTTCGTCCCCTGCCTGCACTCGGTCGGCATGCCCCTGATCGACGGCGTCGAGGATGTCCCCTGGCCCTGTAACGCCGAGAACAAGTACATAGTCCACTTCCCCGAGACCCGCGAGATCTGGTCGTTCGGGTCAGGCTACGGCGGCAACGCCCTGCTGGGCAAGAAGTGCTTCGCCCTGCGGATCGCCTCGGTCATGGCCCGCGACGAGGGCTGGATGGCCGAACACATGCTCATCCTCAAGCTCACCTCGCCCGAGGGGGAGGTCAAGTACATCGCCGCGGCCTTCCCAAGCGCGTGCGGCAAGACGAACCTGGCGATGCTCATCCCCACCATCCCCGGCTGGAAGGTCGAGACGATCGGCGACGACATCGCGTGGATGAAGTTCGGCGCCGACGGCCGCCTCTACGCAGTCAACCCCGAGGCGGGCTTCTTCGGGGTCGCGCCCGGCACGGGCGAGCTCACGAACCCGAACGCGATCAGGACCCTCGTCGCCAACTCGGTGTTCACCAACTGCGCCAAGACCGACGACGGCGACGTGTGGTGGGAGGGACTGACCCCGGAGCCGCCCGCGCACGCGATCGACTGGCACGGCAACGACTGGACGCCGGCGTCCGAGACGCCCTCCTCGCACCCGAACGCGCGCTTCACCACCCCGGCGGCTCAGTGCCCGTCGATCGCCCCCGAGTGGGAGGACCCGAACGGGGTGCCGATCGACGCCATGCTCTTCGGCGGCCGGCGCTCGACCGTCGTCCCGCTCGTGCATGAGGCGCGCGGCTGGGAGCACGGGGTCTTCCTCGGCTCGATCATGTCCTCGGAGACCACCGCGGCCCAGGCGGGCGCGGTCGGGAAGCTCCGCTTCGACCCGATGGCCATGCTCCCCTTCTGCGGCTACCACATGGGCGACTACTTCGGGTACTGGCTCGAGCTCGGGCGCCGCGAGGGTGTGCAGCTGCCGAAGATCTTCTACGTCAACTGGTTCCGCAAGGACGAGGAGGGCAAGTTCCTGTGGCCGGGCTACGGCGAGAACTCGCGCGTCCTCGCGTGGATCTTCCGGCGCCTCGAAGGCGCGGCAGAGGCCGACGAGACGCCGATCGGGCTCGTTCCCCGCGCCGGCGCCATCGACACCGACGGCCTCGACGTCTCCGAGGAGGCGATGGCGCAGCTCCTGGCCGTCGAGCCCGAGGAGTGGAAGGCCCAGCTCCCCCAGGTGCACGAGCACTTTGCGCGCTTCGGAGATCGCCTCCCGGGCGAGCTCCGCGAGGAGCTCGCGGCGCTCGAAGACCGCCTCGGCTGACCGGGTCTCCTCACAGCACCTTCGCGCTCGGCAACGGGCGCCTTCGCGACCGCGCGGGCCTACTGCGTAACCTCAGAGACCGTGGCCCTGCCCTTCGTCCCCTCCGATGCGGCGATGCTCGCCGTCCAGGCGGCGATCGTCGCCGCCCCGCGCGCCGATCCGCCCGGTCTCGACTGGCTGCGCCGCCTGGGCGGACGCTGGTGGGCGCTCCTTCCCCTCGGCTCGATCGTCGTCGTGATCGCGGCGATCAGCGCCACCAACCAGATCGCCACCGACCTCACCTACCTCGCCCTCGTCGCCGTCCCCATCCTCGCCACCCTCGCGCTTGGCTGGGGGATCCGCGGCGCCCGACCCGCCTGGGCCCTGGCAGTGATCCCCCTCTTCGTCATCGCCTGGCACTGGCGCACCTCCCTGACCGGCGAGGGCGCCGCCCTGATCCTCTCCGCGCTGAGCTGCATAACCCTGGGAATCCTCCTTGCCGCCCTCACCCCGCCGAGCTGGCTCAAGGTCGGGATCGTCCTCATGGCCATCGGCGACACCTACCTCGTCGCCACCGACCTCCTCCAAGCCCCCAACAGCACTCTCACCGCCGCCCACCCAGCGGCCGGCCTCCCCCAGCTCCAGGCCGAGCTCTTCGGCTCGGTCCAGATGGGGTACGGAGACCTGTTCCTCGCGGCGGTACTGGGAGCGTTGCTCGCCCGAGAGCCGGCGAGACAGCGAGCCGCCGCGGTCCTCACGCTCGCCTTCGCGGCCGCCTTCGACCTCCTCTTCTTCGCCGTCAACGAGCTCCCCGCCACCGTGCCGGTCGCCCTGGCCCTGATCGCCAGCGAGCTGTGGCGCCGGAGAACGCGCGTTCGCGCCCCCGCCCGAGCCCCTAGTGCTGGTCCCCGCCCGTTGACGCCGGCGGCCGCGACTCCTCGGCCAAAGATGTGATCGCGAGCGCCCCGCGCGCCGCCCCTTCGAGGACGGCCGTCGCCTCCTCCGCAGAGCGCGCATAGAGCTCGACGAGCAGGTGGACGACGATCTGGTCCTCGTCGTGCTTGTGGAAGCGGACGTGGGTGAAGAACTCGCGGGTGCCGTGATCGCCGAAGGCGGCGTAGGAGAGCGCGTCCCCCGCCTCGGGGCCCGAGCATGTCTCGACGTCGTCGGCGTCCACGGTCACCGTGCACGAGGCGACCCAGGGGGTGCCCGCGATCATCCGCTCCCAGCGATCCTCGATCGGCTCGACACGCCCGTTGTGGAAGCCCAGGTGCGGCTGGTCATGCATGCAGTCCAGGCACTGGACCACCGCTTCCTGCATCTCGTCGACCACTTCGCCCCGCTCACCGGTCTCGGGATCGATCCTGTGGATCCCCTCGTAGTGCACTTGCACTTCCAGGTTTTGTGACCAGCAGCGGTAGCAGCGCAACCAGCTCCGGACCTCGGTGGAGCCCTCCATAACCATGATTCTATTCTGCGCTCGCGTGCACATGTCCCAGGCCCCGATCGGAGTGATCCTCGCCGGCGGCCTCGGCCACCGCCTGGGCGGGGCCAAGGCGACCGTGGAGCTTCGGGGCAGGCCGCTGCTCAGCTACCCGCTCGCCGTCCTCCGGGAGGCCCTCGCCGAGGTGGTGATCGTGGCCAAGGCCGACACCGAGCTTCCCGCCGGTCTCGAGGGGGTTCCGGTGTCGATCGAGCCCTCGCTGCCGCGCCACCCGCTCACGGGGATCGTCCACGCCCTCGGCTTCGCGGCCGGGCGCGCCGTGCTCGTGTGCGCGGCCGACATGCCCTTCGTGACCCCCGAGCTCGTGACCCGGATCGCCGGCGCCGATCCCCAGGGGGCGCCCGCCGTCGTCCCCCTAACGGGGGAAGCGCTCCAGCCCCTCCTCGCGCTCTACCTTCCCGGCGCCTTCGACGGGCGCGCCGTCGACTCCGGCAGGCCGCTGCGCACCCTGGTCGCCGAGCTGGGCCCGCGGCTGCTCGCCGTCGAGGACGGCGGGCCCTTCTTCAACGTGAATACTCGCGAGGACCTCCGCCGCGCCGAGGCCATCCTCGGCGCCCGTTACCCGAACGTGTAGTCGTAGGCCTGCACGCCCGGAGGGAGCCGGACGGTGAGCAGCCGCTCGGCGTCCGTCGGCATCGAGACGAGCTCGTACAGGCGCTGACCGCGCACCGTCACCACCCCGCCGTGGACGTCGCTCCCGGCGACGGCGGCGGGGATCGGGCGGCCGTTCAGCAGCACCTGCACCTTACGGGGGATGCTCCCGACCGAGGTGAGCACCAGGTAGGCCTTGGCGGCCTGGAAGTCGAGCGAGATCTCACCGGGGGAGGAGACGGGCGCCGCATACTGCGAGGTCACCTGCCAGGTGCCCTTGAGCGCCGCCTGATTGAGGTGGAGGCCGGCGGCGCCTGGGTAGCTGTGGACGCCGGACGTGACCTTGGGCACGAACGCCTCCTGCGCGGCTCGGTCGGCGCCCAGGTACGTCTCCGGGGTGGCCATGGCCTGCGAGGCGGTGGGGATCCTGGCGGTGATGGGCGCCGGCAGGTGCCTGGCTCCGGCCTGGAAGAGCAACTGGCGGACGGCGGCTTCGGTCTGCTTGTAGTCGCCCTCCCCGAACTGGGTGTGCCGGACCTCGCCGCCCGAGTCGACCAGGTAGTCCGCCGGCCAGTACTCGTTCTGGTAGGCGTTCCAGGTCCCGTAATTGTTGTCTTGGACCACCGGGTAGCGGATCGCGTCGCTCTGGACCGCCTGCCGGACGTTGCTTGCGTCCTGCTCGAAGGTGAACTCTGGCGTCTCCACCCCGACGATCTCGAGGCCGTACGGGTGATAGTCGGCGTACAGGGCCTTGAGGAACGGGAGCGTGCGGATGCAGTTGATGCACGTGTAGGTCCAGAAGTCGATGAGGACGACGTGGCCCCGCAGCCCCGACATGGTCAGGGGCCGGCCGGCGGGAGTGTTGAACCACTGCTGATTGCCGATGAAGTTCGGCGCCTGCCCGAGGTCGGGCAGTGACGGAGTTCGGACGCCGGGGATGGCGACCGCGGTGGCGGCGGCGGTCGGCTGAGCGGCGACGGCGGCCGCCTGGCGCTGGCGGACGGCGAAGCGAGAGGCGGGGCGCAGCGTTGCGAGGCGGTTCTGGACCGCGTTCGAGCTCTCGAGCGAGCGCGTCGGGTCGGTGAGGAAGGAGGGGAGGCTCTTCGAGTTCGCCAGCGCGTCCTCGAAGCGCACGTCGAGGTTGGTCGCCATCACCACGCCGGTGAGGAGCAGGACGATGCCGAGTCCCCGCTCGACGGCGTGGCCGCGGGCCCGGCGGCGCACGACGTCCATCACCCGCCGCCCACCGATCGAGTAGATCGTCAGCACGGCACTGAGGCCGACGACGAAGGCGATGGCGACCGCGACCACCCGGGCGGAGGTGTTGCCCGAGGCACTGACCGAGATCACCGCCGCGAGGATCGGCCCGGCGCACGGCGCGCACACGAAACCGAGCGCGCCGCCCACGAACAGTCCCGACCAGAACCCACTTCCGCGCGTGCGGGGGCCGAAGCGGGCCAGGCGCGAGAGGGGAGCCTGGACCCGTTCGGCGAGCTCGGGTATGAGCATCACCAGTCCGAAGGCGATGAGCACGACCACGGCGAGGGTGCGCGCGGCGCCGCTCGCCAGCCCCACGCCCTTGGCGATCTGGGCGAGGGCAACGATGGCGATGGTGAAGGTCAGTGCCAGCCCGAGCACGATTCCAAGCGGTCGCCGGCGTCCACCGAGTGCGCTCGCAGACAGGAGCGCGGGGAGCACCGGCAGGACGCATGGGGTGATCGCCGTGCCCGCGCCGGCGACCACGGCGAACAGGATCAGCAGCAGCATCTGCGGAGATGATGGGCGGCTGGTCTTGCGGTGGTATTAACGCGCGCGGCGCGTGTCCAGAGCGTCGATGAGGAGCTCGAGCATGCGGCGCCAGGCCGTGGGCTCGACCTGCTTGGCCGCCCGGGTGGCCGCGAACAGGAGCCTGAGGTCGACCGGCGTCGCGTCGGCGCGCAGGCGACCCTCGGCGCGGGTGTCGATGAGGAGCTGGTTCAGCGCGGAACTGGCGCGCTCGTGGGCGGTGATGACCTCGGGATGAGCGGAGACGGTGAGCATCGCCTCGCCGAAGAAGTCGTCGCACGAGTCGCGCTCGACCAGGCGCCACAGCATCTCGGTCAGGGCCGCCCACCGGCCGCCCTCACGCTCCCCGGCCTGCCGGGCGCCCTCGGCGATTTGGTCGAGGCGGTCGACCACGAGCTCGGCGATGAGCTCGTGCTTGGAGGGGAACTGGCGGTAGACGCTACCCACCCCCGCCCCGGCGGCGGCGGCGACCACGGGCATCGAGGTGTCGAGGCCGTCTCGCGCGAACACCTCACCCGCGGCCCGGAGCAGCCGCGCCCGCTTGGCCTCGGGCGCGAGCTGGGCCCAGGCGGGCTCCATCTCGAGGGGCGGAATGCTCATTCCGCTATAGTACCCGAGGGGCCTGGCGGGAGGGACGGGCTCCGATTGTTCGTGTTGTCGTCGCTGTAGATTCCTGGCCGAACCCGTGACCGAACCTCACGCCAAGCGCGTTCACCCGAACATCACGCTCGCCGTCCTCTCGCTTGCCGGGATGGCGTATGCGGCGCTCAGCTCGACGGTCGTTCCCGCGCTCCCGTCGATCCAGCACAGCCTCCACGCCAGCGAGAGCGGCGTCACCTGGCTGCTCACCGGGTACCTGCTGTCGGCCTCGGTGGGCACCTCGATCCTCGGCCGCCTGGGCGACATGTACGGCAAGGAGCGCGTGCTCCTGGGGACGCTCGTGATCCTCATTGGGGGCACGCTTCTCGGGGCGCTGGCCACCTCGCTCCCGGTGATGATCACGGCGCGCGTGATCCAGGGAGCGGGCGGGGGGATCTTCCCCCTCGCCTTCGGGATCGTGCGCGACGAGTTCCCCCGCGAGAAGGTGGCCGGGAGCATCGGCATTCTCTCTTCGATCCTCGGTGTCGGCGGCGGCCTGGGGATCATCCTCGCGGGCGTGATCATCCAGCACCTCGACTA
>DASZMD010000002.1:0-4759 GCA_035551955.1 Solirubrobacteraceae bacterium | reverse complement strand
TACTCGCGAACCGAGCGCCTGGACTTCTCCGGAGTGCTGGCCACCGCGCTCGCGTTCGGCAAGCCGGCGGTGGTGAGCGATGTCGGCGGCTTGCGCGAAGTGGCGCAGACCGGCGCCGCCCTGCTCGTGCCCCCCGACGATGCGGGCGCGCTGGGCGACGCGCTCACGAGCCTGATCGCGGACCGCGGCGCCCGCGAGCGGCTCGCCGCCGCCGCCGCGGCCGCCGCCTCCGGCCCGTATTCGTGGGAGGAGGCGGCGCGGCGGACGCTGGCGCTGTACCGGGAGCTGATGTGAGCGAGGACTCCTGGGAGACCCACTAGATGCCGCCGTCGCGGTCGCTCGGGTGGCCGTTGTTGTCGGGATCGCGATCGCCTCTGTTGTGCTGGGGGATTGCGACATGGTGGGCGTGGTGGTGAGGCCGGGCGTGCGCGAGAGCGCCGGCCGGCGCCGCCGCGGCGCCGGCTGAGGCGAGGGCGATGAGGGCAGCGGTCAGCGCGCCGCGAACTCGGTAAGCGGGCATGGTCAGTCCTTTTCTGGAGGAGGGTGCGGGCCGGAAAAGCGCCCACATCACCGAGGACGCGCAGGGTCCGGCAAAGCTTCCTGGGCAAAGCCCGCCACAATGAGCGCCGCCGTGACCGCCCTCGCGATCATCTTCTGGATCTCCGCCGGCCTGCTCGTGTACGCGCAGGTGGGCTATGGAGCCGTGCTCGCGGGGCTCGCTCGGCTCCACCGCCGCCCCGCCGCCCCGCCCGAGCGCGAGCGCGAGCCCGGCCGGGCGCCTGCCGTATCGGTGATCGTGCCCGCCTATGCCGAGGAGACGGTGATCGCCGGGCGGGTGGCGAACCTACGGGCGCTCGACTATCCCTCTGAGCTGCTCGAGGTCATCGTCGCCTGCGACGGCTCCGTGGACGCGACCGCCGAGCGCGCGCGCGGCGCGGGCGCCGATATCGTCCTCGAGCTCCCTCGCCGCGGCAAGATCCGCGCCCAGGACACCGCTGTGCAGCGCGCCAAGGGCGATCTCGTCGCCTTCTCTGACGCCAACGCGATCTGGGAGCCCGATGCGCTCACGCGACTGGTGGCGGCCTTTGGCGATCCTCGCGTCGGCTACGTGTGCGGCGACGTGCGCTTCGTGAGCGAGAACGGGACCAACCAGGAGGGCGTGTACTGGCGCTACGAGATGGCGCTGCGCTCGCTCGAGTCGCGCTTGCGCTCGGTCACCGGGGGAAACGGCGCCATCTACGCCACCCGCAAGGAGTCCTACGTCGTCGTCGACCCGATCATGGGGCACGACCTGTCCTTCCCCTTCAACATGGTCAAGCGCGGCTGGCTCGCCGTCTACGAGCCGCGGGCGCGGGCGACCGAGAAGATGGTCCCGACGATCGAGGGCGAGTTCGCTCGCAAGCGGCGGATGATGAGTCACGCCTGGCCGATCGTCGTGCGCGGCGGGATGCTCTCCCCGCGCGGTTACGACCCCCTGTACGCATTCATGATCATTTCCCACCGCGTGCTCCGCTACGCGACTCCCTTCCTGCACCTCATCGTCCTCGCCACCAGCATCGCCCTCCTCGGGCACGGCTGGGTCTACGTCGCGGCCGTGGCGGCCCAGGCGGCCCTACTCCTCGCCGCCCTCGCCGCCGGCATCATCCCCGCCCGCCCGTTCCTCATCGCCCGCTACTACGTGCTCACCACCGCCTCGCTCGCTGCCGGCCTGTGGGACTGGCTGCGCCGGGGGACCCCCGCGGTGTGGGAGCCCGCCGAGGGCACCCGATGAGGCCGGCGATGGGCACCAAGCGCCTTCTCGACCTCGTCCTCGCCGGGGCGGGCTCGGCGCTCACCGCCCCGCTTGTCGCCCTGGTGGCGGTGGCGATCAGGCTCGAGTCCCCGGGCAGCCCGATCTACCGGCAGACGCGCGTGGGCCAAGGGGGCGCGCCGTTTGAGATCTACAAGCTGCGCACCATGATGCACGGCGCCGAGTTCACCGGCGCAGGGCTGGCCATCCAGCGCGGCGATGCGCGGATCACCCGGGTGGGAAAGGTACTGCGACGCTTCTCGCTCGACGAGCTGCCCAACCTGTGGAACGTCCTGCGGGGCGAGATGTCGATCGTCGGCCCCCGGCCCACCGTGCCCGTGCAGGTCGAGCAGTACACCGAGCGCCAGCGGGGCCGGCTCGCCGTCAAGCCCGGGATCACCGGCTGGGCGCAGGTCAACGGGCGCGCCTCGCTCCCGTGGCCCGAGCGCATCGAGCTCGACCTGTGGTACGTGGAGCACCAGTCGCTGGCCCTCGACCTCAAGATCCTCGCCATGACCTGGCGCGCGGTCGTCAACGGCCAGGGCCTGTACAAGGGAAGGACGGGCGGATGGCATCCACCGAACGCGACGTAGGGGTCCTCCTCACCGGCGTGGGGAAGCGCTACGACATCGTCTCCGCCTTCGCCCAGCACGCCGCCGTGGTGGCCGCCGACCCCAACCCCCTCGCCCCGGCCCAGTACGCGGCCCATCACCGCGCCGCCGTCCCACCGATTGCGGACCCCTCGTACATCCCCGCCCTCCAGGAGCTGTGCGAGCGATACCACGTCCGCGCCGTGATCCCCCTCACCGACCTCGACCTCGAGGTGCTCGCGCACGCGCGCGAGGCGGGGGAACTGCCCGCGCTCGTGCCCGCGGCCGAGATCGCCCGCGCCACCTTCGACAAATACGAGGCTCACCTGCTCCTCGAGCGCCTCGGGCTTCCCTCGCCCCCGACCGTGCTCCCCAGGGAGCCCGTCGGGCGCTACCCGGTGATGATCAAGCCGCGCCAGGGCTCGGGAGCGCGCTCGATCCATCACGCCGATGACGCCCGCGCCGTCGAGTTCCTCGTCGATTACGTCAAGGAGCCGACGATGGTCCAATGGCTGATGGACGGGCCCGAGTTCTCGATCGATTGCCTGTCCGATCTCGACGCTCGCTGCCTGAACGCCATCCCCCGGACGATGATCGAGTCGCGGGGCGGCGAGTCGATCAAGGGGACGGTGATCGCCGATCGCGAGCTCGTCGATCTCGGCCGCCGTGTCGTGGAGGCCCTGGGCGTGCGCGGTCCCTGCACCGTGCAGGTGTTCCGCGACCGGGAGATCGGGCTCGGGATCACCGACGTCAACACGCGCTTCGGGGGCGCCTTCCCCGCGCCCATGTACGCGGCGCTGCCCGGCCGCACCTACCCGGAGCTCATTGTCGCCATGGCTCGCGGGGAGCGGATCGAGCCCCACGTCGGGGACTTCCGCGCCGGCGTCACTTTCACACGATACTTCTGGCAGCTGGAACTGGACGAGTCTCTGCGGCCTACAGGACGTGACATTGTCGACCCTCCGGGGCCCCCGCCGCCCCGCTCAGAGCCCCTAGAAACTGGTTTGACTTTTTTTTCAGATGGGTAGAGTTTTGGTCCGAAAAAGAGCATAATGCGCGTCATGGAAGCAAGCGCGGTGCCGCGGGTGGCACCGGCAGGGGTTGCAGCGTTGGCGTCTCCGGGGCTGTTGCGACTGCTGTCGGATGATCGTCTGGTGGCGCTCATCAGGGACGGAAACGCGAACGCCTTCGAGGCGGTCTACGACCGTCACTACCGATCGATCCTCTCGTTCTGTCGCCACATGCTCGGCTGCGCCGACGAGGCCGAGGACGCCCTCCAGCACACCTTCCTCGCCGCCTACAACGACCTCGTCTCCTCGCGCAAGCCGATTCGCCTGCGGGCATGGCTGTTCACCATCGCCCGTAACCGCTGCCTTTCCATCCTCCGCGCCCGCCGTGAGCGCGCCGCGCTCGAGTTCGAGGAGCCCGCCACCGACGGTCTCGCCGTTCAGGTGCAGCGCCGCCAGGACCTCCGCGACCTCGTCGTCGACATCAATCACCTTCCCGACGATCAGCGCGCCGCGCTCGTTCTCGCCGAGATGGGTGCGCTCAGCCACGATGAGATCGGCTCGGTGCTCGGAGTGCCCCGGGAGAAGGTCAAGGCGCTGATCTTCCAGGCCCGCGAGTCGCTGCTCGCCGACCGCGCGGCCCGCGAGGCGGACTGCCGGGAGATCCGCGAGCAGCTGGCGACGATGCGCGGGGCCGCCCTGCGCCGCACCACCCTGCGACGGCACCTGCGCGGGTGCCAGGGGTGCCGCGAGTACCGTCACGAGCTCGAGCGCCAGCGGCGGCGGATCGCCGTGATCCTCCCGGTGGCGCCGACCTTCGCCCTGCGCCAGGCGGTCGTGGGCGTGACCGCGGGCGGCGGCCTCGCCGGTGCCGGCGTCGCGGGGAGCGGGCTGCTGGGTGCGAGCTCGGTACTCAAGGGCGTGGCCGGCAAGGCGCTCATCGGCGCCCTCATCGCCGCCGCGGGAACGACCGGCACCATCCTCGTCGTGCACGATTTCCGCCTCCGGGTCCTCAGCCCGCGGATCCACGATCTGCCGCAGCTGAGCGGGACCGGCGTCCTCGGGTCGACCCATGCGCGCCTCGCCACGCGCACGGCCTCGCACGCGGCGGCGGCAGCGGCCGTCGGCTCGACGACGGCCGGCGCGACGATCGGCTCCACGGCACTCACCACCACCGGGTTCGGCCACCAGACGGCCACGGCCATCGTCCACGCCGTCACCGGACAGCTCAACAGCCTCCTCAGTCCCGTCTTCCCACGCGAGACGCTGGGCAAGGGCCACGGCGCCTCCCCGCCGGGCTCGACGTGGACGCCGACCGCTCCGCCCCCCGGCGTCGCCGCCCCCGTACCCGTCCCGCCCACCAGCTCTTCGCC
>DASZMD010000001.1:0-7947 GCA_035551955.1 Solirubrobacteraceae bacterium | reverse complement strand
TTTCTCGCCGGCTTCTGGGTGCTCGCCACTCACGTGCCACTGGTCGTCGACGCGGTCCACGGAAAGGCGGCGTGGGGATCGACGATCTGGCATGCGAGCACGGCGGTACCGATCGTGGTGCTCTCGCTGTGGATCCTGCTCAAAGACTCATGACAGCGCTTCGACGGTAGTCATCAGCCGCTCCGCGAGTTCCTCGATGGCCATGACTGCGACACCGTGGGGATCGAAGTCGAGCGGCGCGAGCCCAGCGCGCTCGGCGGTCATCAAGCCACTGTCGTAGGGGATGACGCCTGCGATCTCGACGCCGGTGGTACTCGCCAGCTCATGCACCGCCTCGAGCTCGCTGGCGTCGCGCAGCTTATTGACCACGAGCTCGATCCGTTCCGGAGAGAGCTGCCGTCCGAGGCCGATCATGCGCCGCCCCGTCTCCAGCGAGCGCAGGTAGGGTTCGACGACGACGAGCATGGTGTCGGCGTGCAGCGCCTTGCTCTGCGCGAAGTGCTCGAGCGACGCCTCGATGTCGAGCAGGCAGATGTCCTGCGGAGCCGGCGATGCCACTTCGACGAGGCTACGAACCGTAGCGTGCAGAGTCCCCAGTCACCCGGCTCCGGCCTTCTGCTCGGGCCGCAGCGCGAGCAGCGTTACACCGTCGGGGGCGGCGAGCGAATGCGCGGCGCACACCTCTTCGAAGGATTTGGTCAACCGGTAGGTACCGTCGGTGAACTCGACGAGGTCGGCGGACAGCGTCGGCATCGCCTCCATCTGCTCTGGCGTTACTCCGAGGGTCAGGGCCAAGTTGGGATTCGGATCGCCATCGATCGCCAGCACGCGCCTCCCGCGACGAGCGAGCAGGCGCGCAAGCGTCCCCGAGATGGAAGTCTTCCCCACGCCGCCCTTACCTACCATCGCGAGTTTCATGACATGGGGCCTGGGCGCATAGCCCCCGGGCCTTTACAGCCCGAGCTTCTCCGAGGCCATCCGAGTGCCCTCGACGCGCGCTGCGATCTTTTCAAAGACCGTTTCTCGCGACCGGGTGACGTCGTCGGCGAAGGGCGAGAAGCCGCAGTCGTCGCATGACCCGAGCTGCCGCGGGGGGATGTACTCGGCAGCCTCGAGAAGAAGGTCGCGGACCTCCTCGGGCGTCTCCACGCGTGAGCTCAGGGGATCGATGACGCCGACGAAGACGCAGTGGTCGTCCTGGCGGTTGTCGCGGATGATGCCGAGCACCCGCGCCTTGTCGGACTCGCTCGCCATCTGGATGTAGAAGCTCCCGGCGTGCAGGTCGAACAGCCCCGGCAGGAGATCGAGATAGTCGACGTCGAGGCTGTGGGTCGACTCCTGGTCGCCGCCGGGGCAGGTGTGTACTCCGATGCGTTCGCGCTCTTTGGGGGCGAAGCGGTCGAGCACCGAATTGTTGAGCGCGATGAAGTTCCCCAGCAGCTGCTTGCTCGGGTCGAGCTTGATCGACAGGCGACCTTCGGTGAAGTCCATCTGCACGCAGTGCGCGCCTGCTTGCAGGCAGCGACGAACGTCGATTTCCGCCTCGTTCACGAGATCGGTGAGGAATGCATCCTGCGGATATTCCGCGAGCCTCTCCTGGGGATAGAGCAGGCTCAGCGCCGATGCCGCAATGACCGCCTGCTTGACCGGCACCGTTGCGTATTCCTGTGCTTTGCGCAGATAGCGGTCAGCGTTAACCGCGTAGCGGAACGGCCCTCCGGTGAGCTTTGGGAGCTCGCGGGAATGGCCGTCCTCGAAGGGGATCTCCACACCTCCGGAGGCCAGGTTCTCGAGACCCTCGATCGGGTAGGTGACAAAGCTCGACTTGGCCTGCTCGCCGTCGCTGACTACGGGCGACCCGGTTGCCTCGAGGCGAGCGATGGTTTCGCGTACGGCCTCGTCGCGCAGGCGCGCGAGCTCGGTACCGGAGAACTCGCCCGAGGCGGCGGCCTCGTTGGCCTCGATGAGTTCGCGCGTGCGCGGAATACTGCCGATCTGCTCAGTTCGGAGGGGCATGGCGAGGGTGCGCAGGTTACCAGGGCTGTGCTATATGCTCTTCGCGTCGAGTCGGTGGACTTCTAGTGGTCCGCCATGTGAGGAGGAGTGGTGGGCGTCAGGATCGTGACCTTCGTGTCTCCGATTGACCGGAGGGTTGCGTGATGAGCATGCTCCGGGACGGCGAGGACGCCTACATCCGCCTGCCCTCCGTCGAGGACGCAGCCGCGGCTCGGCCCGATGACCATCCCTACAACTTCGGCTTCGTGGGTGCGATGGGCCGGCTGTTGATGGCGCATCCCCGGATCGGCGGCCCCTTCCAAGGCCTCTTCAACGAGATCATGTTCGCCCCGGGCGCGCTCGACCGTCAGGAGCGAGAGATGGTCGCCGGGGTCACCGCTTCGGCTCAGACGTGCTTCTACTGAACGATGTCTCACGCAGAGTTTCTGCGTGCCGAGGGGGGCGATGACGAGACAGCGGCGGCGATCGAGCGCGGGCATTGGTCTGAGGCGCCGCTCTCAGACCGTGACCGTGCCCTGTGTGCCGTCGCGGAGAAGCTCAGCCTCGACCCCCACACCGTCGGTCCTGAGGATTGGGCTTCTCTGCACGAGGTGGGGCTCGATCAAGAGGGCTGCCTCGAAGTTGCCCACATCGTCGGGATCTTCAACCACCTCACGCGGCTGGCCGACGGCTTCGGGTTGCGCCTTGACCCCGCCACACTGGCCGCCGCCTCGGGCGGCCCGCCGCTGCGACGGCCCATCTAGGGCCACCGGCTGCGCGCTGGACGCCGCGAGACTGCCCTCGCGTACGATGGCTGGCAGTGCCAACGCTCGATTACAGCGGGAGGGGGTGATCCGGGTGAGATATCGCTGAGCGAGTCTGACCATGGCCACCCGGTCCGGGTGGCAAAGCCCGTTCTATCTTCCCGAAGGGAGCGCTGTCTATGTCCTCAGCGACAGTTTCGCTGGTCGAGAGTATCCGTGAGGTTGCGCGCGACGCAATAGCGCCGTCGGCTTCGGCCGTGGATCGCGAGCGATCGTTTCCCGAGGCTTCGGTGCGCGCGCTGGCGTCACGTGGGGCGCTGGGTCTACTGGTCCCGGCGTCCTTCGGCGGGGCGGGCGGCGGACTGGCGCAGCTCGTCGATGCGTGCGAGGCGGTGGGGGCCGTGTGTGCCTCGTCGGGGATGGTCTTCCTCATGCATTCGGTGACCGCTGCCACCATCGCGGCCGGTGGGGGTGAGCGCGCCGGCGAGTTCCTGGAGGAGATGGCCGCCGGGCGCACCCTCGGGACGCTCGCCTTCTCCGAGCGCGGAACCGGCGCGCATTTCTATGCGCCGGAGCTGTCGGCCGAGCGCGAGAACGGCGGCTTCAGGATCCGCGGGCGCAAGAGCTTCGTGACCTCGGGCGGCCATGCCGGCCTCTATCTCGTCCTCGTCCAGCGCGGCGATGGAGAAGGACTGGACAGCTACGCCGTCACCGGCGCAGACGGCGTCCGCTTCGAGGGGGAATGGGATGGGCTGGGAATGGCGGGTAACTCCAGCGTCGCCGCGCAGTTCGACTGCCTGGTCGAAGACGGCGCACGGGTCGGTCGCCCCGGCGAGGGACAGGCCCTGGTCTTCACCGCGGTCGCGCCGTGCTTCCTCGCCGGCCTCGCGGCCGTCAACGTAGGGATCGCCTCGGCAGCCCTTGCCGCCGCGGTCGCGCACGCGTCGACTCGCCGGTACGCGAGCGGCGGGTCGCTCGCCGAGATTCAGTCGGTGCAGCACGCGCTGGCCGAGATGGACATGAGCACCAGGGCGGCGCGCCTGATGGTGTGCGAGGCAGCGCGGCTGGGCGACGCCGGTGAGGACGACGCCCTCGTCGCGCTCATGGAAGCCAAGGTGCTCGCGACCGACACGGCGGCCTCGGTCACGGGGCGCGCGCTCGAGGTGTGCGGCGGCCAGGGCTACACGCGCGCGCTCCCAGTCGAACGCCACCTGCGCGACGCCCGCGCCGGAGCCGTGATGGCACCCACCAACGGTGTCCTTCGCAACTGGATCGGCAAGGCACTTGCCGGTCTTCCCGTTCCATGAGCCGCGCCAAGGCCGAAGTGCTCGTCGGCGCGGTCGCCTACCACCCGCGCATCGTCACCATCTGGGAGACGTTCCTCGGGCACTTCGAGCGCCACGGAGTTCCGACCGACTACCTCCTGTACTCCAACTACGAGCGGCTCGTGGCGGCGGTGCTTGCCGGTGACGTCGACATAGGTTGGAACACGAACACCGCGTTTGTCGCCCTCGAGCAGGAGCTGGGCGGCGACGCGCGGATCCTCGGGATGCGCGACGTCGACGCCGAGTTCGCGACGGTGATCGTGACCCGCCGCGATGAGTCCTTCGATGACGTACGGAATCTGGCCGGGCGGCGCCTGGCGCTCGGGAGTCGTGACTCCGGACACGCGGCGATCCTCCCGCTCCACTACCTGGGCGAGCAGGGCCTCGACACCGCCAGGGAGTGCGAGCTCGTGCGTTTCGACACCGATCTCGGCAAGCACGGGGACACCGGCGACTCGGAGCTCCGGGTGGTGCGCGCCGTGGCCGAGGGGAGGGCGGACGCGGGCGCGCTGGGTGAGACCACGCTCGCTGCCTTCCGAGCCGACCACCTACCGGCGGTGGCCGACCTCGCGGTCGCGTGGCGCAGTCCGACCTACTACCACTGCAACTTCACTGCGTTGCCGTCGCTCGACGACTCACTGGCGGAGCGGTGGCAGGCGGCGCTGCTGGCGATGAGCTACGACGATCGGGAGATGCGCCAGGCGATGACTCTCGAGGGTGTCAAGCGCTGGCTGCCGGGTGGCCGCTCGGGCTATGGGGATCTCGCCGCCGCGATGCGAGACGCCTCCGCGGCGTGAGCGCTCGACGCCTCGACGCGGGTGAGCTCGAGCTCGGCGGCGGCCTCGAGGTGCTCCTCGCCGCCGCGCTCGAGGGCCTGGCGGGGGGCGAGCGTCTCGAGGTCCTGACCGCGTCGCGCGCGACCGCGCTCGAGCTTCCGGCCTGGGCCCGGAGCGCAGGGCACACCCCGGTCGCCGAACGGATGCCGCACGGCGGCCCCTATGCCATCGAGATCGAACGGGGCCCTTCGGACCGGGTGCTGGCCGGGCCGCTACCCGCCAGGGAGCCAGGTCCGCCGTTGCGTGCCGGCGAGTTCCATACCGCGGACCTCCGGTCCTCGGGCGAGGTACCCGGCGCCGCCGACGCCGCCGCGGGGCTCACCCCGCTCGGCGCGATCGCCGAGGGTGGGGCGCCCGCCTTCCGGTGGGGGCTCAACGAGCGGGACGCGATCTGGGCCGATGACGTCGCCGAGCTCGCCGAGCAGGCGTCGACGGCCCAGTGGGACGCCTCGCGCGACATCCCTTGGGACGCGGCTTGCGGTCTCCCCGACTTCATGGAGCGGGCGGTGTCGCAGGTGATGACCTTCATCGCTCAGAACGAGTACGCGGCCCTCTACGTGCCCGCGAGCTTCGTGGGCCACGTCAACCCCGGCTACCCGGAGATGCTCATGTGGCTCGCCGGGCACATCCACGACGAGGCCCGTCATGTCGAAGTGTTCACCAAACGATCGCTGATCGGAGGACAGGCGAGCTATGCCCTCGCCTCGACCGAGCTCTCGCTGCACACGCTGCTCGAGGAGCGGGACTTCAGCAACGCGGCGCTCCTGCTCAATGTCCTGGGCGAGGGGACATTCCTCGACCTCCTGCGCTTCGTCGAAGTGCATGCGCCCGATGCCGCGACGCGCGCCGCGGCGGCTTTGGCGCACCGGGACGAGGTCCGGCACGTCCACTTCGGCATCTCCCAAGTGCGCCGCCGGATGGCTACCGACTCCGGCGAGCAGGCGAACCTCGTCGGTGCCGCGGAGCGTCGCGCCTCCAAGCTCACCCAGATGTCGGGCCTGAGCCCGCTCCTCACCGAAGGCCTGACCATCATGGCCGCGGGTTCGCTGCAGCCCGCCGAGCTCTCGGACGGCGCCCACGCCGTGCGCGAGCTCATGCACACCATGGAGGAGAACCGCATCCGGCGGCTACGGGCCGCCGGCTTCGATCTCGGCGCGGCGCAGCACCTCTCGGATCTCCACACACCGAACCTGATGTGAGCTCGTCACGGCCGCAGGCGCCAACCGCTGGCGACCAATGCGCTCGCGGCGCTGACTGCGATAACGGCCACCACTGCCAGAGCGGGGAGCGAGACCCACACGGGTGCCTCGTTGACTCCCGTGAGACCCGATCTCGTTGCGTCCACGAGATAGTAGATCGGATCCAGGCGGGTCAGAGTGGTCCATGGTTGAGCGAGCGTCCCCACCGAGTAGAAGACGCCCCCGATGAGCGCGAGCGGGGTGATCACCACGTTGGCGATGAAGGCGTGCTGGTCGAAGGTCTCAGCCCAGATGCCGGTGATCACCCCGAGGCTCGAGAACACGAGGCCGGTGAGCACCAGCGCGAGCGCGGCGAGCGCCGGTTGCGCTCCCTCATGGGCGAACGGCAGGCTGCCGAGGGCAATGACCGTGGCGGCGAGGAGACCGCGCACGAGGCCGCCGCTGAGGTAGGAGAGCACGAGCTGCCAAGGTCGCAGCGGCGAGCTCAGCAAATCGTCGATGTAGCCCTCGTTCTTGGCTTGGAAGAGGCTGGTGGCGGCATTGGCGAAGGCCTGGCCGGCGACGGTCATGACGAGCAGCCCCGGAAGGATGAAGCTCAGGTAGGTGAGGCCCTGGATGTGGTGGATGCGGCCGCCGAGCGCGCCGCCGAAGACGGCGAGGAAGAGCGTCGCGGTGAGTACGGGCGCCAGGATCGTCTGCGTCCACAGTGTGAGCACCCGTCGCGTCTCGCGGCCGGCGAGGGCGAGGGCACCGCGGCGCTGGCGGATCCGCAGCTCGACGGTACTCATGCGCGCATCGCCTCGAGATAGGCGTCCTCGAGCCCATCGCCGCCGAACCGGCCGGTCAGTTCCGCCGGCGTTCCCTCAGCGCTGATGCGACCGCCGCGAATGAAGGCGATCCGCTCGCACAGTGCCTCGGCCTCCTCGATGTAGTGCGTCGTCAAGAGCACCGTCAGGCCCTCCTCTGAGTGCAGCCGGCGCAGGTAACGCCACAGGTCATGGCGCAGCTCGAGATCGACTCCCGCGGTCGGCTCGTCGAGGATCGCGAGCCGCGGCCGGTGTACGAGGGCACGGGCGATCAGCAGCCGGCGGCGCATCCCCCCCGAGAGACGGTTCGGCTTAGTCCCTGCCTTGGCGGCGAGATCGAACACGTCGAGGAGCTCACGGGCGCGCTCGGAGGCCTCGAGCTTGCCGATCCCGAAGTAGCGACCGTGATAGGCGAGGACCTCATGTGCGGTCAGGAATCGATCGAGGTGCACCTCCTGGGGCGCGAGGCCGACGAGGAGCCGCGCCTCGAGGTCCGAAACCACGTCGTGGCCGAATACGAAGACCTTGCCGGGGGCGGCGCGAACGAGCCCGGCGGCGACACCGATCAACGTGGTCTTGCCGGCGCCATTCGGGCCTAGAAGCCCAAAGAAGGTGCCGGCCGGGATTCGCAGCGCGATGTCATCGAGCGCCGTGGTCCCGTCGTCGTAAACCTTCGTCAAGCGATCGACGAGGAGAGCTTGGCTGGTGTGATCTAGATCGGTCGCCGCCTGCATCGCACGCCTTGGTGGGGCGTGGGCGCGACGCTCGCGACGAGTCTCATGTGAGCGCGTTAACCGACGCGAGGAACGCCAGCTGCTCCACCTCGGCGCATGCCACGCACACGGGCCGAGGCTCATCGAGCATGAGAAGGCCTGCCGTGCTCCCGCATACCGAGCATTCGCACTCGCGGACGGCAAAGTCGTTGCGCGCCGACTCCGCGTCGGCGGGGACAGCTCGGTGCGTAAGCCGCTTGTGCTCGGTACCCGTCACCTCGACGCGGACCTTACACCTCTGGGTGCTCT